>CAYSKV010000006.1:0-60883 GCA_964431805.1 uncultured Gammaproteobacteria bacterium
CCTAAATTTTTTACTTCTTTATTTTCATCGTCAGTAAATTTAAGTTCACGCGCGGCCCTACCGGCTTCAAGTTGCGTTTTTAATTTTTCCAATAAACCCTTTAAAAAAATAGCTTCTTTATTGCCGCTTTTAGCTTCTCGCGCAACTTTATCTAATCTTTTATCAACCGTAGCTAAATCAGCAAAAATTAATTCTAAATTAATTGTCTCCCGATCGCCTTCAGGATCAATCTTACCATTAACATGAATAATATTATCATCTTTAAATTCGCGCACTACTTCGCAGATAGCGTCGCATTCGCGGATATGAGATAAAAATTGATTACCTAAACCTTCGCCTTTAGACGCGCCTTTAACTAAACCGGCAATATCTACAAATTCAATATAAGTCGGAATAATTTTTTTTGGTTTTGAGATAGCCGCTAATTTTTCCAATCTTTCATCAGGAACTTTAACCACACCAACGTTAGGATCGATGGTGCAAAAAGGATAATTTGAAGCTTCAACTTTTTTCTTAGTTAAAGCGTTAAACAAAGTGGATTTACCGACATTTGGCAAACCAACAATACCAATAGATAAAGACATATTTATAAATATTAAACTACTTCTTGAATTTAGCAGAGATTTAATAATTTTACAAATTTTTAAAATCCTTTATGATATAAACATGTCTAAGCTAAGGAGTTTTATTATTGTGAACAAAGAAGACGAATTTTAAAATGGACAAACCAAGCCTCCTTGCGATGGCTTTGTTGAAAAATGCCAAGGTTGTCCTGGCCCTTATCCAGAGACAACCATGCAGGAAGATATAAAGCAAAAATAACTTTTTGCTCCATAAACTACAGATTAACCAGGAGGAGGTCTATGGCAAGAAATGGTCATGACAAAAATCTGAATCAAAAAAACGTCATCACAAAAAAAGGAAGCAAAGAAAATAACATTCTGCAATAACCGCTTACTTATTCGTAAGCGGTTTTTTTATAAAATAAAAACAGAGCTATAAGCTCTGTTTTCTAAACTGCGGGCTACTCGGGTTAAGTGCCCCCGGTATGTAATGTTTACAAGGGTTTTTGAAACTAGTTTTGAGGATTGATTTTAGGTGTTCGGGTCGGGGTCTTATAATAGTAAATGAGACAAATGAGACACTAAAAGGTGGTTTTGGAACTGTCTCATTTATTATCGTTCAATAGATAAATAGACTAGAATTATTTGATAAAAATTTATTTACTATTGACATATCATTAAAAATGTAGTATATTGAAAAATCTTATTTTAAGATAAATCGAACATTAAACATAGCTTATAAGGAGGAGCAAAATGTTAAAAGAAACAAAATATCGATGTTGGGGTTATCCGTTTCCAGGCTGTCCGGAATTTCACAAAGTTGTATATGCCATTATCGGAAATGTTTGCTATTTTTCCGGCACCGAAAGAGGCACAAGCACTATCAATGCGGCTGAAAGTATTATCAAAGAAATTTGTACACAAGAAAATGTGCCTATTAAAAATCTTCGTTTTGTTGATATCCAAACTCATCTTGGATATAGAAAACCATCCGGGGTATATATGGTTAATGAATTAACCATCAAACTCAGACCTGGAACAAAACGAAAAGGCGGAATCGAGCAAATTGAAATTGGCGGTGAGAAGGGCCTTTTGATTACCGGCGACCAAGAAGGATTTGAGGTAACATCGTGGGCAAAAACACCATTTCCAGTTGATGTTCTCGAACTTTTCCGCCCCTACATTGGCGAGCCTAATGAAAAGGTAGAATGTACAGTTTGCGACTGGGAGGGTATTTTCTCCGATGGAAAAATTGAATTAAGTAATACTATGTCCAGATGCGCCTGTCCTAAGTGTGGTTTTACTCTGGTTCACTGGCCACAAGGATTCGTGATTCAATAATTCCAAATTTTTGATTTACCAAACCCTGCTTAAGCTATAAGCGGGGTTTTTTATTTACCATTTTAGATAGCGACATATTATTTGGCATTATAATAATCACCCAGCCAAAAAGATACCCTTGCCTACCTTTAGATTACGTTAAATTTTTTTTATTCTGAATGGAAAATTTGCATTTTATATAACAAATCATTGACTTTTTCAGATAAGGTGCTATTATATAAGTAGATACATTAAAAATTAATCAACTGCCTCTCGGGGAGAGATCTGCGAGGGGAAAATACCAGGATTATTAGATGCTTATTCTATATAAGGGAAACGATTGAAATTTGCAACTAATAGTTAACATGCCGTAACTGGTATTTTGAAACGAAAGTCTGAATTATTGAAATTGCTCATCGGCTCTCTTGCTGCCGTTAAACAGCTCGTAGGGCGAAATCAATATTCAGTCGTCTGCGCAGTTTCCAAAATCACTTATTTATTTAAGTGTTTTTGGAATTTGCTCAGACAGCAAAATCAAGAACGCTTAAATAGCGTTCTTTTTTATTTATAAATTTAATTACAACAGTATGACAACTAAAAACAAGCTTAATATCGTTTATGTTCCGATTAACTCCTTACGACCCTCAGAATACAATCCGCGCCAATGGGATAATGAGGCAAAAAAGCAATTAAAACAAAGCCTTAGTCGATTCGGATTAATTGATCCGTTGCTGGTTAATTCTGCCAAAGGCCGGGAGGGTGTGGTTATCGGCGGACATTTTCGCCTGGCCATAGCTAAAGAGCTGGGATATACGGAAGTGCCGGCGGTCTATCTCTGTATTGACGATCTGGAAAAAGAAAAAGAGTTGAATCTCCGACTTAATAAAAATTTGGGAGAATTCGATTGGGCTATGCTGGCTGGTTTTGGCAATTCCCTACTTTCCGACATCGGATTTTCCAGCGAAGAACTAGATAATGTTTTTGGCATTGACGAAAGCCCGGAAATATTTGATTTGGCTAAAGAGCTAAAAAAATTAAATATTAATAAGATTGAAATTAAAAAAGGAGATATCTGGCAATTAGGAAATAATCGCTTGATGTGCGGCGACTCGACAGTTGAGGCTGAGATGCTCAAACTTATGGATGGCGTAAAAGCCGACATGTGCTGTACAGACCCACCCTACCTTTTAGATTATCTTAAGGGGAAAAAGAAAAATGGCCAGGCGATCACGGGCTTTGGTTACAAGCGCGATCGGCGGTATTTAGAAACTGACGTGTTGCCACCCAACTTTACCGAAAGCTGGATGGCGAACATCTCTAAAATCGCTCAGCCTGATTTTTCCATTATCGTTTACGAAAACTGGAAAAATATAAGGACTATTTGGGGTGAAATGGAAAAATATTGGAAAGTAAAAAATATGATAGTTTGGCATCTTCCTAATCGAGTCCAGGGATTCGCGGCCAAATATAAATTTTTCAACAAGCACGATATTGCCATGGTCGGACAATCGGGCAACATCAATTTTAACATCAAGCCCGAAGACGAGCTTCTGCAAAATGAATATGAAACCGCGCTTTACGCTACTAGCGGAAAACCGCAGTGGGAATCGTATAAAAAAGGAAAAAAATATTGTCCGACAGATTTCATTGAGTATAAATCAGCGGATAAAAAGAATTCCGGCCAAGGAGTTGTTTTCGGCACTAAACCTTTGGAAATTTTAATTCCTTATATTAAAGTCCTAACAAAACGCGATGCGATTATCGTCGAACCATTCGGTGGAAGCGGATCAACATTAATTGCCGCCCAGAAAATGAATCGACGCTGTTTTCTAATGGAAAAATCGCCGATCTATGCCGAGGTAATTAGAAAACGCTGGGAAAATTTAACCAACCTTAAAGCGAAAAAATATGAAGGCAAATAAAGAAAAGCAAATGCTGCTTGAGCAGTTAAAAAAGACTCCGATTATCCAAATCGCCTGCGAAAAGATTGGTTTAAGCCGAGCTACCTATTATCGTTGGCGCCAGACTAATTCAAACTTTGCCAAAGCAGCTGACACCGCCATTATTGAAGGTTATTTACTAATTAACGACATGGCTGAATCTCAACTAATTTCAGCCGTTAGAGATAAAAATTTTTCAGCTATTGTTTATTGGCTTAAGCATCATCATCCGACTTATACTAATCGGCTAGAAATAATTTCCCGACTTCAACAATCGGAAGAATTAACGCCTGAGCAAACAGCGACAGTGCAAGAAGCTCTGCGCCGATCTTCTCTATTGATTGATCAAAAAGTCACGGATAATAAAAAATATGATAAAGAATAAATTATTAACAGATCAAAAATTAATGGACAGAATTGCTCAAGATAAAAAGGTTCGCGCCGCTATCAGTCGAGAAAATCATCTTTGGTTCTTTAATATTTATTTCCCTCACTATTCCTTTTATCCTCCGGCCTTGTTCCATCGGGAAATGTTCGAGCTTACGCAGAGAGACGATCTTCGGCTTCTTACCATCATGGCTTTCCGCGGTTCAGGCAAATCAACGATTATGAATCTGTCTTATGCGCTATGGTCAGTCTTGGGGAAATTTCAAAAGAAATTTCTAGTTATTGCCAGTCAAACTCAGAATCAAGCCGAAGGACATTTTTCCAGCATCATTAATGAGTTAAAGAATAATGACCGCTTAAGAGCCGACCTCGGACCCTTCGAGGTCGGCCAAGATCCTTATTCCGTGCTACTCAAAAATTTCAATGCCAAAATAATGTTCATCTACAATGGGCAAAGTATCCGGGGTATGCGCCATGGTCAGCATAGAATAGGTTTGATTATCTTGGACGATATTGAAGACAGCTGGTCAATCCAATTCGAGCGAAACCGAAATGCCACGTATAAATGGTTTGAAACCGAGGTCATGCCGGCCGGAGATTCTAGCACTACGATTGTAATTCTGGGAAACTTATTAGACGAGGATTCTTTCATTATGCGTATCAGAGAAAATATTAAGAGTGGAAAAATGCCTGGCATATTTAGAGCCTATCCCTTACTTGATGATTTAGATCAGATTCTCTGGCCGGAAAAATTCACAAAAGAAGACGTTGAACAACTTAAGAAAAGCATCGTAGACGAAACAGTTTGGGAAAAAGAATATCTTTTAAAGATTTATAAGGAGATTACCTGTATTGGTGAATTGCTTGATGAGTCCGGACAAAACCCTGCGGACAAAAAAAACAGCCGAAGCAAAACGGCTGTTCATTTAGGAAAATATGTGATCAGCGCACCGACTATAGAGTTATCAAACAGAGAACTAGCAAGAATACTTAGCAAATTCAACTAAATTTTGGTCAAACAAATAGGCTAAGTTTATTTTAGCCTTTTTGTCGTACCTTATAAACAGAGGTTATGATTCTTTTAGGCGATATACTCCTTGTTATTTTATATACTAAATTGAAATTTCCAGATATTAAATTTTATAGGATTAGTTGGCTTATTAAAAATTAATACTGCTGAAATTATTAAAATATATAATAACCCCCAAAAGCAATCGAAAAATAACCTTTGTATAATCTCAATCGAATTGTTGCCGTATAGTTGTAGAACATGAACGTTGATTGGCAAATAATAGAGAAAGTTGTAAACAAAATATAATAAAATAAAATACAAAATAATTCTTAAATATTTTCCGAATTTATGATTTTTATTATTATAGAAAATATATAAAGCAGACAAAAGCAAAATACTAAATAAATAAAAAATAAGTAAATTACCTAGAAAAAACAGATAGAGATAAAAAATGAATAGCAGGAAGCAGATTTGAATAGTTTGTTTTTTTAGCATAAATTTTTATTAAATAATTATAATTATTTTTTAGTCTTGATTTCGTCCATATAGTTACTTATTTCCAAAATTTAAATTTCTTGAAAAAGTTTGTTATTTTCTGAAAAAAGTTGTTTATTTTATTGAAAAAACTTTGATTATTTTTCTGTTGTGGAATGGTAGAGCTTCCATTTATTAAAGTGTCTTTCTCTGTTTGTATCTCCAGAGATGATGTGGCAATAACTGGGGAGGAGGTAGCGACAATAACAGGTGAAGAAGATGGCACGGTTGTTGAGGCCGTGTTTTTCATTTCTTCAACTTTGGATTTTATATTAGTCGCACTTACAACTTTTTTAGATTGAATCGCCGAAATAGGTTGCGAAACTTCATCGGCTTCATTTTTAATTGCTTCAGAAATTTTATCTAACGCGGACAAATATGATTTTGCTTCTTCGATGCGTAATGAATAACATTCCAAGGTGGGCGAATAAATTCCTAACAATTTAAGCCGATCATTGTTGTCTTGAACTTCTATTATTGATTGATTTAATGAGTTTAAAGAATTCTTTGTTTTTACAATTTCTGAATTTAAAAGTTCTTTTGTTGAAATTAATAAACTTGTATCAATTTTTCCGGTGTCAACATAGGCGATAACTACAAAATAGGCTAAATTACTTGCTTGGCTAATTGGACAAGCATTTGATTTTTTACATTCATCGGTGTTACTAAAACTAACCAAACTATCTCGCCAGCCGTCATTGCAAATTGCGCTTCCGTCATAATCCGCGCCAGCGTTGCAATTTACACCGAGATGATAAGAACACGCGCCGGAAGTGGCATAAACAGTTATTGGAACTATAAATAAAAAAGCTGCTAATAATATTAAATTGTAGCTAAATATTTTTTCCATAACTTTGTTTGTTTCCACTACAGTAAACGTCGTTATGTGAAATTAATTATAAATTTTTACTGTTTAGCACTTAAAATATAGCTTAAAACAAACCGGAAGTAAAGCTAAAGTTACCTACAGTTTATCTACTTTAGGGGGTCTGGACGCCCCGAGAACCTAGCGTCATCAATGTGGTTATAAGTAATAAATAAAGGAAAAAATTATGAAACAAGACACCACCACATTGATGCCCCAAACAACAACCTTGAGGCAAAATCGAGGGACCCCGGAGATAATCGGGGTGCCTTCCATTAACTATGTCCTTTACGCGAGAAAATCAACCGAATCGGAGGAACGACAAGTCCTTTCCATTGATTCACAAGTTAAGGAGATGCTTCAACTTGCCGAAAGAGAAAATTTGAATGTAGCCGAGATTAGAAGAGAATCTCATTCAGCTAAGGATACCGGCCAGAGAAAAGTTTTTAATGAAATTGTAAACGATATTCGAAAAGGATTATTCAATGGAATCTTAACCTGGGCGCCAGACCGAATCGCCAGGAATGCCGGCGACCTCGGAGCCATAGTGGATTTGATGGACCAAAAACTATTATTAGAAATTAGAACATATGGACAAAAATTTTCTAATAACCCAAATGAAAAATTTCTGCTCATGATTTTAGGATCACAGGCCAAGCTGGAAAATGATAATCGTGGCGTTAACGTAAAGCGAGGTCTTCGAGCTAGGGTGGAAATGGGATTCTGGCCGACGCTGGCCCCAATCGGATATATGAATCAGAATCGTATGGATAAAAAAGGACAGGTTTTACCGGATCCTGTCCGCGCGCCAATTATTAAACAAATATTTGAAAAAGTTGCTTATGAAAAAGCCAGCGGTAGAAAAATATACCACTGGTTAAGATATGATCTAAATTTCCATACCAGAGGTAATAAGACTCTGAGCTTAAGCGGAATTTTTAGACTCTTAGATAGTACCTTCTATTATGGTACTTTTGAATACCCAAAAGATAGCGGCAATTTTTATCAGGGCATACATAAACCGTTGATCACAAAAGAACTGTTTGAAAAAGCGCAAACACAGATAAAGCGAGATCAGATAGTTAAGGGCTGTAAAGAATTCGCCTTCACTAAACTTATAACCTGCGGTTTATGTGGCTCCACTATTAGTGGAGAAGAAAAATACAAAACGCTAAAAGACGGAACCGCGGTTAAATATGTCTATTACGGTTGTTGCCGGGCCAAAGATAAATGGTGCAAAAATAAATACATCCAGGAAAAGGATTTAATTAATGAACTAATAAAAATAATAGATGAAGTTGATTTAAACGAGCTAGGCGTAAAAGCCAAGTTCGAAGATGAAATTGAAAGATTTAATAAATTCCAAGGAGTGCTATTCGGCAAGGAGAAGTCGGATCTGAAAAAGAAAGAAGTCGATATCCGCACTTACGCTAAATATCTATTAAAAGAAGGGAGTATTGTTGAAAAGCGGGAGTTGCTGGGTAATTTAAGAAGTAGATTAGTTTATATGGATATGAGTATAAAATTATCAAACGATAAGAGTATATAATATTTGGCTAATAATAAACATTTTATATTATTTTAACCTATGAAAACCTATGAACACTTGACATTATTTTTAGAGCATGATAGACTGATATTAAACTATATGAGAAAAGACATAAAAGAAAAACTCAAAGGAATGCCAGAGTTACTCTCCATCGGTCAGGTGGCAGAGATTTTTAGCATTCACCAAGATACTTTAAGAAACTGGGAAAAGGATGGCACCCTTGTCCCCCTTAGGGTTGGCCCACGTAAGGATCGCAAATATCGCCCACAAGATATTCAAGCCATCGTGGACAAAATGGGCAGTAAACTTACTTTACCTCAGCTTGAAGCTTTCCTTTGGAAGAGCGCCGATATTCTCCGAGGGAAAATCGACAGCTCTGATTATAAAAAATATATCTTCGGCCTATTATTTTATAAACGAATGAGTGATGTGTGGGATGAAGAATATGAGTCGGTAATGAAAGAATATAACGACAAGACAATTGCTGGCGCTGATTACAATCACCGCTTTCAAGTTCCAAAAGATTGCAAATGGGCAGTTGTTACTGAACAAGCAGAAAGCATCGGTCAAAAGTTAAATGACATTTTTGAAAAGCTTGCTAATGCCAATAGTCCGAAGTTGGACAGAATTTTTGACGATCTTGATTTCTCAAATAGAGATCGTTTTCCGAACGAAACACTCCAAAGACTCATAAATCACTTTTCTCAATATAATTTTGGTAATACTTACATTAGTTCAGACCTCTTAGGTGATGCATACGAATATCTTATCAAACAATTTGCGGCAGACGCAGGGAAAAAAGGCGGAGAATTCTACACGCCTCGTGAAGTTGAAAAAGTCATTATTGGAATTTTAAAGCCACATCAAAAAGACCATATTTATGATCCAACCGCTGGATCAGGAGGTTTCCTACTTGAGGCATATGACTATCTAAAACAAAAATCTGGCGAAAAGATTGCCAAGACGCTTTATCTTTATGGTCAGGAATTAAACATCAGCACTTTTGCTATTGCAAAAATTAATATGTTTTTGCACGGTCTTGATAGCGCCGATATTCGACGTGGTGACACTATTGCAAATCCTCAATTTTTGACACAAAACGGCAATCTGCAAACATTCGACATCTGCGTAGCAAATCCGCCCTACTCAATTAAGGATTGGGAATCAGAAATTTTCAGAACAAATAAATATGGACGACTTGAGGGTTACGATATGCCTCCAGAAAAAAATGCCGACTATGCTTTTGTTTTACATATCATTAAATCAATGAATGTAAACGGCCGGGCTGGCATCGTGCTTCCTCATGGCGTTCTGACCAGGCCTAACGCTGAAGCACGAATTCGTGAACAAATACTTAAGAATGATCTAATTGAAGCAGTCATTGCTTTACCACCAAAGCTTTTTTATGGCACAGGCATCCCAGCGGCTATTTTAATTTTCAATAAAAACAAGCCTGAAAATAAGAAAAATAAGGTGTTGATTATTGATGCCGAGAAAGATTTTCTTGAGGGTAAAAATCAAAATTCCCTCCGACCGCAAGATATAAACAAAATCGTAAAAGCATACGATGGTTATTCTGATATTGAAAAATATGCTCGTATTGTTTCACTTAAAGAGATTGAAGATAAGGGATACAGCTTAAATATCCGTGATTTTATTGACTCATCCGAAGAAGATGAATTGATTGACGTTAAAACTGTAAGAAATGATATTATTTCTCTCAAAAAAGATTTGGCGAAATCAGACGCATTGGTCGAGAGATACTTAGATGAACTGAATTATTAAAATTATGAGTGTATCAACTAAATTTCAAAATTTTTGTTCAAACATCCGCATAACAGCAAGTGTTGCTGGTGATATCTCTTATCGCTACAAAAGAATCACCAAACAACTTAACAAAGATTTTTGGGATACTGAATCAGATACATCACATAGTTTATATGTTGGATCTTATGGCCGCGATACAGATATCCATGTTAGCGATATAGATGTATTATTTCAGTTACCATACTCTGTTTATGAAAGAATAAATGGTCATTCGGGGAATGGTCAGTCAGCACTTCTTGCTGAAGTTCGAGACTCTTTAAGAAATACCTATAGCACCACTCATATAAGTAGTGATGGGCAGATTATTGGAATTAAATTTGACGACGGCGTGAATTTTGAAATTTTACCTTGTTTTATAAATAAAGATGGAAGCTACACTTATCCAGATTCTAATAATGGTGGGAGTTGGAAAACTACAAATCCAAAACCTGAAATTGAGGAAATAAAAAAGACAAATGACTTATGTAATGGAAATTTAAAAAATCTTTGTAGAATGGCAAGGGCGTGGAAAGATAAATGGGATGTCCCCATGGGCGGCTTGCTAATTGATACATTAGCCTATCAATTTATAAAACAATGGGCTCACAGAAATGAATCATATTTATATTATGATTATATGACTCGCGACTTTTTTGAATACTTAAAAAATCAGGACGAAAATAAAACCTATTGGTTAGCGGTTGGTAGCGGTCAATATGTTTATAAAAAAGGCGATTTCCAATACAAGGCCTTACGTGGATTTAATATCTCAGAAGAAGCTATTGATTATGAGCAAAGGGAAATGCCAGCTTCGGCCAATGGCAAGTGGAGAGAAATTTATGGGACTAAATTTTAATTATATGGACATAAAAAACCTTTCAATTATCAGACAGTCATTTGCAAGTACAGTTTTTACACATAAAGTCCAAGAGGTTGCATCTGAAAACCAAGAAAAAAATGTATTTATTATTAAAATAATAAATATAATACTAGTTTCGATTGTTCTTATTTTATTAATTATTCAGGCCGCAAATCCAAATAATTTAATTTTTTCTTTTATCGGTGCTGGTATTACAGCTGCTGAGATTATATTTTTGATTATTCAGCTTTCTTTTAATTTTGAACAGAAAGTGATAATGCACAAAAACTCGGCATTAAAATATATGGGTTTACGAGACGCTTACAGATCTCTTATTACTGATGTTATGAATGAAGCTATCCAGACGAGTGAGATTGTTAGTCGAAGAGATTTATTGCAACGAGAATATCAAATAATTTCTGATTTAGCGCCCCAGACAGGAAATAAAGAATATGCAGAAGCACAAAAAAGATTAAATAAACGCGGAGTAGTCTCTGGAGAAGATTTTACATGGTCCGACGAAGAAATAGATTGGTTTTTACCAGAAAATTTAAGGCTAAAAAGACCACAGTAGTCCATTACTATGAAAGTTAATTTATTACAAAATATTCCAAAAGATTGGGACATAAAGAAAATTAAAGATGTTCTCGACTTTGAGCAACCAACAAAATATATAGTTGAAAGCTCAAGTTATACTCCTACTGGTGAAACAGCTGTTCTGACAGCTAATAAATCTTTTATTTTGGGTTATACAAACGAAACTGAGGGTGTATATACAGACACACCTGTAATTATTTTCGATGATTTTACTACTGACAGTAAATATGTTGATTTTCCTTTTAAAGTTAAGTCTTCGGCAATTAAAATATTAAAAACAAAAAATACTGAAACTGAACTCAAATTTATCTATGAGTTAATGAAATTAATGAATTTTCAAATCGCAAATCATAAACGTCATTATATTTCGCAATACCAAGAACTATCTATTGTTGTTCCTCCTATTAAAGAACAGAAAAAGATTGCGGGTATCTTGTCGTCTATTGATGAGGAAATTAATATTATTGAAAATATTATAAATACGGACGAAAAATTAAAAACTGGTTTAATGCAGTCTTTGTTCGAGGGTAATTGGCCTTATAAAAAAATAAATGAAATAGCAACTGTTTTGACTGGAGGGACGCCAAGAACGTCAACAAAAGAATTTTGGAATGGATCAATTAATTGGATGTCTTCTGGTGAGGTTAATTTGCGAAGAGTTAAGAATACAGAAAAGAAAATTACTCAAAAAGGACTCGAGGGATCCAATGCAACCATTTTACCAATAGGAACCGTTATGGTTGCTTTGGCTGGACAAGGTAAGACACGTGGGAAAGTGGCAATATTAGAAATAGAGACAACGTGCAATCAATCATTAGCCGGGATTATTACCGATAAAGAATCAGTTTTTAACGAATTTTTATTTTATAACCTCGAAAATCGCTATCAGGAACTGAGAAATATTAGCGGTGGAGAGGGTCGTACAGGTTTAAATTTAAAGCTAATTAAAAACTTTAAAATACCAGTACCACCCCTAAATTTACAAAAGAAAATTGCCACCGCTCTTGCTTCTATTGATGAAAGAATTACAAAAAATTTACTCTTAAAAGAAAATTTTTTAAGACTTAAGAAGGGATTAGTGTCGGATCTTTTGAGCGGAAAAGTCAGAACAAAATAATAATATGAAATTTAACGAACAATACACAATTGAATATCACATCATAAAATTCATACGAGAAAAACTCGGCTATGAATATATTCCTGCGGAAGAATTTTCTAAACTCCGTTCTTTTGAAACTGAGTATATTATCACTTCTCATCTTTTGGAAGCGGTAAAGAAAATTAACAATATTGACGATGCTGTAGCACAAAGCGTTGTGAGAGAAGTTAAAAAATCAGATACAAACGAAGCATCTCTACTCGCGATGCGAAATGGTATCAATTTGAAAGATCCAAATACTGGTAACTTCCGCGATTATAAGATTGTTGATTTTGATAATCCTGAAAATAATCATTTTGTCGTTACTAATCAATTCTATTTTGAGGGAGCAACTGAAAACATCCGCCCTGATGTGATGATTTTCCTTAATGGCTTGCCGGTTTGTGATATAGAAGCTAAAAGTCCTACCGCTTCAAGTAGTGTCAGTTTTGAAAACGCCATTGATCAGTTAAAGAGATACGAGAAAGTCGCACCAAAGCTTTTCTTGCCTAACTGCCTTAATATCGCCACCGATGGCCTTAAAACAGTCTACGGAGCAACTTATTCCCCAAAGCAGTACTTCCTTGCGTGGCGTGAAGATCCACAAGTGGAAAAGAAAACTTTTGAAGACGAGCTTGATTCAACACTTTTCTTTTTACTTGATCAAAAGCAGATTCTTGACCTCATTAAAAACTTTATTGTTTTTGAAAAAAAGAAAGACGGAGTCACTAAGAAAATTACCAGATACCAACAATTTTACGCGGCCAATAAAATCGTGGCTCGCGTTCAAGATGGCGAGAGAAAGAAAGGTTTGATTTGGCATACTCAAGGATCTGGTAAGACTCTTACTATGTTTTTCACAGCTTGGAAACTTCGCTATAATCCCGAACTAAAAAATCCTAAGGTATTTATTTTGATTGATCGTATTGATCTTGATGATCAAGTGTACGAAGAATTTGAAAGCTGGGGCGGACAAAATCTTGTAAGAGTTGAATCGCGCAAAGACCTTGAAAAGAAAATTAAAGGAGCTGATAGAGGTATCTTTATCTCAACTATTCAAAAATTCAGCGAGTTGGAAGAGATAGAAAATATTGATGGTAACGTTATTGTTCTTTCTGACGAAGCTCACCGAGACAATGAAGGTATATCAGCGATAAAGATGCGCAATGCTTTTAAAGATGCTTTCTTTTTCGGATTCACTGGAACGCCAATTGATAAATTAACGCTGAATACTCATAGAAACTTTGGCGAAGAGGGTGAACGATATCTTGATTACTATTCAATCCAGCAAGCCATTGATGATGGCGCTACTTTACCAGTTACATACGAGGCTCGTCTTTCTAAATTCTTTATTGATGAGGAAAAAGTTGATCAGCAATTTAATGAACTCACTGTTGATTTGAATGACAAGCAAAAAGAACTGCTTACTAAAAAATACGGAAAGAAAGAGGCTCTTGTTAAATTGGATAAAAGAATGGAAGCGGTTGCTCAAGATATTATTGAGCACTACAAGCTTTATGTCTTACCAAACGGATTCAAGGCACAGGTTGTTTGTTATGACCGCGAGGCTACGGCTAAATATAAACAGCTTTTTGATAAGCTGGTTCCAGCTGAATGGTCTGAGGTTGTCTATTCTCCTGGCGATCCAAATAGTGAAAGCGATGATCTTAAAAAATACAATACAAATAAACAGAAGCGAGAAAAAATTATTGAGCAGTTCAAAGATCCAAATCATCCGCTTAAATTCTTACTTGTGTGCGACATGCTTTTGACTGGTTTTGATGCACCAGTTGAACAAGTAATGTATTTGGATAAACCGCTTCGCGATCATAACCTACTTCAAGCAATCGCCCGTACAAACCGAGTATTCCCAAATAAAGGATGTGGAAAGATTATTGATTACTATGGTGTAACTAAAAATCTCTACGACGCTCTTAATTTTGACGAGAGTGTAGTTGATAGTGCCATGGTAGATATCAACCGTCTTAAAGAAGAGTTCTCAAAAGTTATTGGCGAAATAATGGAATTATTTGTCGGGGTTAATATCGAAGATCCATCAATAGATAACCTACGCCGATGTTTGAAGATATTTATTGAAAACCAGAGCAAACAGCAATACTTCAAGGATAAATACAGCCGACTAAAGATGTTGTTTGAGATTCTTTCACCCGATCCATTCCTGATGGAATATCTACGCAAATTTGAGTGGATTACTAGTTTTTATTTGGCATTCGTAAAAGAATTCCAAATTGACGACATAGACGCTTTTTCACTTGCTGAATATGGAGAGAAAATAAAGAGCTTGATTCAGCAGAAGATTGACTACGAGGGCATCACCAAAAACTTCCGAGAATTAAATATTCACGACTTAGCTACTTTAAACAAACTTGATAAACTTCCCGAAGAAGAGAAGGCTCTTAACCTTGAAAAAATGTTGAAGCGTGAGATTTCAATTAATATTGATACTCATCCGGCATTCAAGAAATTCAGCGAGCGACTTATCGCTATTCGTGTTGAATTTGAAAAGCACCAGATTGATTTAGCAGAAAGAATAAAGCGCTACTATGAACTTCTAAACGATATAAAGACAAAGACCGAAGAAGCTAAAGAATTGGGCTACACTCTCCGCGAATACGGCCTATTTGTAATCTCTGATGAATTTATCAGCGAATCTGATAAGGATATTGTTAAGGAATTCGTAAAAGAAATGGCCGCACGACTTGAAGATGTTCTCGATGAAAACTGGCAAGATTCATCCAAGAGAGAAGAATTTTTGAAAGAAGCAAAACGAACTCTGCAAGAATTAATCCTCAAAGACTATAAGGATAAAATAAAGGTTTCTGATTTCCACAAATATTTAAATAGATTGGTGGATGTGGTAATTAAGCGATTTTAATTATGAAAAGAAAAATCGAGCTACATAAAAAGAAAGTCGAATACACCCTAAAGGTGAGCAAGCGAGCTCGAAGAATGAGACTGGCTATCTATTGCGATGGCAACTTTGTGGTCACCGCGCCGCGAAATATGAGTGAGAATATTGTTGAACAATTCATAATCAGAAAATCGCA
The DNA here is from genome assembly GCA_964431805.1 of uncultured Gammaproteobacteria bacterium. Classification (GTDB taxonomy): domain Bacteria; phylum Patescibacteriota; class Patescibacteriia; order Patescibacteriales; family GWC2-42-12; genus JACPHD01. The sequence goes on from CAYSKV010000006.1 coordinate 15,639, forward strand.
GTGGATACTTGATAAATTAGAATATTTTAAAAGCATCTCTGGACGGATATTTTTAAGAGGTACTAAAAAAGATTATAAGGAATACAAAGACCGAGCCCTTGATTTAGTACAAAAACGGATTGAGTATTTTAATAAAACTTACAGTTTTAGATTTAATAAGATAAATATTAAAAATCAAAAAACTCGCTGGGGAAGTTGTTCAAAAAAAGGAAATCTCAATTTTAACTACAAAATTGCCATGCTACCTGAAAAATTAGCTGATTATATTATTGCTCATGAGCTTTGCCATTTAAAAGAATTTAATCATTCACAAAAGTTTTGGAATTTGGTCGCAAAAATGATGCCAGACTATCAAAATTTAAAAAATGAGTTAAAAAAGGGAGGACTAAAATATTAATAATTTACTATGCGGCGCAGAGATTTATATTTTGATAAAAAATAATATTGAAAATTAAGATTTATATTATAAATCAAACATAAAAGCCCCGTGAAAACGGGGCTTTCGGGTCTGCCGATAATAAGTTTTAGATGCGGGACGGACGGGACTCGGACCCGCGACCTCTGCCGTGACAGGGCAGCGCTCTAACCAACTGAGCTACCGTCCCAAATTATATTTTTATAACAAAAAGTCTCTAAACGAGACTAAAATTATCCTAACAAATTAAGTGTTTTAAGTCAATCTCTATAATTTTTTTCTTTGCCTTGAAGCTTCAAACAAAATTATAGCTGTACTAACCGAAACGTTCAATGAGTCAATTTTCCCTCTCATCTTTATTTTTATCTTTTCGTCAGCCGTCTTAAGCCATTCATCGCTTAAACCTTTATCCTCGGCGCCCATAGCAATGGCGCAACCAACTTTGTAATTAATTTCCGTATATTCTTTTTTTGTGTTCGGCGTAGTGGCAAATATTTTTATTTTATTAAGTTTACAAAATTCAACTGTCTCGCTGATTGAACTTAAAACCGTCGGTACAGTAAAAACCGTGCCTTGACTGGCGCGAATAACATTTGGATTATAAATATCAGTTTTAGGATCATTAATAATAACCGCATCAACTCCCACTGCATCTGCCGTTCTTAAAATCGCGCCTAAATTCCCCGGTTTTTCTACCGCTTCTAAAACAATAATTAATGGCTTCGCGCTTAATTTTATATTTTTTAATTTTTCTTGTCTGGTTTTTGCCACGGCTAAAAATCCATCCGGATTTTCTCGATAAGCTATTTTGTCAAAAATTTTTTTTGAAACTTCAATTATTTTTTCTTCCTCGAACCCTAGCTCTTGTTTTATATAGTCCTGACAATAAAATAAATTTTCTATTTCAACCCCGCCTTTTAGCGCTAAATTTATTTCGCGCCAGCCTTCAATTAAAAACAAACCTTGCTGTTTTCGCTCTCGACTGGTCTCGCGCAACTTAACAAGGTTTTTAATTTTTTCATTCTGCACACTTTCTATAATCATATTAAATAATTATTGTCGTTTTTTTTCTTGAAGATAAGCAATATATGAATAACCAATAGTGCCTACTAATAATATTAGCATAGCGATTATAAAAACCGCTAATTTCCAACTATTCGGTAAAATAGTTTGAATCATCATTAATAAGCCGGCCAGAATAAACATTTTACCGCCGACACGATGCGTTTTATTCCAAACTTCTTCCGAAGACATTGTCCATGGCGTTTTGATACCAATAAACCAATTCCGCTTTAACTTAGCCATGTAATTACCTATAATTATAAATAAAAAACCAATCATAATCGGCGTAATAATACCAACCGGTAGATTATAACCTAATCCATTAAGACACATTAAAAAATATACAATAACCATCATGGCTAAAATTATATGTTTAAAAATGTGGTAAACTTTAATAAATTGTTCATAGCGTTCTTTCCTCGGATCTAAAAAAGGTAATAATAAAAACATAACGTACATACCAATAATAATTAGCGGAAAAATAATCGCTTGCATTGGTCCGGAACCCCAACCGTCAACTTCTCCGGCAAAATTCCAATGAGTTGCAATACGTTCCGGCAAATTATTATAGAAAAACACGGAAGCGACCAAAGTTAAAACAATCATGGCTAAAGAAAAAAATTCTGTTTTTATGGTTGGTTTAATTGGATTAGACATAAAATTTAATTGGTTTACCCTGTTAAATAATTTTGCCTTTAGCAAAATTAGCGCGCAGCGCTATTTAACAGGGTTAAAAAATTTAATTAATTTTTCCGCCATTTCTTCAAACACGCTTAAATTAAGAGAATAAATTATCTCTTGGCCGCGTCTTCTGCTACTAACTAAATCGGCTTGCTTTAAAACATTTAAATGATGCGATAGCGAAGGCGGGGTAATGTCAAAATTTTTTCCAAGCTCCCCGGCCGCCATATCTTTTTTCTTTAATAGTTCTAAAATTTTACGCCTGGTTTGATCGGATAGGGCTTGTAAAGTAATATTTAAAGTCATATAAAATGTTTAGATATTTAGACAACTATCTAAATTATACCACACCTATAATTTTTGTCAAGTAAAAAGGCAACGCCCCTCACCAAAATTTGGTGAGGGGCGAGAAGGGGCCCGTTCTGGGAACAATTTCATCAGTTATATTTCAAATTCTAATTTATAATAACTTATCTTCTTTATTTTTTTCTTCAACTTCATTTTGCATTTGACGTTCTTTAACTAACTCACGATTTACCCATAAAAGCCAAGCTATCACGCCGATTAAAAACAAAATAAATATTATTAAACTTAATTTTAATTTTCCTTGGTTAAATTCACCTTCATTAATCATGCCGCGATTATTGTTTAATCTATCTTTTATACTGCCGCCAATAAAATCTTGAATTTTTTCTAAGCTACTTTCATCCGCCTGTTTTATTTTGTTATCTTGCGGCTCTACTTGCCCTACTGTAAGTTCTGATACTTTTTCTTCAGTTGCGCCTGAGGTTTTAGAAATAGTTGGCGCTTTAGTATTGGTAACATCACTATTTTCCTCTTGCGCTGACTCAGTAATAGCTGAATTTTTAGTTGAAAAATAAACTATATTTGACCAACCACTTTGCTTGCCTCGCTGATCAACTGCAACGGCATAAACTAAATGGCTACCTCTAGCTAACGGCTTAATTGGTCTATAAGCAAAATTAGCTGTGCCGCTCGGGTCATTTTTTACCTGAAATTCTCCATTAAATTTCTTATCAATATAAACTTTAATCTTAGAGTCGTTTTTTGCTAAACCAACTATAAATGGCCTGTTATCAGTAGTATTACCATTAACTACCGGTTTTAACATGGTCGGCGCCGGCATTGGCGCTTCAATATTAAAATGAAAAATTTCTGAAGTTTGACTAATTTTTCCAAAACCGTCTTCAGCCACCGCATAAACTTCATGCTGACCGCGGCTTAAATTTAAAAATGGTTCATAAGCAAAGTTGGCTGTACCACTTTGATGATTTAAAATTTCTGTCTTACCATTATAAATACCATCAATAAAAATTTTAACAAAACTGCCGCTCTTAGTTAAACCAATAATTAAGGGCTTTACTTTGGCGGTAATAGTTCTTTCGTCCGGTGCGATTAAAGTTGGCGCTGGTAGTACATTAACTGTAAATTTTACCTCGTTTGATGGCGCTGATAAAACCAACGATGTTCTATCTTTAGCTATTACCATAACTATATGCGTGCCATCAGCTAACTTTTCAGCTTCTTTATATTGAAAATTAAAAACCAATTCATCTTTATTAACAACGGTTTCAGCCTGACCAACTAAATTGCCATCTAAATAAATTAAAACTTCACTATTTTTAGGCGCTATACCTGTTATGGTGAAGTTTTTTTCATTAGTTAGTTTGGTTATTCCCGGCGCCACAACTTCTGCCTTAGCCTCTAAAGAAAAAATTGCTGAAAAAAACAAAACGAGGCCTAGACATAACAAACTTTTTAATACTTTCATGGTGTTGAAAATTTATTATTACAGCCTCCTTGTTTATTATTTAAAATAATTTTTCTATTATAGGGCCAAAAGGATTAAATTAGCTCAGCCAACTTGTCCTTTTAGCCCTAATAAGAAAATTTTGAAAATTTTACCGCAAAGTCTAATTAAAATAAAAAAATATTTGCAGTAATTTTAGTTTAACTGCTGAGAATAGAGCGCGTCAAGTGTGCAATGAGTTAATAAAATGTTATTAAATACTAATAACTTGTTAATAAGTAAGTGCATAAATTAACAATATTTTTATATAACATCTTTATAATGTTTTATCTTGGCGGTTTTTTTAATATGATTGATATCCACAGCAATTAAGTCTGCTCTTATTTCTTTATTAAACAAATTTTTATTATTAAGATACATTTCCATACCCAGCCTAAATCTTTCTAATTTAGTAAATTGAAAAGCATTTTCTGCTGGACCATAAAATTGACTGATCCTAGTTTTTACTTCAATAAAAATAATTAAATTATCTTTTATGGCAACAATATCAAGCTCTTGATAACTTAATTTAACATTAGTATCTATGATTTTATAACCATGCCTAATTAAATAATTTTTGGCTAATATTTCACCAAATTTACCTATTCTTTGATTGTGGGTCATTAATTTTTAATTAAAAAAGGGCTGTTTAACAGCCCTTTATCGAAATTAATATGATTAGTTTATGGAATATATTTTTTAAATTCTTTTTCTTTTTCTAGCTGCGCCCTTCGACTCGGTATTTTTATAACAATTTTAACAATAAAGAAAAACCAAACTAGCATACCGATAGCCCAAAGCAAAAACCAAAAACGAGCGGATAAAAATGGCACCATCTCATAATTAAAGAATGTTAACAATAACCCAATTATACTATTGCTTATAAAAAAAGTGTTTAAACTACCCCAAAAAGAAGAATATAAGCCTTTAGACCATCTTTTTTTAATAACTCCGCTGACAACAGACAAAATAATCAACAAAACAACAAAACCTAAAACTATTTTTAGGGACAAGCCGGAAAATGCGCCCGGTCTAGCGCTAAACCAAAAATTCAATGTTAAAAAATTTCCCATATTGTTTAATAAATATTTATAATTTTATATAAATCAATCCGTAATGATAGGATCCAGCCTCAAATTCATCTTCCGGCTTTAAGCCAAGTTTTTTAACCGCGTTTTCAAGTAAATCCTTTTTTACTCTTTCTTCGGCCGGCGGACCAAACGGCGCGGCAACATTTTTCCATTCAACAATAACTAACTTACCATTTTTTTTCAATAATCTAGTTGATTCTCTTAAAATCTCCGCTCGCTTATGCGATTGATATAAGGTATTAATTAATAAACCAACGTCTAGACTGCCGGCTTCAATTTTTGTAGCGCCAAATATTTCTAAATTACTCCAAACTGTTTTAATATTAGCTAAATTTTCTACACGCGCTCGTTTATTAATCGCTTCTAAGGCGGTTCTTAAAATATCAACTGCATACATTATCCCTCTTTTGCCTACTATTCTTGCTCCGGGAAAAACAAAATGGCCAGAAGAACCACAACCCAAATCAGCAACTTTCATTCTATCCCCGATTTGAGCTTTACTAAAAAGTAAATTAACATCAATTAATGTATTACCTCCTGTTGATGCTAGCATATAAAAAAATTATTGGGGATTACCGTTGAATGCTCTTTCGAGTATAAATTTTCACAATTTCGAGGAAATTTTTTATAAAATTTTTAAGGCGATATTGCTATATCGGAGAAAAAATTTTAGATAAAAATTTACCGAAATTTTAAAATTTAGGCCGAATATGGCATTCGGCGGTAATTCCTTAATTATGATTTTATTATAATATATTTTTTTCTATAAAACAAGCACAAAACAAAACCCCAGCGAAAAAGGCTGGGGTTTTATTTTATAAAAAACTTAAATTAAAATCCTAAAATCTGATTTATCTTAGCTCTAGTATATGGGCCAACAAAACCTGTGCCCTTTTCGAGATCAAGAGGATTTAAAATTTCTTTGAAATATTTTTCTTGAAACTTTATTACCGCAGCCCTAGTTAATGGACCGAAATAATTAGTTTCTTTACCGGGTGAACCTGGGCCGGTTTTAGCGAGCTGAGTATCTAAACCTTGGTTTAAGAAAATCTGCAAACGTTTTATGTCATTATCGGTTTGCCTGTATCTTAAATTTTTAGTAAATGGCTGATTTAAAATTTTCTTAATTGTTTCTTGAATATTTTTTTCAGGCTCAACTAAATTAGTATTTTCGATTGTGTTACCAGCCGAAGTATCACCTGAAACAGATTGCTCTGATTTTAAATCATCTTTTGAATTTTTTAAAATAATTGAATCTGAAACGACTTTAGAATAATAACCCCAGCCAGTATGATATTTAACATAAACTATGTAAGTGCCATCTGGGCAAACATCATTATTGCCACAGAGATTCCACGATTTATTGTCTTCGTAAATAAATTGAGAGGCATCTTTAAATTCTGGGTTATGAGAAATTGAAACATCAATAGTGTTAACGCCGCTATATAGATTTAAATTAACTTTCGGCGAAGAGGTAATTCCCGCGCCATTATTAATTAAAACACTAAAATCATTTCGTTCTGGTTCTCTGGGCGGATTATAGTCGATGATGACGCTGCCACCGTTATTTCCTATGCCAACTTCCCTTGTGATAGTAACCACGTAGGTTGTAGTTGAATTATCTTCAGCCGTCACAATAATATTAATTGTGTTTTGACCAACTGATAAATTAACGCTAGTCGGTCTGCCGCTAGATACAGGCGAACCATTAATAGTAATAGTTGAACCAGCATCAGTAGCTGTTGGAGTAATGTTTATAATCGCCACACCATTCTCAACACTAGCCGTATAATTTAGGGTGTCACTAGAAAAAATTGGGGTTAATGTAACATTATCAATAATTAAAGAACTAACAGAAGAGTCTGAACTAAGCGCAGATGGACCAGACTCAGGTATAGTTAAAGAAAAAATCGTACCTACGTCTAAAACCGATGTCGAGGTAGTTCTGGCGGTTGTCATGCCGTAAAATTTATCATTAACAAAAGTTAAAGCGCCAGGAGAAAAAACATTGCTGCTATTTTCTTGGTTATACAAATAATACTCCGTTCTAAAATTACTTCCGTCGGGGTCAATGGAAAAAATTGTGCCTGAACCAGGCATAGTATAAACGCCGAGTATAATCCCAACCAAAGCGGTAAATTGGTTTCCGCTAGTCATGCCATAAAGTTTACCGTTATTAACAATCATTGAGCTCCAAGGATAAGATCCGTCTTCTCCTCCAGCAAAAGAATGTAAAACAGTAAAATCACTTCCATCAGTATCAATGGAAAAAATTGTACCCTTGCTATTGGCTCCACCTAAATAAGTTAAGCCATAAAGCTTATCATCTATAAGATTTAAAGCGCTGGCCAAAGGCTCGTCGCCATCATTAGTCCCGCCCGCAAAAACATGCAAGACGTTATATTCTGAACTTTCAAGATCAAAAGAAAAAACAACGCTTGAATCCTCTTCGGAAAGAGGCGTACCATTAAGAACATTCACAAGATAAGAAGCAAAAGCATTGCCGTTAGTCATGCCATAAATCTTGCCGTCTGAAAAAGTTAAATAACCATAAGGATCTGCGCCTAATTCTCCGCCTTGAAAATTATAAACAATTTGAAAATCGCTGCCATCTGGATTTATGAAAAAAATTGTACCCTTGTCATTAGTTCCGCCTCTTTCTGTTGTGCCGTAAAGTTTACCGTTATAAGGATATAACTGGCTAAAAGGACACATACCATCTATTGGATTTCCCTCGCCATCTACTCCCACGGTTAAATCGGCAAAAATATGTAATCTAGTAAAATCTGTTCCATCAGTATTCATAGAAAAAAGTATTCCGCCCCCGCTACCCAGCGAACCACTACCTTCTCCTGGACCAGAAATAACCGTTCCTCCATAAAGTTTATCCTCATAAAGGGTTAATGAGCCTAAAGAAAATATGCCATCATAATTGCCAGTAAAATTATGTAATATTCTAAAATCAGTTCCATCGGCCTTAACGGAAAAAATTGTACCAGCTAAAGCACTTACTCCACCTAAACCCGTTGTACCATAAAAAGTTTGCCCATCCTCAGAAGGAATTAAGCCAACGGTAGGAAATATGCCATATTGTCCAATCAAACCAAAACGATAAAGTATTGAATAGTCGCTAGCGTCAGCTTTAATAGAAAAAATAATTCCATCACCACCACCATCTTCATTTGTCATACCATAAAGCGTTCCGTCGGAAAGTATTAATGAACCATAAGGTTCTCTGCCGTCAGTTATTACTCCTTCATCGCTAGAATTTGTTCCAAAAAATTCATGCAAAAGAGTAATGCTGCCGCCAACCGCGGGAATGGAAAAAATTGTACCAACGTCATTATTGCCGCCAGCTCTAGTCATACCATAAAGCGTTCCGTCGGAAAGTATTAATGAACCATAAGGTTCTCTGCCGTCATCAACGCCGCCTACAAATTCATGCAAAGTAGTTATAGCTCCACCAGCGGCCGGAATGGAAAAAATTATGCCAGAATTTAAATCACCGCCGTTAGTAGTCATACCATAAAGTGTACCATCAGAAATAATTAAAGAACCTTGAGGATAAGATCCATCATCAACCCCGCCGGCAAATTCATATAAAAGAGTAATGCTGCCGCCAGCCGCTGGAATGGAAAAAATTGTGCCAGCGTCATTATCGCCGCCAGCTCTAGTCATACCATAAAGCGTCCCGTTAGAAATAATTAAAGAGCCATATGGAGAGGCTCCGTCATCAACCCCGCCCGCAAATTCATGAATTAAATTAAAATCTGAGCCATCAGTATCTATAGAAAAAACTGTACCAGAGCCATAAGAATATTCCCAACATTCCCCCCCCCTCCTCCCAAATGCAAAACGGAACTCCACCTTCTGTTGTCATGCCATAAAGTTTATTATCAAACAATAATAATGACCCGTAAGCACGAACTGAATTTCCGGCGTTATCAAATTCATGCAAAACAGTAAAATTGCTGCCGTCTAAATCAATAGAAAAAATTTTATCAGCATTTGAGTCCCATTGGCCGTATGTCATGCCATAGAGCTTTGTATTATCTGCAGATAAAATTAAAGAACCGCGAGGATTTTCGTTTGCTTCAAAATAATGTAATACTGTAAAATCTGTACCGTCAGGATTAATAGAAAAAATTACACCATCCACGTCATTACTATCTAATAAAGTGCCAGTTCTTCCCCTTTCGGTCATACCGTAAAGTTTACCATTATAATATAGTAAATCAGCTCTAGGATTTCGGCCTATAGTTGCTTCCCAATTAAACTCATGTAAAGTAGTAAGCACAGGATCTTCTGACGTCTTATTTACAACAATTTGGTAAGTTGAAGAAGAAACTCCGTCCGTGGCTGTAATAATAATATTAACGGTGTTTTCTCCGTGATTAAGATAAGCGTCTCTTGAACCACCGCTCACTACAGCCGAACCATTAACAGTAATTGAAGCATTTGCATCGCTAGCGGTTGGCGTAATAGTAACTTTATTTTCTTCCGTATCAGCAGCAGTATAGCTAAGAGTGCTACTGGCGAATACCGGAGATAACGCGCCTAAATTAATAGATAAATTACTTAAAGATGAATCAGAGGAAACTTCAGCAAAAGAAATTTTTGTTACACCATTACCATAGCTAACAGGGCTCATACTAGCAATAGGATTTGTCGCCTATATACTTGAACCATTAAAAGCAATACCAGCTGGGGACATGCCCACATTAGAATAAGTTATCATATCACCAGTAGATACATTAATTTTTGTTACGCTAGCGCCCATAACATTCCCCGTCCACATATTAGTGCCATCAAAAGCGATGCCGTAAGGCTGAGATCCCGTGCCAGTATAAGTTGTCATCTCACCAGTGGGTGAAATTTTTGTAACACTGTCGTCACCAACATTCGCGGTCCACATATTAGTGCCATCAAAAGCGATACCCAGCCCTGGGACATTTCCCCCAGACTTATCACCTGTTCCATAATAAGTTGTCATCTCGCCAGTAGGAGAAATTTTTGTTACACTGTCGTCACTGTTTGCCGTCCACATATTAATGCCGTCAAAAGCGATGCCAAGAGGACCGGTACCTGTACCAGTATAAGTTGTCATCTCGCCAGTAGGAGAAATTTTTGTAACGCTACTACCACCACCATTCGCCGTCCACATATTAATGCCGTCAAAAGCGATACCCCCGGGATTATCGCCCGTTCCAGTATAAGTTGTCATCTCGCCAGTAGGAGAAATTTTTGTAACACTACTGCCACTCATATCCACCGTCCACATATTAATGCCGTCAAAAGCGATAGAAAGAGGAGTAGTACCTGTCCCAGAATAAGTGGTCATTATGCCAGTGGGAGAAATTTTAGTTACACTGTTGCCTATCGCATTTGCTGTCCATATATTAATACCATCAAAGGCTATGCCAAGAGGAGCAGTACCTGTCCCAGAATAAGTATTTGAAACTGCAATTAAATTTTCTCTAGTCACAACTATTGTATATGTAGTGACGCTAGAAAGATCTTGGGAGGTTGTTACTGTAGAAATAGTATTACTGCCCACAGATAAATTAATTTCAAAAGACTCACCGCTATTTACCGACGTGCCATTAATAGTAAGTGTAGCTTCGCCGGGCGAATTAACCGTGGGTGTAATATTAAGACTCTCAACAGTATATGGCACTACGGCGGTATAGCTTAAAGTGCTAGAAGCAAAAACAGGATTAAGAACTCCTTGATCAATAGTTAGGTTGCTTAAAGAAGAATCATCAGCAGCTGCCCTAACCGAGCTTACAAAACTAAAACAAGTCCACCCAACTATTAGGAGGATTATAAAAAATTTTAGAATGGGGATCTTTTTGTTTTTCATATCACGCATTGGTTAAATAAATTATTTAACCAATAAAAAAGCAATGGACAGACTAATCATAGAGTCCAGACCAGCTGAACTCCTGCTCCACTGCTTTTTTAGAATATTATAATTTATTTGACCATTACGCTCTATTAAAGTAGCTGGCCTATTTTTTATGAATATCATGTTTTTGTTTTTGTTTTTCAAGATAATATAATTTTTTATTATCTAATATTATTTTATCAAATATTTTGCATTTTGTCAATAAAAAATTAGACTTAAGTCTACTAAATTGTAGACTTAAGTCTAATCATATGAAATAATCACTTTTTTATTATTTTTTAACCTTATGAAAGGTTAAGCGATGAATCGCGCATGGACCATATTGAGCTAATTTTTCTAGATGAAATTTAGTTCCGTAGCCTTTATGCTGTTTAAAGCCATAATTAGGATATAATTGATCAATTTCTTGCATAATATGATCTCTGGTTACTTTAGCGATAATTGAAGCGGCCGCAATAGTAAAAATTCTTTCATCGCCTTTAACATAAGTTTGCTGTGGCGTAGAACAATTAGGTAATTTCATTGACCCGTCAATAATAATAAAGTCCGGTTTATTTTTAACCGAACTTATAGCTTTTTTCATGGCTAAAAATGTAGCCTGAAGTATATTAATTCTATCTATAGTTTTATGATCGCAAATTCCAACACCAACTTCAATAAAATTTTTTTTAATCGCCCCAAACAATTCTTCCCTTTTTTTAGCGCTTAATTTCTTAGAATCATCAATTTGCGCCAACTCATTATTTATGCTAATATTAGCGTTAAAAATGACACAAGCCGCAACTACTGGCCCTGCTAAGGGGCCTCTGCCGGCTTCATCTAATGCGCCTATTACCTTATGACCATGAGAAAATATTTTTTTCTCTTCTGCTAGATCGAGCATAAATTTATATTTTATTTTTTTGCCTGCAAATATTTATAAGCCGACAAAGCAGCCGCGGCGCCCTGGCCACAACCAATAATAATTTGCTTAAATTCATTTTGAGTAACATCGCCAGCCGCAAAAACACCATCGCAGCTAGTTTTACCACTTAAATCCGTGATAACCTGACCCAAATTATCTCTTTTTACTAAATCTGACAACATTTCAGTCTTTGGTTCATGTCCAATTTCAATAAATAAACCTCCTACTATTAACTCTCTTATGGTTTGATCAATTTTACTTATTACTTTTATTTTTTCTAGTCTTGTCTCGCCAATTATTTCAGATGGTTCGCTATTTAATATTATTTCTACATTATCTTTACTTTTAACGGTTGAAACTAAACTCTCAAACGCCCTAAGTTTAGATTCATTACAAATTAAATAAACTTTATTAGCAATTTTAGACATTACTTCGGCCGCATCTAAGGCTGAATTACCTCCACCAATTACAGCCACGTCTTTCCCTTTAAATAATGGCCCATCGCAAGTGGCGCAATAACTTATCCCTCGACCGGTTAATTCTTTTTCTTTGTCTAACTTTAGCTGCCTTGGAGCAAGGCCCATGGCAATAATAATTGTTTTGGCTGAATAACTGTCTTTATCAGTTTTAACTAAAAAAGTCCCATCATCTTTTTTATTAATCAATTTTATTTCATCAATTTTAATATCAGCGCCCAAATCTTTAACTTGCTGCTTCATTTTATTAATCAAACCAACACCGCTAATAAAATCTATACCGGGATAATTTTTTATTTCAGAAGCCCAAATAACCTGACCGCCTATATTTTTAGAAATCAATAAAGTTTTCATCATTCTTCTTGTGGAATACACGGCGGCGCTCATACCTGTTGGGCCTGCTCCAATAATGATTGTATCAAACATAAATTTAAAAAATTAATAAATTATCATACTTTACCCCCAACTTATCCACTTAAATAAATTTGACTAATATTAAACACTTATTTAAACTTAAGTCCACAAATTTGTGGACTTATCCACGATTTATTAAAAAAAATTAAAGTCCACAAATTTGTGGACTTTAATTTTTAATCATTTATTTTTTGCGATTAATTCCATCATTTCTTCTTTGTCGCAATAATTATTTTTTCGATCAACCACCTTACCATTCTTAAAAACCAAAAATGTCGGAACGCCCATAATATCATACTTATTAACTATATCTTGACTTTCTTCTATGTTAAATTTACCTATTTTAACATTTTTATCTTGATTATCTGCAATTACTTCATCTAAAATAGGTGACATTAATTGACAGGAACCGCACCATGAAGCAAAAAAATCAACTAATACTAGGCCAGAAAAATCCTCAACCTCTGACTTAAAATTCTCTTTATTAAATATCATATATTTTTATAATAATTTAAAAAGTTTTTGATAGAACAAAAATTATTTAACCTAAGTGTGGACCATAAGGGACTTGAAGGGGCGGAAGCCCCACGCCGACACACAATGATTCTATACTCTTATACTCCACGTAAATTTACATTAATAATATTAATGTAAATTTACGAGTGTGGACCATAAGGGACTTGAACCCTTGACCTCTTCCATGCCATGGAAGCGCTCTAGCCAACTGAGCTAATGGCCCTAAAATTTTATTTAATTTTAGCTAAAAAACTATATTTAATTTAATATTAGCCAAATTAGCTAATATTAGCTAATATAATAAATTAAAAAGACTTTCAATTTTTTGTGCCCTTGGCAGGAATCGAACCTGCGTCTAGGGCTTAGGAGTCCCTTGTTCTATCCACTGAACTACAAGGGCTATTACGCCCAATAGCTGACCCCAAAACTACGTAAACCCAAATCCGCTAAATAACTAAACAACCTTCTCCTAAGCTTTAAAGTCGCTTAATTATAAACTATTCTAATCTTCGCTATGGTTAAAGTTAAAAAAACAACCTCAGCCTAGGCGTTTTTATTAATGCCTTATTAGATAAATTTATTACTGGTATTATCTATATTGATATTATATTTAAAAGATTATAAAATAGCAAATTAATTTAAACCATATTTAGCAAAGCTATATATTAACTTAAATTTTTTACTTTGACAAACTAGCTAAACTTACATAGAATTAGTATAGTTAATCGTTTAAAACTAGCTTATTAAAATAATTTAATAATTTTTTTATATATATTTTATGTTTAACAAACAAGGGCAAGGAGAAGCTTTTAATGAATTCGAAACAGTTATCGGACCATCGGTTAAAGTAAAAGGGGATTTTAACGGCCAAGGCAATATTATTGTTGAGGGTATAGTTGATGGCAGCTTAAGAACTAATGGTAATCTCGAGGTTGGTAAAACCGCCAAGATCACTGCCGACGTAGAAGCTAAAGAAGCAAAAATCGGCGGTCAAATTTCCGGTAACGTAAAAATTAAAGGTTTTCTTGAAGTTACGGCTACGGCAAAAATTTCCGGCGATATTGAAACCTCTGGTTTATCAATTGAACGCGGAGCTGTTTTTAACGGTAAATGCGTCATGACAACCGGAACAGAAGAAATTAAAAAAATAAATAAAGAAAAATAGTCAAAAAATAAATTGACTTAAGTTTTTCTATATCCATGAATATTTTTATCTATGATTCTTTTTTGAATCAAAAAAAATATAATCGCTTATTAGAACGCATTGAAACCAGAATTACCGATCTAGAATTAAATGGTAAAATTTTTAGACTTAGCCCAACCATAAATGTTCAAGAAATTATCAACAATGAACTTAAGCGCGGCGCTAAAACAGTTATTGCGGTCGGCAACAATAAGTTAATTAACCAAGTTATAAATTCTTTGGCTGGCACTGACGTGCCGCTCGGCATTATACCGGTTGGCGAAGATAATAATGACATTGCACAAAGCCTGGGCATTGAATCGGTTGAAACAGCTTGCGATATTTTATCAGCCAGATTACTAACCAAGGTTGATTTAGGCTTGGTTAACCAAATGTATTTTTTATCTAATATTAGCATTAATAATCAAGGCACTGTCATTGACATGAATAAAAATTATACTATCGAAACTACAGAAAAGGGAATTATTTATGTCTTTAATTTAATCAATAAACAAATTAAACTTCCACCTAGAGTAAAATTTATGCCAGACGATGGGCTCTTAGAATTAGTTGTTAATACCCGCGATAATAAAAAATTTTTTTCTAAGCAAAGCCACCAATCAATTTTTAAAATTAAAAAAATCACCATTCATAATTTAAAAAATAAATTAATTTTAGATGGATCAATTTCCATGTCAGCGCCAGCAGAAATCACAGTTATTAAAAAACATTTAAATGTAATTGTCGGAAAAAATAAAGTTTTTTAAAATAGCACAATAAAAAACAACTCTCAGAATGGAAGTTATTTTTTATTTCTTAATATTTTATATTTTATCTTTTTGCTTAAATAAATATAATTGTTGTAAGGCGGTAAGCAGCGTGGTTACTAACCAATAAAGTGCTAAACCTCCAGGAAAAGATAAACCAATAAAAACAGTTAAAGCTGGCATTAAATAAAGCATCTGCTTATTCATGATCGCCATCATATCTTCATCTTTAGCTTCGCTAGTTTTAATTTCTGGCCGTTTTGTGCTCATCATTTTTGCCTGCCAAAATTGAGCTAACCCAGCCAACACAGCTAAAACCACATTAGGTTTAGCTAAATTAACAAAACCTAAAGACATAGTATTAATAACTTCTGGTTTAAAAATAAAAGAATAAACAAGATTAAGTGATTGGCCGCTTAAACCATCTCTAAAAACCATAAAAACCGCCCATAAAAAGGGGAGTTGAATTAATAATGGTAAACAAGAAGAAAACGGATTTACTTTTTCTTGTTTATATAATTCCATCATGACCCTGCCTTGTTCTTCTTTATTATTAGCGTATTTTTTCTTAATTTCCTCTATTTTGGGTTGGAGTTCCTGTAAAGATTTCTGCGATTTTATGGACTGTTTTGATAAAGGTAATAAAACCAACTTTATAATTACGGTCATGATTATAATAGCTACGCCAATATCATGGCCCGGAACAATATTATACAAAAAAACCAAAAGATTAAGTATCGGCTGATAAAAAATAAGGTTAAAAATTTCAGACATAGATAATTAGTTATTTTAGAGGATCAAAACCCCCCGAATTAAATGGATTACAACGTAAAACCCGCCAAACAGCCTTAAGCCCGCCCTTAATAAATCCGTATTTTTCTATTGCCTGGATAGCATATTCAGAACAAGTTGGATGAAAACGACAAAAACCATTAGGATATAAAAATTTTAAAATACCGTGGTCAAAAGAAAGTGTTTTTTGATAAATTTTTAAAATCTTTATTGCTATATAGCGGGGATAAAATTTAAACATGTTATTTGTTTAGTTTAAATAATTTTAAGGCAAATAACATTTTTTCTAATTCGCTTTGAATGGTTTTATAGTCTTGATCTAGCACTAACGGGGAAACTATAACAACCAAATCAAAACCCTTAATAAGTTTTTTATTAAACTCTTTTAGGCTTGCCCTGATTTGTCTTTTTAGCTTATTTCTCTCAACGGCTTTTTTGCTAACCTTAGTGCTAATTACAATACCATAACGATTATTATCTAATTGGTTGGCTAAAATTTTTATACGAAAAATTTTAGTATAAAACGACTTTCCTAATTTAAATATTCTTTTAAAATCTTTTTCCTTAACTAGACGAAATTGCTTAACTAACATAATAATTTAAAAAACGAGCAGTTAAAAATTTAATTTTAACCAACCCAAAATAATATAAATAATTATCTATTTAGTTAGCTTTTTTCTGCCTTTAGCTTTTCTTCTTTTAATAACATTACGGCCATTTTTTGTTTGCATCCTTTTTCTAAAGCCGTGTTTCTTTTTAGCTCGCCTTTTATTCGGTTGATAAGTCCTTTTTGGCATAAAATAATTGTATTAACCATTAAATAATTTAAACGCTAATTTAAATTAGCGCCACAATCTATTTAATGGAAGTAAATATGGTTAATAAAAAATAAATATATGATTTTATCTCAAATAAACATAACATTTAAACTTTTTAAAGTCAAACAAAAAAACATTATCTAATAAATTTGAATAATAAAATAATAAAAAAATCTTTTCCACTATTTATCAACATCTTTTAAACATAAAGGTCTATTTTACATTTATAATTAAGCTGTTATAATGCCTATTGCAATAAGTTTTCTGATTATTTAATATTAATTTTATATCATTTTGATATTATAATTTAAAATAAATCATAACTTCCTCGTGCTATGAACAACGAACAACTTTGGCAAGCTATTTTAGGTGAAATTGAACTTAGCTTGTCCAGAGCTAATTTTACCACCTGGTTTAAAAACACTTTTATCTCTTCTATCGAAAACAACCGGGTAATTATTTGTGTACCCAACACTTTTACTAAGGCTTGGCTGGAAAAAAAATATCATAAAGAAATCGCCAACGCTTTTAAAAATGTTGGTTCAGTTGAAATTAAAGAAATTATTTATAAGGTTGAGGCTAGAAAAGAATTATCATCAGACGACTTTATAAAAAAAGTTAAAACTGAAAATGTTGTTGAGGCTAAACCTAAAATTGTTAACCGTTTTGGTTTAAATAATCGATATATTTTTGATAATTTTATTGTTGGAAAAAATAATGAGTTAGCGCATGCAGCTTGCCAAGCCGTAGCCGCTAATCCGGGCCACGCTTACAATCCGCTCTTTATTTATGGCGGAGTAGGTTTAGGCAAAACTCACTTACTACAAGCTATCGGCCACGAATTATCTAAAAAAACCGACAAAGTTTTATATGTTTCATCTGAAAAATTCACCAATGATTATGTTCACGCAATTAGAAATGGCCAAGCCAAAGACTTTAAAGACCGCTATCGCAATATTGATTTGCTGTTAATTGATGACATCCAATTTATGGGAGGTAAAGACGGAACACAAGAAGAATTTTTTCATACTTTTAATGAATTGCACCAAACTAATAAACAAATAGTAATTTCTTCTGACCGACCACCAAAAGCCATACCAGCTTTAGAAAAAAGATTATTATCGCGCTTTGAATGGGGCATGATTGCTGACGTCAGTTCTCCAGATTTAGAAACCAGAATAGCAATTTTAGAGACAAAGTGCCGAGAAAAAAATTATAAGCTTGATAGAGAAATTTTGGCTTATATTGCAAATAATATAACTAACAACATCCGAGAATTAGAAGGCGCTTTAAACCGCTTGATCGCTTATTATGAATTTAATAATTCTTTACCATCAATAGAATCAACGAAAAGTATTTTAGCTGGCATAATTTCTAATTTTCAATCAAGATCAACTACCGCTAAAACCATTATTGAGGCCGCGGCCAAATTTTTTGATATTAATATTAAAGATTTGGTTGGGCAAAGCCGTAAAAAAGAATTGGTCGTGCCCAGACAAATTGTTATGTACTTAATGCGCAAAGAAATAAACGCCTCTTATCCCTCAATCGGCCAAGAATTAGGTGGTCGAGATCACACCACCGCCATGCACGCTTATAATAAAATTGAACGCGAGTGCCAAGAAGATGAAAAAATAAAACAACACGTAGACTCTATCAAACAAGTAATTTATAGTGGCTAATAACCTAATGAAAAGTATTAGTTTGTTTGTTGATAGTCTGTTAAAAATTTTATACAAAAAAATTTCATCCACAGTCAGCTTATTTATTCCACTTTTTTTTCAACAACAACCCCACAATTATAAAACCAACAAAACAACAAACCCTAGCCAAGACCAAACAAAAAATTAACTTATCAACCCACTTATTATTATTACTATTTATAAATTATATAAATACTAATTAATTAATAAACACCCAAATCTGTTAATAACTTATAAAATATATTATGACAAATCAAACTACTAATAAATTAAAAATATTTAGTTTGCAAGAAAATTTAAAACAAGGGTTAGCTTTGGTTGGGCATATTTCTGGAAAAAATATTAATTTACCAATATTAAATAATGTTTTAATAAAAGCTGAGGAAGGAAAAATAAAACTAATTACCACCAACTTAGAGGTTGGGATAAGTAGTGTAATTAGAGGAAAAATTGAGGGTGAGGGTTTGTTTACGGTTAATTCAAAAATTATTTCTGATTGTATAAACCTTTTACCAAATAAAAAAATCGGCCTAGAACAAAGTGGTAATGATTTATTGGTAGATTGTGAAAATTACCAAGCAAAGGTTAGGGGTCAATCAGCTGAAGAGTTTCCTTTAATACCAGAAGTTGATAGAAAAAATTATTTTAGCGCAGAGGCGGAAGAGGTAAAAAAAGCAATTTCTCAAATAATTTTTGCTACAGCAATGAGCGAAACTAGGCTAGAGTTGTCTGGCGTCCTTTTTGTTTTTTCTGGGAATAATTTAATTATGGCCGCTACTGATAGTTATCGTTTAGCTGAAAAAAAGATTAAAATTAAATCAAATAGCGAAGAAGATAAAAAAATTATTGTGCCAGCAAAAACCTTACAGGAATTACTAAGAATTTTATCTGTTAGTTTAGGTGATGAAGTGGAAGAAAAAACTTCTGAAATAAAATTTTATATTTCGGAAAATCAAATTTTATTTACTTATGGTTCAACCGAATTAGTCTCTCGTTTAATTGAGGGACAATACCCAGACTATCAACAAATAATTCCTAACAACAGCAAAACTAAAATTTCTATTAATCAGCAAGAATTGGTTAGGGCCGTAAAAATGGCGTCTTTATTCTCTAAAACTGGTATTAATGATGTTAATTTAGATTTTCCGGTAGGTAAAAATCAAGTAGTTATTTCTTCAGTTTCTGGGCAAACCGGAGAAAATATAACAAATTTAGAAGCTAAGGTGTCGGGTGATGATAATAGTATTGTTGTTAATTATCGTTATTTACTTGAAGGTTTAAATAATATTGAAAAAGAAACAGTCAAAATTGAAATTATAGATAGTAATACTCCATGCGTTATTCGGCCGGAGCAAGACGAAAGCTATGTTTATATTATTATGCCCATAAAACAATAAATTTATTTTTTGTAAATATTAAGAAAAACCGCCAGTAAAATTTTGGCGGTTTTTTTATTTATATTTTAGAAATACTATTGAGTAGTTGCTGGCGTGGTGGTGGCAGAAGAGGTTAGATTATTAATATTTACGGAAACTTCTTCACTGGTGGCGACTTGGCTATACCAGCCATGAGCTTCGGCATAAAATTTATATAAACCAGGCGTTAAAATTTTTATCATTTGCGCTTCGGCAGTTGTATTAATAACTTGGCTTTGAGCGATTTGTTCTACTTTGCCGCTGGTATCTTTAAAATAAAAAGTAACACCGGCCACTTGATCTGGGTTTGTTACCTCAGCTTTTAATAATAAAGGAAAATCATATTTAACTAAATTAATCGCTTCTATGGGTTGGATTAAGGCGACACTAATTTTAGTGCTTTTTGGTCTACTGTTTTTATTTAAATTAAATTCTAGTTTTTGTTCTGAGCAATTATCAACATCATCGCAAACACGAACAATTAAATTATGAAAACCATTAGTTAAAGAACTAACCGATTTGCTTAAATTAAAAGGATAAGAATTTACAATACCAAATAAATAACCATCAACATAATATTCAGCTCGGCTAACTCCTCGTGGCGCTGTAGCGCTAATTTGCACGTTTAAGGTTTGGCTGTCAATGGTTTGCTTGTTGTTTGGCGAATCAATTGAGATGACTGGATTTAACTCTGGTTTATGAACATTGTCATATTCGGTTGGCGCCGCTGAATTAACAATGCCTTGTTTTTTTGCCCACTCTAAAACCGCATTTTCCCACAAGTTAAATTGCGGATCGCTTTGAGGATTGGTTGGCGCTGGTCCGCGTGGGTCGTCTTTATTAACATAATATAAAATACAGTGGGTTTGTTTGTATTGTTTTTCTATAATTGCGCTGGCTGGCGTAAATTCATTAGCTAAAAGTCCGGAAAATTTATCAATTTTTACTATAGTTTCTCCGTCTACCACACCATCTAAGACTGCTTTGCCGGTTGGTTTATTATCTGGAGCGTTAAAATATTCAATTGGCGTATTGCCTAAAACTTTATTCATGTAATCATGCCAAATTGGCGCGGCCACTATTGAGCCATCAGCGCCGCGCTTCATCTCTTTATTATTATTGTTACCAACCCAGACGCCAGTAACGATTGATGGAGTATAACCAATGGTCCAAGCATCACGGTAGTCGTTTGTGGTGCCGGTCTTAGCCGCTACTGGCCTTGAACCTAGAGTTAACATATTATTTGCTCCAAAAATATAAGCGCGAGCCGAATTGTCTGATAAAATACTATTGGTTAAACGAGCGATATTTGGTTCTAAAACTTTTTCATCTTGGCTTTTAAACTCTTCTAAAACTTTTCCATCTTTATCTTCAACTTTTAAGATTACAGCGATTGGATGTTTAATGCCTTCTCGTGCAAAAGCGCTAAAAGCATTAGTGTGTTCTAATAATTTTACTTCGCCGCCGCCCAAAACCAAAGATAAGCCAAAACGATTTTTATCATTTAGTGTTGTATAGCCTAAATTTTGCGCCAAACTAATAACATTATCAATACCGGTTAAATAAATAGTTTTTACTGCTGGTACGTTTAAAGAGCCGGCCAGGGCTTGCCTAATAGTAATTGGGCCATGTTCTCTTGAATCATAATTATGTGGTTCGTATGGTTTAGCTGGGTCGGTAGAAAAATTAGTTACCACATCATAAAGAACCGTGTTTGGAGTATAGCCCTTTATAAATGAAGCAGTGTAAACAATTGGTTTAAAAGATGAGCCTGGTTGCCGAGGTTGTAAGGCCACGTTAACTTGGCCATCAATGTCGTCATTAAAATAATCGCGAGAACCAACCATAGCTAGGACTTGACCGGTTTTAGGATCAATTGAAACTAAAGAGGCATTAGTGGCTTGATAATTTTTTTCATTGGTTGCCGCCTTTTCATTAATTACCTCCTCGGCAATTTTTTGTTTATATAAATCTAATGTGGTGTAAATTTTTAAGCCACCCTGTTCTATGGTTTTTTCTCCATATTTATCAGCCAACATTTCCTTAACATACATCACAAAATGCGGCGCTATCATGTTATCAGACCTTTCTTTAAATACTATCGTTGTATTTTTAGCTTCAGTGGCTTGATCTTTTGTGATGTAGCCGTATTTAACCATTAAATCCAAAATATATTTTTGTCTGGCTATAAGCAAATCTTTATTTGGTCCAAAAGGGGAATAGCGGCTAGGAGCTTGTGGTATGGCCGCTAAAATAGCGGCTTCAGCTAAATTAACTTCACGTACGCTTTTACCAAAATAAAGTTGGCTAGCGGCTTCAACGCCATAAGCGGTTGAACCATAAGGTATTTCATTAAAGTACATTTGTAAAATTTCGTCTTTAGAAAATTTCTTTTCTATGCGGTAAGCTAAAATAAGTTCTTTAGCTTTTCTAATGTAAGATTTTTCATTTGTTAAAATTGCATTTTTAACAAATTGTTGAGTTAGGGTTGAGCCGCCGGCAGTTTTGTTAAATAAGACATTAGTAACAACAGTTCTAAAAATTGCCCAAAGACTGAAGCCGCCATGTTTATAAAAATCTTTATCTTCGATAGAGATGGTGGCATTTTTAACGTTATCCGGTATATCTTTTAAATTTATTAGCGTGCGCTTTTCTTCGCCATGAATATCGTAAAGGATTGTGGTGCCAGTACGATCGTAAATTTTAGTGCTTTGAGCAATTTGTCTTTCAGTTAAGCGATTAGGATCTGGTAAATCATGAGATAGCCACAAAAAACCAGCGTAGCTTAAAATAAACAAAACTAAAAAACCAATAAAAATAGTTTTAGGTTGAATTTTTAGAGGGTTGTTTTTGTTGTTGCTGAAGTATTGTTTTACGCCTCCCCGGTTGTTAAAACCAGATGATTTTTTTTGAGCCTTGTTAAAAAAATATTTTTTTTGCGGATGGCGCCAACCTTGTGGAGATTTTATATGATTTGAAGAATATGAAGAGACCATAATGTTTGTGGGGCTATTGATAAAGACCGTATTCGGTCTAAATTTTCAAATTTTTGTAAATTTTTTCTAAAATTTTTTTACCAATATAGCAATATTGCCTCAAAAATTTTATAAAAAATTTTCTTAAAATTATGAAAATTTATTTCCGAAAGAGCCTTTATTAATAGCCCCTAATATAAAAAATTATAACAGTTTTTTACATATCTAGCAATGAATAATTTTTTAAAAATTTAAATCTACCAATTTTTATTTTAAGCTATTGGCCGGCTTTAGCGTTTTGTGGTAAAATATAATTAATGTTAATAACTTAATTATTAAAAATTAACACTAACGCGACAGGTTAATTTCTGGCGTATTGGTGTTTTCTTTGAGGGGAGGTGAAAAATGAAGAAAACATTATTAAAAAAAGCAGTAGTATTGGCCATGTCATTATTTATCTTAACTCCAGTTTTAGCTTTTTCTTTGCCGGCCTTTGCAACTGATACTTTAAATCCTTGGGGTTCTGATACTTTAAAGGATAATATTCAAACTGAAACTGGTTTGGGCGAACGTGATCCACGTGACATCGCAGCTTCAGTCATTAATGTTATTTTAGGATTTTTAGGAATTGTCGCCGTAATCATAATTTTATTGGGTGGTTTTAAATGGATGACTGCTGGTGGTAACGAAGACAAGGTTGGTGAAGCTAAAAAATTAATTACTGCCGGTATCATCGGCTTAGTAATTATCGTAGCTTCTTTCGCTATCGCGACTTTCGTCTTAGATTCATTAATTAACGCTACTACGGATTAATCTTCTTAATACCGGTATTAAGAAAAAGTGGTTCCCGTTTTTCGGGACCACTGCCTTGAACAAGAATTTAGATTCGTGATCAAGGCAGTGAGCAATATTTAAATAGATAATTTATGTTTACAAAATATAATAAAATCATTTTTTCTAGCTTAATGATTGTTTTATCATTTTTAATGATGGCGCAGATTGTGTTAGCAGAGGAGCCTAAAGATAATAATTATGGTTTAAATAAAACCGCTGACGTGGGTATGGGGATTAAAGCAGAGACGATAAATAATAGTAATTTGTCTGTTATTATTGGTAAAATTGTAGGCACGGGCTTAGCGTTTTTAGGTGTGGTTTTTTTCGTTTTAATACTTTATGCCGGTTTAGGTTGGATTTTGTCTATGGGCAATGAAGAAAAAATTAAGCAATCTAAAGACATGATTATAGCCGCAATTTTAGGTTTAATTGTAGTTTTAGGGGCTTATGCGATTACTATGCTTATACCTATGATATTTAAAAATGCAGGAATTTAATAAATAGTAATTTATGAAAAGGTTATACATATTTTTTATAGTTATTTTTTTGTTCTATGCTTTTGTAATTATATCAGCGCCGGTTCTTGCGGCCGATTCAAAATTTATTACAGGCATAAAAACCACCGGACAAGGCGCTGGCTATGAGGGTGTTATTGATGACGAATCTGATGCATTAAATTTTTTAGCGGTAATGTTGGGTCAGGCGGTAACACCGATTTTTATGGGTGTAGCCGGTATGATATCTTTCGCCTATGGCGGATATAAATGGATGATGGCGCGCGGCAACGAGCAGGACGTGGAATTAGCTAAAACTATAATTATAAATACTATAATCGCTATGGTAGTGGCTTTTTCCGCTTATGCGATTGTAATTTTAGTAGCCGGTAAAATAGTGGCTCCAACCTTAGGCTCTTCGGGTTTATAATAAATTTATGAATAATAATAAAATAAAAATTTTTGCGGTTAGTTTGTTTTTTATAATGTTTTTTTCTGCTGTTAACTTTTGTTATGCGTCAGATTCATTAAATTTAGGCAATGCTTTTAAGGACGATAAAAATAGTCCATTAAACGCCGCGGCTGGCGTTGGCGCTGGCTTTAATACCGACGTGGATTTTCAAGAGATTGTTGCCGCCATAATTACTTCAGTTTTATCTTTAATGGGCGTAATATTTTTAGCTTTGATGATTTACGCCGGATTTAAATGGATGACGGCTAGAGGGGAAGAAGAAAAAGTTACTGACGCTAAAGAAACGCTTACGCGCGCTATTATTGGATTAATAATTGTTTTAGCCGCTTATGCGATTAGTTATTTTGTTGTAAGTAGCCTTAGTAGTAAGGTTTTAAATGATAGTGGATCAACAACGGAACAAGCACCAGAATAGTTAATTAGATGTCTCTAAAAATTATCTTTTGGCGCATCAAACTTTTAAGTTAAAAATATATTATATGAAAATAAAAACAATTAATAAAATTAGATATACAATTTTACCATTTTTATTTATATTAATAGCTTTTCCATTATTAACTCATGCCGAAGATCCAGCTTTAACGAATTTAAAGAATGTAGGTAGCGTTAAAGGACCATATCAAGCGATAGATTCAGGCAAAAATGATTTAGCTGGTATTGTTGGTATTGGTATCCAAGCATTTTTAGGACTGCTGGGCATGATATTTTTAGTTTTAATACTTTATGCTGGTTATATGTGGATGATAGCGCGCGGCGAAGAAGAAAAAGTAGAAAAAGCAAAGGATACTTTAACTAGGGCGGTTATTGGTTTAATTATTGTGGTCGGCGCTTATGCGATTAGTTATTTTGTTATTGATAAATTAATTATTAGCGGCAATATAATAAAATAAATATGTCTAAAAAATATTTTAAAAAAGCATTAATCGTTTTAACTTTATTTATAATTATTTCAGCTAATTTTTATTTTATTAAAAATGTTAACGCTGAGGATACAGCTAAAACTAGTGCGGTGAATCAACTGCAAGCTGCCGGTAGCCCATGGGGCGGAGGAAAGCCTACGGGCAATGATAGTTTGGCCGGAATTATGGCTACGGCAATTAAAGCATTTTTAGGATTACTTGGTATTATATTTTTAGTTTTAATAATTTATGCTGGTTTTACTTGGATGACGGCTCAGGGCGAAGAAGAAAAAGTTACCAGAGCTAAAGAAACTTTGCAACGCGCAATCATTGGTTTAATTATAATAGTCGCGGCTTATTCTATAACTTACTTTGTATTTAATAGTTTGCCTGGGGGCGGTAGCGGTAGCGGAGGTAGTACACCGTCGCCATCACCTGTGATTAATACTGGCGGTTAATATAAAATTAGTAGATATAAAAAAGGCGTTTATCTTTAAAAGATAAACGCCTTTTGGCATTTATTTATTTTTTGCTTTTTTATTGCGGCATCTGGGTCATCCAATGGCCCGCAATTTTTTCCTCCTTCCCTCCGCGTTTAATTATGGTCCTTACATCAGCGTAGGGTGTAACTTTAAGGTTGTTGGTGTATGTATTATAACCATCAGCCCAAACAGTTACATATTCTCCCCATTTTAGTTTGTGTTCAAGCTTAGTTCTAGCGGGTACGTCTTGCTGAAAAATTGTTAATCCGCCGATTTTTGTTTTGATAGTTAAATTCCATTTTGAATATCTATCATTAACAATAAAACCCAATGCTTCAGTTTCCGCGGTTGATGTTTTGCCTGACGTGTAGCTTTCTATAAGTCTTGTTTCTGCGTTTGTTTTTTCAACGATCGAGTAAGCCGTTGCTGCGCTGATCGCATTATCTGGCCCAGGGAAGATGCCGCCATGTTTTAATTCGTAAATTTTCTGCTCACCATTGTTTAGTGTGACGTATTGTCTGGTGGCGCATCCCATCAACCAAGATATTGTCATTACTACGATTAAAGCTATAAGTACTTTTTTTGTTTTCATGATAATTATGCCCTCCTTTTGGCAAATGTAAATAAGTTGAATTGTTTATTTTTTAAATCATCCTAAGCAAAAGGCTATATTTTATTATAGATAGTCTACTATTTAGGACAATTTAAAATAGTTTTTAAAGAACCGATTTTGTATCATACCACTAAATTTATAAAAAGTCAAGGTTGACTTAAGGTCTTATCTATGATAAGATTATAATATCAAGAAAATCCCTATCTTAAATTCCTCGTAGGAAAGGATAGGGATTTTTTATATAAAAATTATTTAATATTAGCAAAATGGAAGCACTAAAAAAGAATCATAATAAAATAATTACGCTAAAACAAGCCAAAAAAGTTATAATTTTTTTGGTATTCGTTTTTTTCTTTGAGTTTTTATTATTTCCCGCGCCCGTAGCAGCTAGTCAAATGGAAGAAAGCACTGAAATTAGCCAAAATCAATCGATCGTTTCTTTGGAAAATGAAATAGATCAAGAGATAGTCGCCGATATTATGGAATTTAATGGCAAGTTGCCACAAAGTGAAGATGCTGAAATTGACTTTTCTAAATACGTAGTTATTACAGCTTATAATTCAGAGGTTGGGCAAACCGACAACTCTCCATGTATAACCGCTAATGGTTTTGATGTTTGTAAAAACGGAATTGAAGACACTATAGCAGCTAATTTTTTACCATTTGGCACAAAGGTTAAAATACCGGCCTTATTTGGCGATAGAGTTTTTGTGGTGCGCGACAGAATGAATAAAAGGTTTTCTGATAGAGTTGACGTTTGGATGTTGGAAAAGTCTACTGCTATTAAATTTGGGGCAAAAGTGGCTAAAATAGAGGTTATAGAATAAACTTAATTAAAATGACATTAAATCAAAGCACACCTTTTAGAGGGTGTTTTATTATACTTGTTTTAAGCGGTTATATTTGTTATATTAAATAAAGATTTAAGAATAAATTTAGCATAATGGCCAGGTAGCCAAGCGGTAAGGCGAGAGTCTGCAAAACTCTTATGCATGGGTTCAATTCCCATCCTGGCCTCAAATATTTAAGTCCACATAAATGTGGACTTAAGTTGTTTATTAAAACTGTGGATAAAAAGTGGAGTATGTGGATAAATATCAGACTTAAGTCTACAAAAATGTAGACTTAAGTCTGATATTGAGTAAATTTAAAATATAAATTGGCTAAAATTAGTGAATTGTTTTATTTCATCTAGATTATTGACTTATTGCATTTTTAGTGGTATATTTATATTAGAACATTAATAATATTTATAGAAAAGTTTTCCGAAGTTATGATTTGGGAGAATTTTTCTTTATTGCTGACTTAAAATGCCAGAGTTCACATGGCAATTTATAAAAACAAAAATAAAATAACGGTAGGTTTTCTTACAAAATAAAAATCAAGGAGATTTACCAAAAGACAGCAATAATTCGCATTTTTAAAGTGAACTATCAATGCTTCAAACCTTGAAGATTAGGGATTTTCTTATCTATCCATTGGATGGAGAAGGAATATATCTTTAGGGATGGGGCTCAGGTTACGGCCTATATATCAATTTTATTTTATATAAAAAGGGGCCCGTTCTGGGCCCTTTTTAAATACTTAAAATTTTATCTTGCCTCTTGCAAAAAAGCCCTATATAGCGTATATTATAAGTGATGATTTATTCCTAATATCAGGAATAAATTTTAGTTTCAAGTTAATTTTCTAAATTTATTTTTTGGGATAATTTAAATAATATGGATAAAAAAGTAATAGCAAAAATTAAAAAAGATTTATTAGTTAGCAGAAAGCAATTAATGGGAGATTTAAAAAGTTTTACCACTAAAGATGAGCATGAAAAAGATGAGCACCATACCAGTTTTCCTAATTATGGCGATAAGAGCGATGAGAATGTTCAAGAAATTGATGACTATACTACTAACCTAGCTAAAGAAAAAGTTTTAGAAAGCGCTTTGCGTGATATTGACAATGCTTTAGAGAGAATTGAAAAAGGAAATTATGGTATTTGTAAATATTGTAAACAAGAAATTGGCGAAAAACGTCTTATGGCTAGACCGGTAGCGAATACTTGTATTTCTTGTAAAACTAAATTGCAAAAAATGGCTTAAGTTTTTATGTTTAAAGATATTAACCCCAGTTAGAAGTTTAGATTTTAATGAGTTGGGGTAAATTAATATTCTGATTATAAATTACCATGCAAACTTCTAACGGGGTAAAAAAAATGATAGCGGTTAATCTAGCTGTCATTTTTTTTATTGGCCTAGACAGATTTTTAAAAGTTTTTTCTTTTAATAATCAGGATAGTGAATTTAATTTATTAGGCGAGATTTTAAAATTTAATTATAAAAATAATTATAATATAGCTTTTTCTTTACCTTTGAATGGAAATTTTTTAATAGTTTTAATTGTTTTAATAATAATAATTTTAATATTACTAGGTTTGTTTTATGCTAAGAAAAATCAAACCAGGGAGGCAACAGTATTATTTTTAATTATTTTAGGCGCTAGTAGCAATTTATATGATAGATTGCAGTATGGTTTTGTGATTGATTATTTAGATTTAAAATATTTTACTGTATTTAATTTAGCTGATATGATGATAGTTGGCGGCGTAATTTACTTATTATTTTTTATTAAAAATTATCAATATGACACAATTTTCACCAGAAAGATTATTAATAAATAAAGACAGTAGTCAACGAGAGATACAAAATATTAGAGACAAAAAAGAGAGCGAGATTAAGCAGCATAAAGAAAATTTAGATGTAGCTTATGAAAAGGCAAGCGGTATGCTTGATGATGAAAGAATAAAATCAAGTAAATTTAAGGGTTTGTATGGTAAGGAAATAATAAAAAACGATGATAATTACGTAGAGGAAAGACAAAGAAATTTTAGAAAAAATGATACGCCAGAGCAAATAGAAATGCAAAAATATGCCACAGTTTTTGAAGCGATAATTCATGATCAAATTGATATGAATGGTTGGCTAGGCGAACATGCCAAAGCTAAAAAAGCCTCCTGGTACGATGATTTTAAAAATGGCATAGATGAAATAGTTGAATTTGAGCAGACCGAGACATCAGCGACTTCTCATTTAGCCTTGGGCGTAGATATAACTTTTAGTACGGGTATTTTTAAAAAAATGAATGATATAAAAACGCGAATAGATAGCGGGGATATTGGAGTTATTAAATATCTTTTAACTAAAACTTATCGCGGCGAGATGAGAGATGTCCCCAGAGTAGTTATTGGCGCAGATATGAAAAACTTAAACGAAATAATTAAATTATGGGTGGATAAAAAGAAAAAAAATTTAGCTCAGCATAGAGTTAAATTTATGGTTCTTAGTCAAATTATGATGCAATTAAATGACTTTGCCGAATATGCGGAAAAAATAGGCAAACATGAAATTGCTGATAGTTTTTTTAGAGTTTTAAAAATTGTAGAGAATGTTTGGGAAGAAGAGTCTAAAAAATATCCTGACGGAGATCTTAATTTTGATGAAGATCGAGTTTATAGCGCTATTAAAAATTATTGCGATGATTTAGATAAGCAATAAATTAAAAAATAATTTTCCTTGAATTATTTTTTTGAAGATTTATTTTAATAAATTTTGTCTTTTTAGGCAAGATTTTTTTTATTTTATCAGCCCATTCGATAATAGTTATGGCATCGGGGCGATTAAAATATTCATCAGCGCCGATAGCGATTAAGTCTTTAGTTGATTTAATGCGATAGGCGTCAATATGAACTAAAAATTTAATAGTTGGCGATTTAACTGGGTAAACTTTCATTAAGACAAAAGTCGGGCTAGTAATGTTTTTTTTAATTTTTAAGCCTTGCGCCAAGCCTTTAGTAAAAATAGTTTTACCGGCGCCTAAATTTCCGATTAAACCAAAAACTTCCCCGCCAATTAAGTTTTTAGAAAATTTTTTAGCGAAGTTAAAAGTTTGTTTTTCGGAAATAGAGAAGAGTGTCATGTTTACCCTGTTAGAGCTAAATATGATAAATTAATTTATGAGTTAAGTTAATCATTAATGAGTTAAAGACTAAACCGAATTAATCTCTAATAGGGTGGACAGTACAGGACTCGAACCTGTAACCCCTGCGATGTAAACGCAGTGCTCTACCATTGAGCTAACTGTCCGCGACTAGTGCCGAAGACAGGACTTGAACCTGCAAGGGGTTGCCCCCACCAGCACCTCAAGCTGGCGCGTATACCAGTTCCGCCACCTCGGCAATGGTTTAGGCAATTTTTATCTCTTTCATTTTTTTATTATAGTCGCGTAAGAAATATAATTTAGCGCGTCTAACCTTGTTTTGTTTTTTTATTTCTATTTTAGTAATAGTTGGCAAGTTTAGAGGAAAGATTTTTTCTACACCAACACCGTCAGATATTTTTCTAACTGTAATAGTGCCGCCGGCTTCTTTGCCATGTTTTTTAGCAATAATTATGCCTTCATAATATTGTACTCTTTCTTTTTCTTCGCCTTTAGAATTAAGTTCTTGAATTTTTTGGTAAACTCTTACGGTCATGCCCGGTTTTAAATCAGCCGGATCAATTTTTATAGCGGTTGTTTCTTTTGCCATATGATTTTTAGTATTTAAAAATAGAACATTAAGGTTCTATTTTAAATATGTTTAATATTTAATGATTTAACTATATTATAACAATTAACTGGTTTTGTCAACTAATTTTAGTCGTTTTTTAATATAGTTATAAACTTCGCTAAAAACCTGTTTTTTATTTAAATTTGTGGTATTTAAAATATAATCGTAATTTTTTTTGTTATAAAGATTAAAATGATAATATTTTTTATAGCGCTTATAATCGCTTAATTTTCTCTGTTTATGGCTTTTTAACACTTCTCGAATAGAGTGTAATTTTTTATCTTCGTTTCTTTTATCGTGTTTTTTAAGCTCATTAAAAACTCTTTCCGCGCCTGTTTTTTCATCTACATCAATATAAATTTTTATTGATTTAGGTATTAGGTGCCAGGCCGTTCGGCTTTCAATTATACATTGAGGATGTTTTTTAGGAATTTGTTTTATATAATTATCAACTTCATTATCAGTAAAACTTTCTTTTTCTCCGAGTTTATTAAATTCAGCTAAAGTTAAACCCATCGTTTTTGCCTGCATTCTTCGTATGCCCCCGCCATAAAATCTTGGCCAATTTAATTTTTTAGCTAGTTTTTTAGCTACAGTTGATTTTCCAGAACCAGGAGTTCCATTTATTGTTATTACCATAATTTTATTTAACCTGTTTTAAAATATTTTTTAATTCTTCGGTTAGATTTATTTTATAATTTTGTCGTTTTTTTGTTAAGTCAGTAAAAGCTAGATGGTCGGCGATTAAAAATATTCTGTTTAAACCTAATTTTTTATTTTGTGTTCTAGATTTAGCCGTGCCGTAAATATTATCGCCTACGATTGGATGGTCATAAGCGGCTAAATGAACTCTGATTTGATGCGTACGGCCGGTTTTAATTTTTATTTTTAATAAAGTGTAATTTATTAATCTTTGTAAAATTGTAAATTCTGTTTCTGCTAATCGCCCCGCTTCAGTCGGCTCGCCTTTAACCGTCGCTGGCATAGCCGCCATTTTATAACCTTCCCTGGCTCGTTTAATTGGGAAGTTTATAATTGCTTTATCTTTTTGAATTTTTCCGTGAACTAAGGCGGTGTATTCTTTTTTTATTGTTCGATTTTGAAATTGTTTTTTAAGATTATCAAAAGCGGCTTGAGTTTTTGCTATAACCATTAGCCCGCTAACATCTTTATCTAAACGATGGACTATGCCTGGGCGTTCTGGATCGTCGCCAACTTTTTTTATTTTTGGGTATTTTTCTGTTAGCCAATCGGCTAAAGTGTAATTAGCTAAACCATGGACCGCTAACCCGGCCGGTTTGTTTATTACTAAGAATTCATCAGTTTCATGAATAATTTTTATTTTATGATTGGGTGCGCTAATAAACTTTTTTTTATCAATTAATTTTTTATCAGAGGAAAGATTTTTGGCGATATTAATTATGTCGCCAGGTTTAAGCGAATAATGCGATGAAATAATTAAATCATTTATTTTAATTAAGCCTTGTTCAATTAATTTTTGAATTTGATTCCGCGAAAGTTTTAGAGATTTAGAGTTAGTTAAAAATTTATCGAGTCGTTCGCCAGAATTAGTTTCAGTTATTTTTATATTCATAGAAATAGTTAATTTTTTAATATTTGCGCTAATTTTTCGACCATCATTTCAAGAGTAAATAATCGATTAACGCGTTCTTGCCCATTTTTACCTAAGAATAGGCGTAAACGCTTGTCTTGATGCAGTTTTATAATTTGCCGCGCTAACATTTCGCTATTGTCAGATTCAATTAATGACCCAGTATTATTTTCTATAATTAAATCCTCTAAACCAATATTTCTCGGACCTAAAATCGGTAGGCCGGCGGCCATAGCTTCTAAAACATTGCTATGATCATCAAGCGATAAATTTTCACCCAAAGTTAAAAAGACGTCAAAACTATCAAGCCATTTTTTTAGTTGCTCCTGCTCGCCGACTAACCAGATTAAATTATCAATTTCCATTTTTTTAGCCAACCAGGCAAGATTTTTTCTTTCTTCGCCTTCACCAATGATAATTAATTGAATATTTGGTATAACCGGCAAGCTGATTTTTATGGCCTGGAAAATCGTTTCAATTTTTTGTTTTTGATTTAAAGGGGTTATGGCGCCGATTGTAAAATATTTTCGATGGAAGTTAACTCGCCCGGTGTTCGCTAGTTTATTAAAAATATTTTCTTGGTAAGCTATAATTTTAGCGCCAGGATTTATAATATTAATTTTAGTTTCATCACAGCCAAGATTTTTTAATTTTAATTTAGAATAACTATTAAAAACCACGATTTTAGCCAGCCGATAATTTAATTTATATATTGTTAATAAAAATTTATTAAATTTTTGATAATTTAATTCAGGATTTTCAAACCAAACAACTTTTAAACCGAGAAGGCGCGCTAGCGGCGTAATAATAATTTTTTCATTAAAATTAATGCAAATTACTAAATCAACTTTTCGTTTAAATTTAAAATTAATCAATAAAGATAAAAATTTAAATTGTCCCAAGAAAGGTTTTTTAGAAAATAAAAAATTAATGAAGAAATTTTTTTGCCCCAATTCTTTAAGGGCGCAAAGTAATAATGAATTTTTTTCTAACGAAGAATTAATAACGATAATTTTTGTCATATTATTTTAAAAACACCTAAGATAATTTTAAATCTTCTTTATTTATACCTTTAAGTAAATATAAACTAATAATATAAATTAACGCGCCTAATAAAATCACTAATATTAAATTTATTTTATCCATTAAAAAGTAAACGGCGACACCCATAATTAAACTGGCGATTAGAGATTTTAAAAATATCATTAAATTTGGGCTAAAATTAGAGTATTTTATTATAATATAAAAAGAAAAAGCAGTGATAGCGAATTCGCTATAAACCGTTACCCAGGCGGCTCCGTTGTAAGAAAAAAGAGGAATAAAAATTAAATAACCGATTAAAGAAGTTATTGCAGTGAAGATATAAGCGCCAATAATATTTTTTTGTTTATCTAAGGCAATAACGGCATGGGCAAATAAGCAACCGACAAAAATAAAACCGATGGCCAGCATTAATATTTTTAGAATATTACCCGATTGAGCAAAATTTTCTCCAGCTATCATTATCATTAATGGTTTGGCTGTAAGTTGGGCGCCGATGATTAAAGGAACGGCTGATATAACCATAACGTCAAATGATTTTTGTAAAATTTTATTAAACTTTTGTAAATTTTTATTAGACCATTCTAGTGTTAAAATTGGCAGAATTAAGCCAGCGAACATAAAAGGCAGGGTGGTTAAGATGTCAATTACTTTATAAGTAGCGCCGTATAACCCGACATCGGCTTGGCCTTTTAATAATGATAAAATAAAAATATCAGCTCTTAAGTAAATTAAATTAAAAAAAATGGTTAAGCCAAGCGGCCATGATTTTTTTATAATTTCACGCCAAACGCTTAAATCAATTTGCCAGCCAATTTTAATGAAACGACGAGAAAACCAATAATGCATAACAAAACTTATAAAACTTGAAATAACAGTTGCCACCATAATACTTAACAAGCCTAAATTCATGTAAGCCGTTACAATAACCCCGGCAAGCAAAATTATTCGGCTAGCTACTTCAGCCGTAGCTACTACAGTCATGGTTAAATTTTTTTGGAAAAAACCAACTAAAATTTGGTTTAAGGCCGTAAAGAAAAACGACAAAGCCGTAACAGCCACGCCTAATTTAATAATTGGCTCATAGGGAAAAAATAAAATAACGAGCGGCGCTAAGCCTAGAAAAAATATGGCTGAAACTAAGCGTAAGCTAAAAAGATTATTTAATAAAACGCTTTGATTATTGCCCGGCTGGCTAATCATTTGTGAAGTGATTAAAGTTAAGCCAAAATCAGCGATAATGCCAAAAAAAGATAAAAAAGTAATAATGGTAGTATATTGACCGAAGCCAATTTCTTTTAAATATCTAGCCATAATGGCAATGGCTAATAACCCTACAATAGTGGCGATAACTTTGCCGATTATTTGGATAATGGTGTTATAAGCGACTTGTGACGAAAGTTTTTGGTTCACCCCGTTAGAAATTTTATTGTTTTTTGTCTCCATAGTAATATTTCAAACGATTTTTTAAATATTTTTTGCCCATGCCGCTTTTTAAATATTTTTCTCTAGCAAAAGCATCAAATTTATTATATGATATCTCAAAATATATAGGCTTAAATGGTTTTCTGTTCTTAGTTGCATATACTTTTCCATCATTATGCTCCTTTATTCTGCTAACTATGTCTTTTGTACAGCCGGTATACCACAATTTGTCTTTTAAACTTTCTAAGACATAAACATACCACAATGTTTTTTGTAAATTTCTAACGGGGTTCATGTTTTTGCTTGAATTGTCTATTTTTAGTATAATTAAGGTAGAGATAGTTATAAAACTATTTCTACTGTAATTTGCTATTTTTTACCTATACTTCGTCAAGCTGGCGTAAAATTATTTCGCCGTAGCTTATGCTACGACTCAATTATTTTACTGGCTTTCCTTGTTTAGGCGAAAAATATCTAAATTTCGCTACGAAATAGTTTTATAACTATCTTATAATTAAATTATAGCAAAATAATATGTTTATGACTAAAAAAATCTTTAAGTATAGTTTAAGCGTGATTTTGTTGTCTATGGGGTTGGCTTTAATTACGGCAACGGTTGATTTTACAACGATTAATCAAGCTAAAGCCGCTACTATGTGGGATACGGTTAGCGAAGGCGGTCTTAAGCAGGTTGGCACAGAGGCCTATGGTAAAAGCAACCCCGATGACCCAAATTACGATATCAGAGCTATGGTTGTGAGAATAATAAAAGTACTTTTAGGTTTTTTAGGAATAATAGCGACAGTTATAATTTTGTTTGCTGGTTTTAAATGGATGACGGCTGGCGGC
Organism: uncultured Gammaproteobacteria bacterium; assembly: GCA_964431805.1. GTDB lineage: Bacteria > Patescibacteriota > Patescibacteriia > Patescibacteriales > GWC2-42-12 > JACPHD01. The sequence goes on from CAYSKV010000006.1 coordinate 51,887, forward strand.
AATGAGGAAAAAGTTAGTGAAGCCAAAAAAATGTTAATGGCCGGGTTAATTGGTCTGTTTATTATTTTATTTTCCTACGCTTTAGCTACCTTTGTTTTAAAATATATGTCCGCAGCCGCCACCAACACTCAGGTAATTTGGTAACATTTATATTTTATAAAATTATATTAACTAACTTAATAAATTAATTTATTGACCCCATTAAATTCGCTAGAAGCAAATTTATTCAACGGGGTGAAAAAAACTATGAAACAAGACATTATTAAAAAAATTATTTCGGTGGCAATGATTTTTTCGGCATTTATTTTTGTATTGTCTCCGATGACTCAAGCTTTAGCTGAAGTTACTGCGGATGATTACTGGGGTGGTACTGAGCAAAAGCAGTATGTTGATACAAATTCCGGATTAGCCGGAGGCGAGGGAGCTAGGGATCCGAGAGCAATAATAGTTGATGTTATTAGATTTATTTTAGGCTTCTTAGGCATAATCGCGGTTGTCATTATTTTATTCGCTGGATTTAAATGGATGACCTCAGGCGGTAATGAAGAAAAAGTTAGCGAAGCTAAAAAGATGTTGGTTAACGGTTTAATCGGTTTAGTTATTATTTTGTGCTCTTACGCTATAGCCACTTTTGTTATAAATCAAATAATCGGGGCGACTACAGGTACGACCGTCAATTAGATTAAAAGCGGCCGGACAGAAAAAATAAATTATGTTTAAAACTTTTAAGTTTTTTAAAATATTTTTTATTGTTTTAGTTTTGTTTTTCTTTTTTATTTTTTTATTTAGCCAAGGCCAGGTTTATAAAAAAGAAGAATTAGAATATGGCATAACTTTTTCTAAAAAGCAGGCAGAAAGCCTGGACTTAGATTGGAAAAATGTTTATATGTCTATTTTTGATGATTTAGGCATAAAAAAAATAAGACTACCAGCCTATTGGGACGAAATTGAAAATCAAGAAGGTAATTATTCATGGGAGAATCTTGATTGGCAAATCAATCAGGCGAGTGAAAAGCAGGCCGAAATTATTTTAGCAGTTGGCGCTCGTTTGCCGCGTTGGCCAGAATGCCATTTTCCTGATTGGACCGAAGGCAGGTTAAAGGCTCAAATAGAAAATAGTACTTTAATATATTTAAATAAAGTAATTGAACGTTATAAAGATAACAAAAATATTGTGGCCTGGCAGATTGAAAATGAACCATTTTTATCTCATTTCGGCGATTGCCCAAAGTTTGACGCCAAATTTTTAGATCAAGAAATTGCCTTAACTAGAAGTCTTGATTCAAGACCCATTGTTGTTACTGATTCTGGCGAACTATCTTATTGGGTAGGCGCGGCTAAGCGGGCTGATATTTTTGGCACTACCATGTATCTAAATACTTATTCCAGTTTTTTAAAGCGCTATATTCATTATCCAATTGCACCGGCATTTTTTAAATTTAAAAAAAATATGGCTATTCTTTTTGCTAAGCCAAAAAATTGGGTAGTCATAGAAATGCAGGCTGAACCTTGGGGGCCGAAAGCCTATCAAGAATTATCGCAAGCCGATCGCGATCGCACCATGGATTTAGAAAAGTTTAAAGAAATGATTGAATTTGGGCATCAGACCGGTTTTCGAGAATTTTATCTTTGGGGAGTTGAATGGTGGTATTGGGAGTTAAAACAGGGCCGACCGGAAGTTTGGAATTATGCCAAGACTTTATTTAACAAGTAATTTTTGTCATTCCGGCCTCTGAGCCGGAATCCAGTTTCAGTTCTCTAAATAAGTTTCTGGATTGCGGGTCAAGCCCGCAATGACGATGGCAGCATATGAATAAAATGAATAAACAATATACTGTTGGTATTGATATCGGCGGCACAAAAATGAGCGCGGTTTTATTCGATGGAATAAAAGTTATAGCCGATTATACCTTGGCTACGCCTAAAGACAATTTAGAGCATTTTATGATCATGTTAAAAGCTTTAATTGAGCCATTACAGGACAAAGCTAAAGCTAACGGCGCCATAATTAAAGGTATTGGCATAGGCGTTCCCGGCATGCTTGATTATAAAGAAAATAAAGTGGTTGAGGTGCCTAATTTACCATTTTTAAATGGTTTAAATTTACCAGCTATTTTAAGTTCTAAATTAGGCATAGAACAAATTCAAATTGATAATGATGGTCATTGTTTTTTGCGCGCGGAAATGAAACTAGGCGCAGGAAAAAAATATTCTAATGTTTTTAGTATTACTATTGGTACTGGTTTCGGCGGCGGTTGGTGGCATAATGGCGAAATTTATAACGGCGCTCATGGCGGCGCTACTGAATTTAGTTGGTTAACGGTTGATTTTAAAGAGGGTATTAGATTAGAAGAAGCTTATCATAAATTAACGCAAAACAATCCAGCTACTTTAGCCGAAGAAGCTTACCGAGGAGATGTTTTAGCCCAAAAATCTTATAACGAATTAGGTCATTATTTTGGCATTAGTTTAGCCAATATGGTAAATTTGATTGATCCGGAATTAATTATTGTTGGCGGACGCGTTGTAGAATCAGATGATTTATTTTTACCGCAAGCTAAAAAAATAATGCGTAAATATATTAAATCACCGCAGGCGAAAGTTATAAAAATAGTTAAGGGTAAAATAGGTAATAATGCTGGAGCGATTGGAGCGGCGTTGTTAATTTCGTAAAATTTTGTCATTCCGGTCTCCGAGCCGGAATCCAGGAGTTAGTGGGATAAACTTGGTAATATCTATTTTCTAAGTAAACAGTTTAATGAGTTTATTATACCTTTGATTAAACTTAACATTCGTGACGCTTCGCTAGGACTTACTTTTTATGACTAAAAAGTAAGCAAAAAGTCTCGGGGGTTTCCGATTGGCTATTTCATTGATTTATCTAATCTCTGTAAGCCTTGTCGCCAACTCCAACCCCCGAACCCCCTGGTGATTTTAAATAGTGAAAATAAAGTCTATTAAAAATATAAATATAAAAACACGGCGATAGCCGTGTTTTTTGTTGAGAGTTGAATTGTTTAAAAATTACAGGCTCGTTGCTGTTAATACAAGTTTTACCAAGGCGTAAGAGCTAAAAATAATAACAATACCTACTGCCGCCCAAATTAAAATATTTTTTCCTTTAGTTACTTGTTCTTGGTTGCCGGCTGATAGCATCCAAATAATACCGCCGTAAATAAACATTACTAAGGCCAATGAACCGATGACTCCCATAACTGAATTAATAACTTTACCAAGAAGAGTAGGAATGTCAGTATTAGTAGCCGATCCGGTTAAGGGGTTATCAAGTTTTACGGCGCCAGAGGTTCCTGGGGCAATAGGTTTACAACCAGCTGGACAATTAGTGGTACCAGAAATAAACGGAGTGTCGCTACCCTCGGGGCAGGAGCAATCAGCAGCGAATGAATAATTAGCTAATACGAATAAAGAAATTATAATTGTCAAAAATATTATTTTTTTCATATTGTTTTTAAATTATATATTTATATAATATAATTTTTTGAAACTTTAGTCAATAAAAAAGAGCGGAAAGTAATATATTTCCGCTCTAAATTGAAGCTTTTCGTTCCGCATTATGCAGAAGGAATAAGCTGTATTGTTATTTGTCCTCCTTTTTTATATTTAAGATTAAGCTCGTTGGCCCTCTCGTTCGTTAAAACCACGCCTTGTGGTTTTATAATCAGTTTTGTCGAATCATCAACGCGGGGTGCTTGGAGTTCGTCTTTGGGCGCACCAGTGACTATGTATCGCTGCCCTACTTTTAATTCTGTGATTGTTATAACCTCGTCAGTATAGAAAGTAACTTTCCATAATTGGCCGTCAGTAGATTTTTTTATAGAAAGTTTATTACTTAGAATACTGCCTCCATCAACCCAATCAAACATAGATGTTTCAACCCAAATTTTCTTATCAGAAGGAAAGCTGCCATTTTCTTTTGGTAACATTATTTCTGTGTAAGCAATCCCCTGAATAATTTTGGGTTTTTCTTCCGGCCTGACCTGTAAAACCGTATTTCCGGCATTAAGATAGTATTTATTCCAGCCCTTGTTTTGAGCTTGTTCAAAACCTTTTTCTGTCTGCCAGTAGAAACGATCTACCTTAGCTTTCGCTATACCATAACTTCCTGCCGCCGCCGCTTCTGTTTTCAACGCTTGATTTGACCATCCGCGACCCTTAAGATCGGCGGTAGCGTTGAAGTTTCTTTTTGCGCTTTTTATATTTTGCCATCCCAATAAACCGAACACGATAAATAGGATAAGAAGCGCAAAACAAATTTTGGAAAATGTGATTTTTTTAAATTTTTCGGGCATTTTAGGCAAGCCAAATTTCGCTTTGTTTTCTTCTTCTTTTGGTTCGCCACCTAGTAATTTAAGCTTTTTTTCCTTTTTCTTTTCCGGTGCCATCTTTTTTCACCTCCGCTGTTTTATCTTCTCCTAAAGATTGGTTTGTTAAATTCATGCCAGCAGCTAACTCAGCTCCCATTATAGGTGCCTCCGCTCCTTTACTGGCGATTATTACACCCTTATTGTTTTTTATGGCTTCAAAATAGTTTTTGTTAAGTAGATATTGAGCAGCTGCCTTAGAATCAAGACCGGTAATATCCATTACTTTTTTAATTTCCTGGCCTATTGCTTCTCCTTCTACTGCTTGTTGGATTCTCTTTGCTTCCGCTGTTTTTTTAGCCGTTTCAATAGCAATTTCTGCTGCATCTCTTTCTTTTTCAGCAATAATGATTTTATCCCTTTGTTCTCGTATTTCCGGCGGCACAGCAATGTCAGTCACGGCGATACTTTCAATTTCGACTCCCCAGACTTTGAATTTATCAGCATCAGTATCTTTCTGGGTAATGATTGCATCAGCATTAGTATCGGATTTAGTTTCAATGGCTTTATCTAATTCCATTGTTCCATAATAAGCTCTAATGCCAGAATCAGTTTTTTCTCTAATGCCTTTAAATAAATTATCAATTTCGAAAGTTGCTCTGTGAGAGCCGTAGATACGGAAGAATATTTCAGCCGTAACAGCAGAAGTGGTGTTTTTGAAATTAATTGCCGCTTCTTTTATTCCATCTCTTTCGGTGCCATCCATATATAGTCTTAAACTCTGTGTATACATGGGCACTTTTGCTTTAATGAACATAAAGAATGGAAATTTGATATGTAGGCCTGGCTCCCATGTTGTGAACCACTTACCAAACAATAAGATAATCCACTCTTCATTTTGTTCAACCTCATTCCAGCCGTTACGTATTACTAGAATGTTTAAAGCAATTGGAATAACAAAAAGAATTAGTAATTGGAGTATCCAAGATGGCCAAATAAAGAAACTAATACCGCTTAGGATAAACCCGGTTAAAATAGTTACAACAAATAACCCAAACCATAAAACGGGCGAGATTATTGCCGCTTCTTTTTGTTTTTCCTTTTTTTCTAATAAACAGTTGGTTTTAGCATGCTCCCGCTGTTTTTCTTCCACGCGTTTTATTTCTGTTTGTTCATCTGTTGTACCCTCTCTTTTTTTTAACTTCTTTATCTTTTCCCAAAAATTTTTTAATCCTTTCATTTTCTTCACCCTTTCCTTTCATTATATTTTTATTTTATTTTTTGTTTATTTATTCGATTGTCAAAGTGCAACAATCGAACCTTCATATTTCACCCTTGGTTTATCTAAAAATAGACAAACCAAGAGGGAAGAAAAAGGCTCGATTTTTATTCTATTTGGCACATAAATACCAAAAGAACTAATTTATTATAATAGCATAAAGTTAAAAAAAAGTCAACTGTTTTACAACAATTAACTTTTTTATGGCTAAAATTAGGTAAATTTAATTAGCTATTTTTAACTTTACTATGCTTTTCTCGCCATTCCTGTATTTTTTTATGATTACCAGACAAAAGCACTATTGGTACCTGGTATTTTTTATTATTAGTTTGAAAAAATTCCGGTCGCGTATATTGCGGGTGCTCTAAAACTCCTGGCTTAGCATGCGATTCATATTTTGCGCTATCGGCATTGCCTAAGGCGCCAGGCAATAATCTAGTAATGGAATCTACAATTGTCATGGCGCCAATTTCGCCACCGGTTAAAATATAATCGCCGATAGAAATTTCTTCATCAATAAATTTAATAATTCTTTCATCAACGCCTTCGTAGCGGCCGCAAATTAAAATAATGTCGTTTAATTTAGTATGCGACTTAGCTAGTTGTTGATTCCAGGTTTTACCTTTTGCAGAAAGAAGAATAATTTTTATTTTTTTATTTTTAATTTTTGATTTAATATTTTTTATAGCTTTAAAGAGTGGTTCAATTTTCATAACCATGCCAGCGCCACCCCCAAAGGGTGTGTCGTCTACGGTTTTATGCTTATCAGTTGTCCAATCGCGCAGGTTATAAATTTTTATGTTGATTAATTTATTTTTTTGCGCGCGCTTAAGAATGCTCTCATTAAAATAAGAATCAAAGATTTTAGGAAAAATTGTGATAATATGAAAAGTCATAAAATATTTAGTAATAAATTTTATATGGAAATGGATCCCGGATCAAGCCCGGGATGACGAAGGAAGAGATTGCTTCGCTTCTTGCAGAAGCTCGCAATGGCAGATAGAATGGTGCGGAAACGGCAAGTAATTATTCTAATAAAAAAACCACATTGGTGTGTGGTTTTTTTATTTATATCTAATTGATTTTAGATTTTTAAATCATCAACAGATGAAGTGTCAATTCCAGAATCTTGGCTTCTGGCAGGTCGTCTTGAACCTTCTGGTTCATAGATTTTTAAATTAACACGAGCATTGTTTTTAGCGCCAACGATCTTTAATAAAGTTCGGATGGCTTGTGCTGTCTGACCTTTTCGGCCAATAATGTATCCCATGTCGGCCGGGTCGGTTTTAAGCGTTAACAAAACTCCCATTTCGTCTACTGTTCTTTCCACTGATACTGCATCAGGGTTAGAAACAACTGACTTGGCGACGAACTCCAAGAATGCTTGATCGGATGCTTGAGCAGCCATAGTTTTCTTGTTCTTGCAAAGCTGACTTTAAGGGTTGCCCCTATAAATATTTTCAGTCAGAATTGAAAGATCTCTTAATAATTAAACCCAATGTTTATTGGGATTATGTTATTTTAACATAAATTACTTATTTGTCAATCTTAAGCGGCTGGTTGTTCTATTTTTGGCTCTTCAGCTGGAGCTTGGGTAGTAGTTTCTACTGGCGCTGATGTAGTGGCGGCTTTAACTGGAGCTGGAGCTTTTTTGGGCGTTCTGCTTTTTGAAGCTTTTACTTTTTTGCCTTCAATAATTTTTTTCTCAACCAATAAATTATTTACTGTATCTGACATGCCCGCGCCTTTAGAAATCCAATATTTAGTTTTTTCAGCATCAATTTTTAATTCTTTGGTGTGCGGATTATAGGAGCCTAAAATTTCTAAAGAATCTCCGTAAAGATCTTTGTGTTTTTCTGATATGAGGACACGATATAATGGTTTATTCTTTTTCCCCACTCTTGATAATCTGATAGTTAACATAGTTTGTTAGTTATTTTATAAAATCTCATTGAGCATTTGAGACGGTTTATTTAGTAGATGTTAGCTGATTAATAGCTTTTTGTCAATCTACTGGAGCGGGTAACGGGAATCGAAGGGGCGGAAGCCCCACTCCGACACAATGGCTTCTCAACCCATTACCACACTAAAAGATAAATTTATCAACTGCGTTGCTAACTTTATCTCTTGGAGCGGGTAAGGGGAATCGAACCCCTCTCTCCAGCTTGGAAGGCTAGCATAAAAGCCACTATACGATACCCGCTAAAAATCTTTGTCGGGCTGCTGGGAATTGAACCCAGTCAACATGCTCCCAAAGCATGCGTACTACCGGTATACGACAGCCCGAGTTCAATTAATAATTGAAATGGTGCCGGGGGTGAGAATCGGACTCACGACACAATGATTTTCAGTCATTTGCTCTACCACTGAGCTACCCCGGCCTAATTGAATTCTTGTTGCGGGGGTCGGATTTGAACCGACGACCTCCAGGTTATGGGCCTGGCGAGCTGCCAACTGCTCTACCCCGCGATACTACGCTAAAGCTTCGTATCGCAAGCTTAGCGAATTAAACCAATCTTTTTTTAAAGAATGCATTTCCAGACCCAGTTTTTAGATATTGCTCAAAATAAGCTGCAATTGTTTTGTTTTTAAACATGCCAATCCAAACAACTTTAATGGGTAATCTATATTTTGTGTAATCAACTAAACTATTTTTATGTTGTACTATTCTTTTTTTAATATTTTCAGTTAAACCTATATAATAAGTTTTATCTGAACATAATAAAATATAAACGTAATACATAGACAATCCCATTAAGGCTTGTCCTCCATAGCTTCAGCGTAGGAGGGTGGGCATGCCGGGAATCGAACCTGGGACCTCCACATTATCAGTGTGGCGCTCTAACCAGCTGAGCTACATGCCCAAATATTATACAAAATAAAAAGACTGCTTCTAAATAATTTAGGACCAGTCTTTTTATAATTTATCCTCCGTAGCTTTAGCGAAGGGGGACAAATAGGCCCATAAAACTATTTGTTTATTTTTTTTGTATTTCAGTACTAACAGGCGCTAACTCTTCGACTATTTCGATTGTTCACCGAAAAATCTCCCTAGAAAGGAGGTGATCCATCCACAGCTTCCGCTACGGATGCCTTGTTACGACTTCGTCCCTATCATCGATCCTACCTTCGAACCCTTTACGGGGTTCTTCGGGCATTACCGACTCTCTTGACGTGACGGGCGGTGAGTACAAGACCCGAGAACGTATTCAACGTGGCGTGGCTGATCCACGTTTACTAGCGATTCCAGCTTCATGAGGGCGAGTTGCAGCCCTCAATCCGAACTGAGAGAAGTTTTAAAGGATTTGCTCCATCTTACGATTTGGCGTCCCTTTGTGCTTCCCATTGTAGCACGTGTGTCGCCCAAGGTGTAAGAACCATGCTGATTTGACGTCA
>CAYSKV010000007.1:0-55988 GCA_964431805.1 uncultured Gammaproteobacteria bacterium
ATATTTTATGCTAAATTTAAAGCGTGCAAATTTACCATATTTTAAATTAAATAAACTTTAATTATTAACAAAAATTTTATGACTAAGAAAAAATTTAAGTTTTTAACCCTATTATTAATTTTACCGATTTTTACTTTAGTTCTTAGCGGTTGCGGTAAAAGCGTTTCACAAATGGCTGGCGAAAAAGCAGCTGAAAAAATAATTGAGAACCAAATGGGCGGTAAGGCTGATATTGATGTTGATGGTGATAATGTAAAAATAAATACTAAAGAAGGCAGTATTGAAGCCGGCGATGATGTTAAATTGCCAGCTGATTTTCCGAACGATGTTTATGTTATTGATGGCAAGATAGTCGCGGCTATGTCCGATCAGGCCAATAAAGGCTTTACCATTTCGATTGAAATCAATAAAAGTTTAGATGAGGCGTTTGCTATTTATCAGGATGAGTTTAAAAAACAAGATTGGAAAATTACCGGCACCATGAATTTTGGCGAATCTGCTAGCATAGCGGCTGAAAAAGATAATCGTACAGCTTCCGTTTTTATTAGTAAAAGCGATGATAAGACAACCGTTATTTTAGGCGCGGGGACAAAATAATTTATTTTTTATAATTAATTAACTAAATTAAAATTATGAAAGGATTTAATTCAAATATTGAAAAAGATACTTTGGAAAATAATAATTTTCGTAAAGTGCTTTATACGGGTAAACATAGCCAATTAGTTTTAATGTCTTTAAAGCCAAAAGAAGAAATTGGCATGGAAGTCCATGAAGAAAATGACCAATTTTTTCGTTTTGAAAAAGGCCAGGGTAAATGCATTATTGATGGCAATGAGTATGATTTAAAAGATGGTTCAGCTATAGTTGTACCGGCCGGGGCAGAGCATAATATTATTAATGTTTCAGAAACGGACGATCTTAAACTCTATACGATTTATTCCCCGGCGCATCATAAAGATGGAATCGTACGCGCGACTAAGGCCGAAGCCGAAGCCGACGGACCGGAATTTGACGGCGTTACCACCGAATAGACTATTATATTTTAATATAAAACTATAATTATTTAATTTATGTCTATTTTAAAAGAATTTAAGCAATTTTTATTGCGCGGTAACGTTGTTGATTTGGCTGTTGGCGTTGTCGTAGGCGCTTCCTTTAGCGCGGTTGTAACGGCGCTAGTTAAAGATTTTTTAACTCCGCTAATTGCGGCTATTGCTAGAGTGCCTGATTTTTCAGGACTTTTCTTTACAATCAATGGCAGTAAATTTGCTTATGGGGATTTTTTTAATACTTTGATTTCATTTGTGCTAATGGCAGTGACGATTTTTTTCTTCGTGGTAAAACCTATTAATTTACTAGTCGCGCGTTCCCATAAAGGAGCGCCGGCCGATCCAAGCACTAAAAAATGTCCAGAATGTTTAAGCGAAATTCCACTCGAAGCTAAACGCTGTTCACATTGCGCCCAACCGTTGATTTAGAATTTATGAAAATTAAAAAACCATTAGTTATCATTATAGTTTTAATTTTAGCCGTAATCCTATATTTATATTTGGCTAACGCTTATACTTATTTTATGTTTAATCGCGTTGGTTTAAAAGCTCCGCCCTCGCAAAATTCTTATATATTTAACGAGACGGTTAGTGGAGAGAATTTAACTTATGCCGCTTTGGGCGATAGCTTAACCTCAGGCATGGGTTTAAATAAATACGAAGATTCATTCCCTTGTTTATTAGCAAAAGATTTATCATCCGACGGTAAAAAGGTGTCGTTAAAAAATTTTTCTTATCCAGGTTATCGCACAGATGATTTAATAGAAAATTTATTAGATCAGGCCGTAGCTTCAAATCCGCAGATTATTACTTTACTTATTGGTATTAATGACATTCATGGTTTTTATAGTAAAGAAAAATTTAAAAAAAATTATCAATTTATTTTAGATCGCTTAGCTAAAGAAACTAAAGCTAAAATTTACGCTATTAGTTTGCCGTATATTGGCGACGATGTTTTTATTGCGCCATTTAATTATTATTCAAGCCAAAGAACAGCTGAATTTAATAAAATTATCAAAGAATTAGCTAAGGGGTATGATATAACATATATAGATATTGCTGAGCCGACTAAGGCGATATTCTCTCAAGATAAATCTTATTATGCTTTAGATGAATTTCATCCTTCGGCGGTCGGTCAAGCGCTTTGGGAAGAAATAATTTTTAATGATATCAAAAACGATTTTTAAAATATTTAAATTATAGTTTGTTTTAAATAATAATTTAAGATATAATTACCACATGCAATTAAAAGCTAGTCTACATATCCATACCAGCGAAGATAAAAAAGACGGTCATATTATAAACTATAATGTTTATGATTTGATTGATGAGGCGGAAAAGAGTGGATTTAAAGTTTTAGGTTTTACGCCTCATAAAAAGTTTGTTTTTAAAGAAGAATTTGCTGAATATGCCCGCAAAAAGGACATTCTTTTAATACCGGGCATTGAACTTGGTCTAGGGCGCGTTTTAAATAAACACGTTATTATTTTAAATTGCGACAAAAGCGTAGAAAAAGTTAAAACTTTAAAGCAGCTTTTACAATTTAAAAAGGAACATCCGGAAATATTTGTTTTAGCCCCGCACCCGACCTACACCAGATTTATTTCTATAGGCGCCAGAAAATTAAAAAAATACATTGGTTTATTTGATGCGATTGAATATTCATGTTCTTATTCTCAAAAATATAATTTTAATAATAAAAAAGCTGGAAATATCGCCGCTCATTTTCAAAAACCAATTATATCAACGGCTGATGTTCATATTCTTAAAAAACTCAATACAGATTTTGCTATTATTGAGGCGGTAGATTGCACGCCCGAGAGTATATTTCAAGCTATAAAATACGGTAAATTTAAAAATGTTACTGCGCCAAAAACATTTTTTGAATTAATTAAGTCTTATGTAAATTTTTCAGTAAAATATATTACTAAATATATAACAGTAAAAATTTTACACCTTAAACCAAAAGAATTAGGCCTAGAAACCGCAGTCGTTAAAGAAGTTTAGTTTAATAATTTGATGAAAGTAGAAATAATTATGAGAAAAGAACTTTTAGAAAAAATTAAAAAAGTAGAAAAAGCTATTACGGAAAGTAAAGAGATAGGCGTTAGTAGGTTAGAGAAATTAAATGATGATGTGCGAAAAGCTTTTAATAGCGCCATTGAATCGGTTGCTGGGACAAAAAGTTTAATTAAAGAAATAGAATTAAGGCGCGAAAAACTTAAAAGCTGGCGGGTTGGATTTTTAAAAACAATTTGGCCGATCAATTTTAAATATCTTTTTAGCATGCCATTTATTTATGGCATGTTTTTCCCGGTTATAATTTTACATTTTTTTATAGAAATTTATCATCAAGTTTGTTTTAGAATTTACGGCATACCTCTAGTTGATGGAAAAGAGTTTTTTATTTACGATCGCCAGCTTCTGCCTTATTTAAACTGGTTAGAAAAATTTAATTGCATTTATTGTAGTTATGTTAATAATGTTTTTCGTTATTCAGTAGAAATTGGCGGCCGCACGGAAAGATTTTGGTGTCCCATAAAATATGCTAGACATATTGAACAACCTCACTCGCAATATAATAAATTTGTCGGCTACCTTGACGCCGAAGAATTTCAAAAAAAACGTCAAAGCCTGAGAGATTTTTCAGATCTTACTTCAGCAGAAGCCAAACCTGAAAAATTATAATGTAATTTTAAAATAAATTATATGGGAAAATCATGTGTTTTTGCTCCGATAATTATTTTTTTTGTAATCTTCGGCGCTCTAATTTTTGCGTTTGTCGCTTTTATTTTAAAGATGGTTAGAAAAACAAAGAAAGATTATTGGATTGGCACAGTTCAAGATAAAAAATATTTTGAAAAAAAAGATCATGAAATCGGCGAGAGGCTTGGTCGCACCGAACATTTTTATACATTAGTAGTTAAGACCGATGACGGCAAGATTAGAAATGTAGCGGTAGCTAGTGAAATGTATAAACAATGTCAGCCAGGCGATCGTTTAGAAAAGAAAGTCGGCGATTTAAATCCGAAAAAAGTATAAAATAATATTATTTTTAATTTTAAAAATTTTTATTGATTTGACTTTTATTTAAAAAGAATGTATAGTGACACAACAAAGTTGCCTGGTTTGTAGGGCGCTTTTTATTTACCCCAACACTTATTCTATAAGTGTAGAGGTTCGCAAAGATTTTTAAAGCTATAACGTAACATATGGAAATAAGAAATATCGCTATTATCGCCCATGTAGATCATGGGAAAACTACTTTAACGGACAGGTTAATGCAACAAACAGGCATGACTGAGTCTGGCGTAAGCATGGATTCAAATGCCTTAGAATTAGAGCGTGGCATTACTATATATTCAAAAAATACTTCGGTAATATATAAAGGCACAAAGATAAATATTGTTGATACGCCAGGACATGCTGATTTCGGTTCAGAAGTAGAACGAGTTTTAAGATCAATTGACTCGGTTCTTTTAGTCGTTGACGCGCAAGAAGGCCCTATGCCGCAGACTAAATTTGTTTTAAAAAAGTCTCTGCAATTAGGTTTAAAGCCAATCGTAGTAATAAATAAAATTGATAAGCCGGCCGCTAGGGTTGAATGGACTTTAGAAAAAGTTTATGAATTGTTTTTAGATTTAGGCGCGGATGACGAACAACTTAATTTTACTACCGTTTATGCTATTGCTCGTCAAGGCATTGCTAAAAGAAATATGGATGATAAAAGCGAAAATTTAAATCCCTTGCTAGATGTTATTTTAGAGAAAGTTAAGCCTGCTTCATCAGAAGAAGGAATAAAATTGCCTTTAAGAATCCAGCCGTTTAATTTAGCTTATGATAATTTTATTGGTCGCTTAGCCATCGGCAGAATTTATGAAGGCATAGTTAATCAAGCTGATAATGTGGTGATTAAAAATCCGAACGGAGAAATTAGAACCGGAAAAATTGGTAAATTATTTACTTTTCAGGGTATTTCAAGAAAAGAAGTTAAACAAGCTAGCGCCGGAGATATTGTTATGATTGCCGGATTGCCTAATATTGATATTGGTGAAACTATTTGTTTAACTGCCGACCAAGAAGCATTGCCGGCCATCTTAGTAGATCAACCGACTATTTCATTAAATTTTTTAGTTAATAATTCTCCGTTCGCTGGTCGTGATGGTAAATATGTTACTAGCCGGCAGATTAAAGAAAGACTAGAAAAAGAATTAGAAATAAACGTTGGTTTAAAAATTGATTTTAGCACCGGAGATTATTATAAGGTTTATGGCAGAGGGGAATTACATATTGCTATATTATTAGAAAATATGCGCCGTGAAGGTTTTGAATTGCAAGTTTCTCAGCCGACGGTAATTATTAAAGAAGAGAACGGAGTTAAACTTGAACCTTTTGAAGAAGTAACTATTGATGTGCCACAGGAATCATCCGGCGTTGTAATTGAAAAAATGGCTAAGAGAAAAGGTTTAATAAAAGAAATGAATCCTGAGCACGCCGGCATTAGAATGGTTTTTGAAATTCCGGTTAGAGGATTACTGGGTTATCGCAACGAGTTTGTAGTTGATACTAGGGGCGAGGGGATAATTTGTACGCATATGGCTGGTTTTAAGCCATACGCAGGAGAAATTGCTAAAAGCGAATTGGGCTCAATGGTTTCTATGGCTTCGGGTAAAGCTTTGGCATTTTCTTTATGGAATCTTCAAGAACGCGGCACTTTATATATTGATGCTAATACTGAAGTTTATGAAGGTATGGTGGTCGGCAATGTTGCTAAGGGCAATGATTTAGATGTTAATCCTATTAAAGGCAAGCAATTAACTAATATGCGCGCTTCTGGAGCTGATGAAGCTATTAGGCTTATTCCGCCTTATGAAATTACCTTAGAACGAGGTTTAGGAATTATGAAAGAAGATGAATATTTAGAAGTTACTCCTAAAAATATAAGATTGCGAAAAATGTACTTAACTAAAAACGATAGGATTAGAGCAAATCGAGATAAATAGATAAAAAAATAAAGCAGAGACGGCGAGTCTCTGTTTTTTATTGTTGTAATAGTTAGCAGTAAATTTAAAAATATAGTATAATTAACAATATTCACCCCGTTAAATACTTTATACTATTAATGTTTATTTAAATAGCAATTTTATAAAAATAATAACACGGGTTGAAAAATTATGAAGAATATATTTAACGGGGTAAAATTATTTCAAAAAATTAAAAAAGTTTTTAAAATAATTGGGCCGGGTGTAATTACCGGCGCGGCTGATGATGATCCATCAGGCATCGCGACCTATACTCAGGCTGGCGCTAGATTTGGCTATGGCCAGCTTTGGGTAATGATATGCACCTTGCCGTTGCTAACAGCGGTTCAAGAAGCTTGTGCGCGCATCGGCGCGGTTACCGGCAAAGGCATAGCGGCTGTTATAAAAGAAAATTATAATAAGAAAGTTTTATTTTCGGCCGTAATTTTAATTTTAGTTGCTAATACTATAAACATTGGAGCTAACATCGGCGCTATGGCCGAAGCCACACAGTTATTAATTCCTGTAAATTTTACTGTTTTAGCTTTATTTTTTACAGTTGTAATTTTAATTTTAGAGATTTTTTTATCATATAAAACCTATTCTAAAGTTTTAAAATGGTGCGCTTTGTCTTTAATCGCTTATCCAATTACAGTTTTTTTAATTAATAATCCTTGGCTAGAAATTTTAAAGGCTACTTTTATACCTCATGTGGAATTTAGTTTTGGTTTTTTCTTTATCATTGTCGGAGTTTTAGGCACTACGATTTCTCCTTACATGTTTTTTTGGGGAGCTTCAACAGAAGTAGAAGAAGAAAAAAAACATCATATATTTAATCATGGGCATCCAAAAGTAAGTGAAAAATTTATACATAATTTAAGGTTAGATAATTTTTTTGGCATGTTATTTTCGCAAATTACGGCCTGGTGCATTATTATAGTGGCTGGTACCGTGCTTCATAATAATGGCTTGGTTAATATTGAAACGGCGGCTGATGCGGCTAGAGCGCTTGAACCGTTAGTTAATACTTTTCCTAACGCTGGGTTATGGGCGAAGGTTATTTTTTCTTTTGGTATAATCGGCTTAGGCCTTTTATCAATTCCTGTGCTTTCCGCTTCAGCTTCTTACGCAGTATCAGAAGCTTTTAGCTGGAAAGAAGGTTTAAATTTAAAATTTAGAAAGGCTCATGGTTTTTACGGCGTGATTACCGTGGCCACGCTAATCGGTTTAATGATTAATTATGTTGGTATTGATCCGATAAAAGCTTTGGTTTTTACGGCCGTGATTAACGGAGTAGTTTCCGTGCCTTTGTTATTTTTGATTAATAAAATTGCTAGCGATAAAAAGATAATGGGTAAATATAAAAGCGGTCGGTTATCGCGAATTCTCCTTTGGCTGACTTTTTTTATTGTATTCTTGTCAAGTATCGCTATGTTTATAGCTTTGAGTTAGGTTGATTATTATGGAACAAATAATTAAAACAAAAACTAAGCGCAATAATTATTTTTCTTATATTAAAGGTTGGGCCATTATTTGTATAATATTAATACATTTAATTGATTGGTCTAATTTAATTTTATCTAAATCTGGCCTTTATTTTAAGGAATTACTTTATCCAAGCGTTCTATTCTTTATCGCCATATCTGGTAGTTTAGTTTATGTAGCTTATGGCAAATATGATTTATTTACGGCAACGAAACGATTGTTTAGGCGAGGCGGCGAGTTAATCGCTGTTTATTTTTTATATAATATTATAAAATTATTTATTTTTAATTTTTCGGCAGAGCCTTATTATTTTCAGTTTATTTCTCAAGGTAAAATGAATTTAATAAATATTTTATCTCTACAATCCTTTACTGTGCCCATCGCCATTATTTTAACTATCGGAGCCTTTTTAATTATTTCGCCGTTATTTTTATATTTATCAAAAACTAAGTATGCTAAATTACTAATTGGCGCTTTAATAGCGGTTGTTATTTATTTTGGTTATTTTTTCCCGATATCGGGAAATTGGTTAACTAATTTTCTTTACGCCAAAAATAATGTTATGTTTCCCTTGATGCTTTGGCTTACGCCATTTTTGATTTGTTTTTATTTAAGCATGGTTGGTTTTGAAAAACATAAGGGTAAATTATTATTGTTGTTTTCGGTTGTCACTATGGTTATTGGCATTTTGCAATTTAATAATTTTAGTTCGGTTAATTTTTCTGGACAAATGTATCCTTTAAAGTTATTTTATATTTTTGCCAGTTTTGCTTTTATGTATGGTTTGGTTTATATTTTTTATTTTTTAGAAAGAGTTCGTCGGCCGGCAGTAAATTATTTATTAAGTTTAATTAGACTGCTAGGGGATAATACCTTAGCTATTTATATTTACCATTGGCTAGTGATTGATTTTACGTTATGGCTTTTTTACCCTCATTTTCAATTGATTTGGCTGACTGTGCCGTTGTTTTTAATAATCTATGTAATTTTTAAAAAACAAAAATTATTAGAGTATTTTAAAGATTATGAATAAATGTTATAATATACTATATAACTATAAAATTTATGCAAAATTTATTTAAACAAATTAAAGCTACAATCGACGGCACAATTATTAATTTTGTCGCTTCAGGCGCGATTTTAATAATTGCCGCGGTTTTAATCGTTTGGACAGATTTTTTTCTAAGACTGGTAATAGGCCTTTTAGTTATGGTAGTAGCCTACATGTTTTTTTATTTAGCTTATAAGACTTGGCGGTTTAAGAAAGCAATTGAAAAACATCTTAAATTATAATCAAGTAATTAAATAGCTAATTGCCAAGGCGGGATAATTTTCCCGCCTTGATTTTTAAGCCGATAAATGTTATTATAAAAGTAATAAATTAGCTTAAGTAGGATAAAATTTATAGATAAACAATATGTCTCCAAATCCAACTATTTCCAAGAAAGAAGAAGTAATTTTTACGCCCAATGAAAATGTAAAAAAATTATTTCAAATAATCTATCAGGAAAAAAATAAGCCGGAAGAAGACGATGATATGCCGAAAGTAAAGGTTTCCGAATTAATTTCTCGGTTAGCTTTTTATTATGAAAAAATTCGTAATTCAGTTGATTATAAAGAAGAGTATTTATTAAGAAAAAATTCAATTTTAAGAAATTTAAAACGGCAGATTCTAATAGAAGGTTCGTTAAAAACTATTAATGATGAAGAGTTGGCTAAAAGTTTGTTGGTTGAATTAATTAGAGCTGGTTATTTGCCTAATAATAAGCTGCCGGAAACTAAAATTAGTGAAATTGCCGTTATTATAAGGAAATATTTAGATTTAAGGCTTTATGGTTTATCTAAGGTTGCTGACGAAAAAGTAAAAGATAAAATTAGCCAATGGGTTTTTAATTTAGCAGCCTCAGAAATAGAAGAAAAATTAAATACGGATCCGGTGATGCAAATCGCCATCGGCAATATTTATGAATTATTATCAGGGCAAATTGTTTTGCCTGGCGGCTCGACTTACCAAGCTGACAGGGAAATTCAAATATATCTTAGCATCCATCGGATTTTTATAAAGTTTGATAATGACATGTTAGAATTTTTATTGCTTAAATATTACAATGCCAACTGGTATAAGGCGACTGATAAAGAAATAAGATATCTAGCCGATCATCTCGAGGCCATGAAATCAGAAATTGAAAAACAGATGAATCATCCTTTAGCGGCGCAATTAAATAAAATTGTTAATCGTTATGCAGTTTATTTTACAGTTTTAAATGATGTTATAAGCGATAATCCAGTAGGAGTTTATGAGAGCTTTAAGAGCGATCCTAAAGCTTTCCCTCGTCTAGTTAAAAAATTTACACAAATCAGATATCAGGAAGCTAAGGTAAAATTGCGTCGAGCCGCTGTGAGAAGTATTATTTATATCTTTTTAACAAAAATGGTTTTAGCTTTTATACTTGAAGTGCCGGTTACTTTATGGTTTGGCGAAATTTTAAATTATACTTCTTTAGCCATAAATATAACTTTTCCGCCATTATTATTATTCGTTATAGTTTTATTTACGAGAATGCCGTCAGAAGCCAATACGCAAAAAATTGTTCAGGGCGTTGAAGAAGTTGTTTTTAAGGAAAAAGAGCGAAAAGAACCGATAGTTTTAAGGCAGCCAACCGAGCGCAGCAAAAATTCCACAACCGTTTTTACCTTAGTCTATTCTATTACCTTTTTTATAACCTTCGGTTTAGTAATTTATCTTTTAGATAAAATTCACTTTACTTTTGTAAGCATTATAATCTTCCTTTTCTTCTTAACTCTAGTTAGTTTTTTTAGTTTAAGAATCAGAAAGGTTGCCAGAGAGATGTATGTGATTGAAAATAAAGAAAATATTTTTTCTTTTATTATAGATTTTTTCTATGTGCCGATTATCGAAGTTGGTAAATGGCTTAATGAAAAATTCTCTAGAATTAATTTTTTCGTTTTCATTTTGGATTTTATTATTGAAGCGCCATTTAAAATTTTCGTTGATATTGCCGAAGAATGGACTAAATACGTAAGAGAAAGAAAAGAAGAAATAATGTAATTATAATAATATGCCAACTCTATATATCGTCGGCACGCCGATTGGCAATTTAGAAGATATAAGTTTTAGAGCGCTTCGCATTTTAGGCGAAGTTGATTTTATTTTATGCGAAGATACTCGGGTCACTGGAAAATTGTTAGCGCACTATAATGTAAAAACTCCGACGATTTCTTATCATCAACATTCCAGCGAAAGTAAAGTTAAGCAGGTTATTGATTTATTGGCTAATGGAAAAAATTTAGCGCTTGTGTCGGACGCGGGCACGCCCGGGATTTCCGATCCGGGAGGTAAATTAGTCCAAGCGGTTATTGAAAAATTCGGCGAAGATATTAAAGTTGAATCTGTGCCAGGACCATCGGCCGTGACCGCTTCGCTTTCCATATCAGGCATGCCAACCGATAAATTTATTTTTATGGGTTTTCCGCCTCATAAAAAAGGCCGACAAACTTTTATTAAACGAGTTTTAGCTAGCGATTATCCGGCGATAGTTTACGAATCAAAGCATCGCATCATACATTTTCTTGAAGAGTTAAAAAAAGCGGCTCTAGAAAATGTGGAAATAAATAAAAAGGGAGAATCAGAAACTAAACCAATAAATTTAACATCAGTTGTGGTTTGCCGCGAACTTTCAAAAATGCACGAAACGGTTTATCGCGGAGAAATTAATAAAATTATTGAAAAAATAAAAACTAACGCCAATGATCAAAAGGGGGAGTTTGTGGTCGTAATTGGCAAATAATATGTCAAAAAAATTCTATATAACCACACCAATTTTTTATGTTAATGATTTGCCGCATATCGGTCATACCTATACTACTTTAGCGGCCGATGTTTTAGCGCGTTATCATCGCGAGCTTGGCGATGAAACTTTCTTTTTGACCGGTACGGACGAACATGGAGCTAAAATTGAAACTAAAGCTAAAGAAATGAAGTTAGAACCGCAAGTTTATACGGATAAAATTGCCACCGCTTTTAAAGAGGCTTGGAAAGAATTAAATATTTCTAACGATAATTTTTTACGCACAACTGATAAAGATCATATGAAAGCCGTCGGGAAAGCTTTACAATATATGTACGATAAAGGCGATATTTATTTAAGCAAATATGAAGGCTTATATTGCCGCGGTTGCGAGCAATATAAAAGCGAACGAGATTTAGTTAATGGCGAATGCCCGGATCATAAAGTTGCGCCGGAAAAAATGAGCGAAGAATGTTATACTTTTAAATTATCAAAATATCAGGACGAACTTTTAGAAAAAATTAAAAAAGATGAATTAAAAATTTTGCCAGCTAATCGTAAAAATGAAATGATAAGTTTTTATGAAAAAGAAGGCTTAGAAGATGTGTCATTTTCCAGAAAAAATGTTAATTGGGGCATTCCTATCCCGTGGGATAAATCGCATACGGTTTATGTTTGGGCTGATGCTTTTTTAAATTATTTAACCGGTTTAGGCTGGGACGGTTCGGCCGGCAAATCGCCAAAATTTTGGCCAGCCTCGGTTGAACTTATGAGCAAAGATATTTTACGCGTTCATACTACTATTTGGCCGGCTATGCTTTTATCTTTAGATTTACCGGTGCCAGAAATAATTTTTATTCATGGTTATTTTCAAATTAATGGGCAGAAAATGAGTAAATCTTTAGGTAATGTAATTGCACCGGCTGATTTAATAAAAAAATATGGGGTTGACGCCACGCGCTATTTAATAATGAGCGCTACGGTTTTTGGCTATGATGGCGATATTAGTTGGGAAAAATTTGATGATAAATATAACGCCGATTTAGCTAATGGTTTAGGCAATTTAACGGCGCGAGTTTCTAATTTGATTGAAAAAAATAATTTAGAAGTTAAATTGGAAATTGGTAGTGATAAAAAATTAAGCCAAGCTTACCAAACGAGCATGCAAGATTTTAAATTTGATGAAGCATTAAAATTGATTTGGCAGAAACTTAGAACGGCTGACGAAGTTTTAAGCGATAAAAAGCCCTGGAAAATGGAAAATAAAGAAGAAATAAAAAAAGTATTAGAGCCGATAGCAGGCGACATATTAAATGTAGCCGGTTTGTTAAAGCCTTTTATGCCAACTATGTCAGAAAAAATTATTAAACAATTTAGCGCTAGGCAAATTAAAAAAGGTGAAGCTTTATTCCCGAGAATTTAATTAATAATTTAAATAAAAATCTATGAAAAAAACAAAAAAGGTTTTTGTATTAGCGATCATGCTAATAATGTTTTTATTTACGGTAAATTTTGTTGGGGCTACTTATAGCTCTAATTCGGACGCGCCTACTAGCGTAGTAAATTCAATTACGGTTTCTGGTAGCGCTAATAAAATTACTTGGACGGTTGATGGCACTTCTTCTCAAGGTTTTAAAGTGGTTTGGTCAAAAAATCAAAGTCCGGTTTATCCTTGCCGCGCAGGCGATCAATATCATTATTACTCTGATAAAAATACCACAACTGATACTTTAGATGCGTTTGATGGTTCGGGTGCTTATTATGTTCGAGTTTGTGAATATTTAGGCGGTAAATGCGGAACATATAGTAATCAAATTACCTTAAATTTATCTTCTGGCGGTAGTTATAATGGAGTTACATCTATTACGCTTACGGATGAGAATTATGATGGAAAAAATTTAACTTGGAAAGTTGATGGTTATAGCTCCCAAGGTTATAAAGTAGTTTGGTCAAAAAATGAACACCCAACTTATCCGACTAGAGAAGGCGATCAGTATCATTATTACTCTGATCCTAATAAATTATCTGATAGCATTGATGCTTTTTCCGGCGATGGTAAATATTATGTAAGAGTTTGTGAATATTTAGGAGGAAAATGTGGCGTATATAGTAATGAATTGTATGTTCAATTAATAAAAGATGGTGAGATAGCCAAAATTGAAGAAACAGCGGAAAAATTAAGCAATAATCAACTAGATCAAATTTTAGCCGAGTTAGAAGAACTTCGAAATTTAGTAAAAGAACAACAAGCCGAGATACAATATTTGGGTAAGTTGGTGAGTGAAATGAGTAAAATTTCTGAAGCCATGCAAACCGCGATAAATAGTTTTATAACATACGGCGTAGATGATAATACTAAAAAATTAGGTGCTGGCGAAAGAGCGGCGGTCATTAATTCATATAAAGAAGCTTATGGCGAATTACCCGGGGATGATAGCGAATTAGCCGATGTAATAAAAATTGCCAACGGTCGCTGGCCAAGTAAAGTTAGTGAAGAAGCTTTAAATGCGGCTAAAGAAAGTTTTATAAAAGTGTATGGACGCGATCCTAATATGGAAAATATCCATGATAGCGCGGCCGTTACTATTATGGCTTATGGCTTAAGGCAAAAAGCAACCAACAGAAAATTAATAACTGAAAGAAATGCTTTAGAAATATTTAATGATATTTTTGAGCATATGCCACAGACAACCGAAGAATGGAATATTTTGCAGGCGATTGCTTATTCTGGCGCTTCTAGATAGAAGAAAATTTAATTTTTAATCATAATGTATGGGCATTTTCGACGTGGTATTAATAATTATCATCGCTGGTTTTGTATTTTATGGTTTGTTTTTTGGCCTGATTAGAACTATTGGCTCGTTAGTTGGTATGGTTGGCGGGCTTTGGTTTACCATGATTTTTTATTTGGATGTTTTTGGTTGGGTAAAAAATTTGTTTTTTGGTCATGAGTTGGCTGGGAAAATTATTACTTTTTTCATTGTTTTTACGATAATTAATCGGTTAGTTGGTTTGGGTTTTGCTTTACTTGATAAAGCTTTTGATTTAATTTCTATCATTCCATTTTTAAAAACCATTAATCGTTTAACCGGCGCGGCTTTAGGCTTTATTGAAGGTGGTTTGGTTTTAGGCTTAGCTTTATTATTTATTTCGCAAACTTCGCTTAGCAGCTGGTTGGTTGGTTCAAAAGTTGCGCCATTTTTAGTTGGCTTTGCTAAAAGTGTCACGCCATTTTTACCAGGATTGCTAGATAAAATTAAGGAGATGATTTAAGCAGTATGACAAAACAAGAGATTGAAAAAGAAAAACAATTAGTAATTTCTCAGATAAAAAAATATGCTCCACAGCTGGGTTGTTTGTTTGAATTAGATATAAAGTTAAAAGATTTACCTAGCGAATTGTATAATTTTGAAGTTGACGCAGAGCATTTAAAAAGACAAAATATTGTAAAAAAAATTATTTTGCATAAAATAAAAAAACTTTTTGGTGAAGATTATAAAGATAAATTAAAAATTAATTTAGATGGAAAGTTAGTTTTTAATATAGCTGATCATCACCAAGTGCTTAATCATCCTGTTTTAGTATCATCTAATTTTATCGGCGGCGCTGACAAATTTTTTACTAAAAATAAAGCAAACGCCTCCATAGTAATTTCTAGCGGAGATGTCCCGCCTAATAATTATTTTAGTAAAAACGGTTTCACTTTTCATAATAAAAAAGTCCCTATTTTTAGTAATAGCGAAAGAGAATATTGTTCTTATTACATCGCTAAAAGGAATTTTGATTTTATTAATAAATTAAAAGCGGCTGATAAATGGAAAGAATTTTCAAATACAGAAAAAGATTTTTTAATAGCTGAATTTGAAAAAATTAAAAGTTATGACTTTTCTAAATGTGAAAATTATCTTGATCAAATTACTATAATTGTAAAAAATTCCTGGCCATATTTATTTGAAAAAAAATTACGCCCAAACTTATTTGAACTTATTTATATTACTCAAGAAGAAGTAGTTACCGAAGCTTTAATTCAAATATTGCAAGAAGATAATATTATTAGTCGCAGTTTATTCAATAAAGAATTTAGACAAAATGTTCTAAATAATTTTCGGGGAATCGTGGTGACATGGAAAGAGGATGAAGAAAAAGGTACTCATTTTTTTTGGAGAAAATACCCGGGGCGGCCACAATCGCTACGTCTTTATGTTGAAGGAGAAAAATTAATGCCAAAAGATGAACGATTTAAAGATTTGGGCGTGCCGCTTGATAAAGATATAATAATTGATTTATTAAAAAAGAAAGAAATATATCCTAGCTTATTTATGATTTTTGGCGTACTCAATTTTTATGCCGGAGTAAAACCATTAGTAGGTTATGGCTCGGTGACCTATCTCGATCTTATGAAACAAGCCTGGGTTAAAACTCTGGAAAATTCTGACTATCAAGATGAAATAAAACTAATTAAAAAAATTGAAACCAACGGTTTAATTGCCGGCTTAGCCGTTTTTTTTAAAAGAATAGATAATAAAATTAAGACTCTCTACGCTAATGATATTTTTTATGAAGGCGGCATGAAAGAAGAATATATTAGAACTGTATTAAATATGAAATTTAGTGAATTTTTAGGAGTAGTGGCGGTTGATATGTACGATTATTATGGCCCAAAATATATACCGAAAGAAGGAAGGCTTAAATTTAAATCTAATTTTGACGATTTAGCTTCAATACAATTTGATTGGCTTTAATTATGAGAAGAAAAAAAATAAATTTAGCAGTAATATTTTATGGCAACTTAAAACAGTCGCCGGTTAATCAGTCGCAACTTTTTGATTTAAAGAAAAATTTGTTTGATTTTAATTTAAAAAATACGATTTTAATAAAACGGGTCATAAAAAATTATTAAATGATTTTAAAAATAAAAAAATAGATGTAGTTCTTAAAAATTCATATGGGAGAGGACATGAATCAGATCTGGAATCATTTCTAGAGTTAAACAAAATTCCGTATTTCGGCTCAAATGTTAAATCTACATTATTAGGGACTTCAAAATTATTATCTAAAAAAGTTTTTAAACTATTTAAATTACCTGTCGCCAAAGATGTGTATGTTGATAAAATAATTTGGGAGAAATCAAAAGCAAAGATTATTAAACAAGTTAAAGAAAAAATTGGTTTTCCTTGTCTAGCTAAAGATATAGAAGGAACAGATAGCCGAGGAATAAGTATTATAAAAAATATTAAACAATGTCAAGCTATTGTAGAAAAAGTAATATATAAATATAAAGGAATAATCATTGAGCAATATATAAAGGATGCTTATGAAATAACATGTTTTGTTATGGGAAATAAAAAATTAATTACTTATGAACCTGTAGGTATAATAAAAAATGAAATGATTATTTCAGGCAAAACAAAAGATGTAGGGATTAATCGGATAAAAATTCCAGCCGATTTGCCTAAAAATATAATAAAGGAAGCAAAAAAAATTTCTATGTTAGCTCATAGATCATTGGGCTGTAGAACTTTTTCTAGAGCAGATATTTTAGTAAAAAATAAAAAATTATATTTATTAGAAGTTGATGTTCATCCCGGTTTTCGCGCAATTAGCCCGACTTGTCTTAGTGTCAGACATGCAGGGCAAAGTATGAATCAATTATTTTTAGAATTTTATAAATTAATAAAATAAATTTATGGAAAAATCAAAAATATACGAGGGTCCAAAAGCAGATTTTCATGTCGATTTAGCGAACCCATGGTTAGTAAAAATTTTGAATAACCCTGAGTTAAAACACGCTGTTGGCAGAGCTAATCAACTAACGCCAGCCAGCTTATCAAAAATGGATATAATCTTTGCCTCTGTTTACAGGAGGATAAATGACGAACAAAAAGCAATCGCTCAAGAAGGTGATGCCGAGAAGCAAAAATCGGTTAAAAATGATCATTTAAAAATAATTGATTATTACAAAACGACAGAAGATTTTAGGGTGATTGAAAAACCGGAGGATTTAAAATTAAAAGAAAAAGATAAAACTAATATTGTTCTTCATTTAGAGTGTGGGGATATATTAACTGATGTAGACGCAGTTAATGAATTATATGATAAAGGGGTAAGATCAGTAGGGCCTCTTTATAATCATGATAATCACATCGGAGGAGGAGCTGGTGGCGATAAAAATCGAGGCTTAACTAATATTGGAAAAGCTCTTATTGATAAAATGATAGAGAAAGGAATGATAATAGATACTTCGCATGCAAATAGAAAAACTGCCCAAGATATTTTAGAAAGAGTGCGAGATTATAGTAAGGTTGCTGCTACGCATACTGGCTTTGGTGAGAAAGAACGATTTATTACTCCGGAACTGTTAAAAGAAATTTCAAGCAGAGGCGGTGTGGCAGGCTTTACTCCGGCCAAACCATTTTTCCCAACATTAAAAGAATATATTGAGGGATTAAAAAAAGCTAGCGATATTACGGGTTCTGCTGATAATTTAGCGATTGGTACGGATTTCGGTGGTCTCGATAGAGAACATTTGTATGATGAGTTAGATGAAATTGGCAAACTTTCTATTGTAGCTGACAAATTATCAGAAGACGGTAAATTCAGCGACGAAGAAATTACTAAAATTATGTATGGTAATATTGAAAGAGTAGTAAAGGAATTGAAATAATATTCTTTTAGCAATATTAATTAAGTAATATGCAAACCATAAAAATAAATTTAAATAAAATTATTCAAACTGATATTGATCTAGTCGTTGATTATTTAAAGCGCGGCCAAGTCATCGCTTATCCAACCGATACGGTTTGTGGCCTAGGTTGCGATGCCGGTAATGCCGAGGCCATAAAAAAGATTAATAAAATAAAAGAGGAAAAAACTAATAAGCCGTTATTAGTTTTAATGAGCGATTTTAAAATGTTACAGAAATATTGTTTTTTTAATCAGGAACAAGAAAAATATTTACGTGATGTTTGGCCCGGGCCGGTAACGGTTATTTTAAAACGTAAGCCAATTTTACCGGCCGAGCTGACTGGCGGACAAAATAGTTTAGCCGTTAGGTTGCCGGATAATGATTTTTTAATTAAAATAATTAGTGGAGCCGGTTTTCCAATTGTTTCCACTAGTTTAAATAAAAAAGGAGAAAAGCCCCTTACTAATGTAGAAAATTTAGAGAAATATTTTAAATATTTACCCGATCTAGTAATTGACGCGGGGGAGTGCAAAAGAACTAAGCCGTCAAAACTTATAGATTTAAGAGATATGAAAAATATTAAAGTGTTAAGAAAGTAATTTTTAAAATTAAGGAAATGGATTCCGGCTCGGAGGCCGGAATGACGTTGTAAAAATATGTTAATTGATACTCATGCGCATGTAAATTTTAAAGCTTTTAAAGATGACGCCGACGAAGTGATTCGCCGTTCTTTAAAAGATGACACTTGGATGATTTTAGTTGGTTCAGAAGTAAAAACTTCTAAGCGCGCTTTAGAGTATGCTAATAAATATGAAAAAGGAGTGTACGCCGCGGTAGGTTTACATCCAATTCACACTAGCGCTCAAAAAGTTGAAGGCGATGATTATGATTTTAACGCGCGTGGTGAAGAATTTAGTTATGATGTTTATGAAAAATTAGCGCAGTTTAAAAAAGTTGTTGCCATAGGAGAAATTGGCCTAGATTATTATCATACAGATACTGAAGTTGATATTGCCACGGCCAAACAAAAACAGAAAGAAGTTTTTATTAAACAACTTGAACTTGCTAAAAATTTAGAATTACCCGCCATCATCCACTGCCGCCAGGCTCACGACGATATGCTAGAAATTTTAACAAAGTTTAAAAAAAATCATAAAGATAATTTACCTAAAGATAAGGCTTGGGGCGTTATGCATTGTTTTTCCGGAGACGAAGAATTGGCTTGGCAATATTTTGGCTTGGGTTTAAATATATCTTTTACCGGGCTGATAACTTTTTCCGCGAAATGGGACGATTTGATCCGTCGTATACCTAATGATAAGTTTATGATTGAGACTGATTGTCCATATATGACACCAGAACCTTTTAGGGGAAAAAGGAATGAACCGGCCTTAGTTAAGAAAGTTGCGGAAAGAATCGCGGAAATTAAGAATTTAAGCTTAGAAAAAATAGCTGATATTAGCACAAAAAATGCTAGAGAATTATTCAATATTTAAAAATATTAGGGGATTGACTGTTTTTGCTTTTTGCGGTATAAAAGAAGTGGATAGGTGTGTATAACTAGCGATAATTCAAGGACTATTTAGCCCTTGGTTATTTTTTTAAAAGTCTTTAAAAACTTTTTTAGAAAAAGTTTTTAATATTTTCAAAAAATATAAGGTATCAAGTTAAAATTTAATAGCGAGTAGAACTCTACGGCCATTAAATTTTAGCTTGATAAAGCAAATATGGCCGACCAGGATCTGAAAAAGAATGTAAAAACTGCTTGGTGGCAACCGGCTATAATGATGTTTTTAAAATTATCTGTTTGGATCGCGGCGCCGATTATTGTCGCTTTATATTTAGGAGAATGGTTAGATAAAAAATATAATAGCGCGCCTTGGATATTTTTAGTTTGTATCGGCCTTGCTTTTACGATTTCGATGATCGGTTTAGTTTCTAATACTATAAAAGAGTTAAAGAAAATAGACAAAAAATAGATATTTAAAAAATATTTGGGTTAAGCCAAATATTTTGTTTTACCTCCTAATTATTTTATAAACATGACAAACGCAACCAGTGAAATTACCAGCGAACATACTCTTTATGCCGAACCTATTTTTCATTTCGGTAATTTTACTATAACCAATTCTTTACTTAATACTTGGTTGGTAGTATTGGTGATTGTTGTATTTGGCTTGTTTTTTAAATCTAGAATAAAATTAATACCAAAGGGCATACAGAATGGTTTAGAAGCAGTTTTAGAAATGTTGTTTGATGTTTTTGATTCAGTAACCGGTTCAAGGGAAAAAACCTTGAAATTTTTTCCTTTTATTTTTAGTTTTTTTGTTTTTATTTTGTTAAATAATTGGCTCGGACTTTTGCCCGGGATAGGTTCGGTCGGCCAGGTAATTTCAGAACATGGTAAAAAAGTTTTTGTGCCATTTTTTCGCGGCGGCACGGCTGATTTAAATACTACTTTAGCCTTAGCTCTAATCGGCGTAGTCGCTAGTCATATTTTTGGTATTATTTCTATTGGTTTTTGGAAATATTTTAATAAGTTTATTAATCTTAAAACTTTAGCGGCTATTCCTAAAAAAGTTCTTAAAGATCCGTCAGTTTTAATAGTTAATCCGATTAAAGTTTTTGTCGGTTTATTAGAAATTGTTAGTGAATTAGCTAAAATTATCAGCCTAGCCTTTCGTCTTTTCGGTAATATTTTCGCTGGTGAAGTTTTAATTGCCTCTATGGCTGCTATTTTAGCTTTTGGCTTGCCGTTGCCCTTTATGTTTTTAGAAATTATGGTTGGTGTAATTCAGGCTTTAATTTTTGCCATGTTGATTCTGACTTATTTAACTATGATGTCAACCGAAGAAGAGCATTAAAAATAAAAAATTTATTATAATTTATTTAAATTTAAAACTATGGACACAGTAATGTTAGCTAAAGCTTTGGCCATTGGCTTAGGAGCCATCGGACCGGGCTTAGGTGTTGGTATGATCGGCGCTAAGGCCGTAGAAGCTGTCGGACGCAATCCTGAAGCTTCAGGTAAAGTCATGATTATCATGTTAATCGCTGCCGCTTTTGCCGAAGCTATTGCTATTTACGCTTTGGTTATAGCTTTCAGTATTAGCTAAAATAGTTGTTTGACTGTGGGGAGATTTAATATTAGTCTCTCTGCGTTAAATAATTATAAATTGTCATTGCGAGCGACTGAAAAGAGCGAAGCAATCTCACGTATGGCAAGTTTAGTTTAAGGCTTGATGTTCGCGAGATTGCTTCGTCGCTAACGCTCCTCGCAATGACAGAATGTAATATATGGAAAATATAATTGAAACTTTTCATCTTGATGTTAAATTAATTATCGCCCAGATTGTAAATTTTACTATCGTGTTTTTAGTATTATATTGGTTTGCCTTTAAGCCATTAGTAAAAGTTATGGCGGAAAGGACAAGTAAAATCGCTAAAAGTTTAGATGATGCTAAAAAAATTGAAGAAAAATTAGCCGAAACGGAAAAAGATTTTAACCAAGTTATAAGTGAAGCTAAAAAACAGGCTAATTCAATATTGGAAAAAGCTGCGGTTGATGCGGATATTAAAAAGCAAGCCGAGATTAAGCGCGCCAAAGAAGAAATCGGTCAGATTATTAATCAGGAAAAGCAAAAAATGCAAGCGGAAAAAGCAGCGACTTTAAAAGAAATAAAAAAGGAAGTGGCAGATTTAGTTATCGCCTCAGTAGAAAAAGTTTTAAACGAAAAAATTGATGCTAAAAAAGATAATGAAATTATAAAAAAAATTATAAAATAACATGAAAATAACAGCAAAACAATACGCTTTAAGTTTATATGAAATGATTGACGGGCAGTCTGCCGCGGAAGTTAAAGCTGTTATTAAAAAATTTGTTGAACTTTTAGCTAAAAAAAATCAGTTATCTAGAGCAGAAAAAATTATAGCGGAATTTATAAAAATTTGGAACGATAAACGCGGCATCATAGAAGCGCAATCAATAAGCGCTAAGGGATTAGATAAAGAAACAGTTAAATTATTAAAAAATTATATTGTTAAATTGTCCGGCGCTAAAGAAGTTATAATGAGCCAGGAGGTTAATAAAGATATTTTAGGCGGAGTAATAATAAGATATGGCGATAAAATAGTGGACGGTAGTTTAAAAACACAGTTAGTTGAATTAAAAAATAAATTAATTAAATAATACTTTGAAAACTTTTTTAGAAAAAGTTTTCAATACTTTTAAAAAATATAACGTATCAAGTAAAAATTTAATAGCGAGTAAAACTCTACGGCCATTAAATTTTTACTTGATAATTAATAAAATTAAAATTATTTAAAAATATGTCTAATACAAAAGATTTTATCGTTGAACAACTTAAAGAACAAATTACTAATTTTAAAGCCGGCGTTAAGCATGAAACCGTTGGTCGAGTTATGGAAATCGGCGATGGCATCGCCCGCATCGAAGGCATTTCCGAAGTTATGATGTCGGAAATGTTAGAGTTTAAAGCTGCTAGCGGTTCGGTTTACGGCATGGCTTTAAATTTAGAAGAAGATCGCGTCGGCGCTATTATTTTAGGCGACTATCTCGGTATTAAAGAGGGCGACGAAGTCAGATGTTTAAATAAAATTTTAGAAGTACCAGTTGGTAACGGAATCGTTGGCCGTGTAGTTAATCCTTTAGGTGTGCCGCTTGATGGTAAAGGTGAAATACAGGCTGATAAATTTTATCCTGTAGAAAAAATTGCTCCAGGCGTAATTACTCGCGAATCAGTTAAGCAGCCAGTTCAGACAGGAATTAAAGCCATTGATGCTATTATTCCAATCGGCCGCGGTCAAAGAGAATTAATTATTGGCGATCGTCAGATTGGTAAAAGCGCGATTGCTATTGATGCTATTATTAATCAAAAAGGCCAGAACATGAAATGTATTTATGTAGCTATCGGTCAGAAAGAATCTAAGGTCGCAAGCATTGTCGCTAAACTTGAGCAGGCCGGCGCGCTTGAATATACAACCGTGGTTTTAGCCGGAGCGAGCGATCCCGCATCTTTACTTTATATAGCGCCTTACGCCGGTTGCGCCATGGCCGAATACTTTTTAGATAAAGGCGAAGATGTTTTAATAGTTTATGATGATTTATCAAAGCACGCGGTAGCTTATCGTGAAATTTCTTTGTTACTAAGACGTCCGCCAGGCCGTGAAGCTTATCCAGGCGATGTTTTCTATTTACATTCAAGATTGCTTGAACGCGCTTGCAAATTAAATCAGGAATACGGCGGAGGTTCGATTACAGCTTTACCGATTATTGAAACTCAATCAGGCGATATGTCGGCTTATATTCCAACTAACGTTATTTCTATTACTGATGGTCAGATTTATTTAATGCCAGAATTATTTTACCAAGGCAATCGTCCGGCTGTAGATGCCGGTTTATCCGTCTCCCGCGTCGGTTCAAGCGCTCAGATTAAAGCTATGAAAAAAGTAGCCGGTAAAATGAAACTTGAAGCCGCGCAGTTTAGAGAATTGGCCGCTTTTGCTCAATACGGTTCAGAATTAGACAAAGATACAAAATCTAAATTAGAACGCGGCAAAAGACTTCAGGAAATATTTAAACAAGGGCAATATTCGCCAGTGCCAGTAGCTAATCAGATTTTAGTCTTTTTCGCTTTGATTAATGGTTTAACCGATAATGTGCCGGTAGATAAAATTTCCGATTTTGAATCAGGTTTGCATAAATACGCGGCTACGTCCGGAGCGAAAATTTTAAAAGAAATTGAAGATAAAAAAGATTTGAATGAAAAATTAGAAGAAGAAATGAAAAATTTAATTAATGATTATAAGAGTAGTTTAGATTATTTAATTAAAGAATAGTTTATTACCGTATGCCATCGACCCGAGATATAAAAAACAGAATAAAATCAATTAGCAGTACTAGAAAAATTACTAAAGCCATGGAAATGGTAGCGGCGGCCAAAATGCGTAAAGCAATTGAGGCTGTGCTTAGAACTAGAACTTACGCCAACTTAAGTTGGTCGACGGTTTTAAATTTAGCAGAGTCCATGAATGGCAATAGTGAAGCGTTGCATCAGCTTTTAACTCCAAGAAAAGAAATAAAAAAAGTTGGCATTATTTTAATTACTTCTAATCGCGGGCTTTGTGGCGGTTTTAATACAGCGATTATTAATAAAGTTCATGAGTCAATTAATAAATATCAAAAAATAGGCGAGCAGGCGATAGTTGAAGCTGAATTCGTTTTAATCGGTAAAAAGGGTGCGGCCGTACATCATCATGGTCAAACAGTCGTAGCTGATTTTCCTAAATTAGATTTAGCTAGTGAGGTAAATGAAATTGTTCCGGTGGCTAATTTAATTATCGGCGAATATTTAAACGGAAAGTATGATAAAGTAATGGTAGCTTACACGGATTTTGTAAGTTCAAGTAAACAGATTCCTAGAGTTAAACAGATTTTGCCAATAGAAATTGATAAAGTTGATGATTATTTAGGCATTGTTGGGCAAGATACTAGACTTGGTCTAGATAAAGAATTTATTGAAGAAAAAGAGGGAAAGCATTTACATAGCGGTAAATTTAATGAATACACTTTTGAGCCAAGCCCGGAAGAAGTTTTAGATGAAATGTTGCCGCGTTTAATTGAAATCCAGCTTTACCAAGCGCTACTTGAATCTAACGCATCCGAGCATTCAGCGCGTATGGCCGCCATGCATCAAGCCACAGAAGCGGCTGGAGATATGGTAGACGAATTAACCTTGTCATTTAATAAAGCCAGGCAAGCGAGCATAACATCGGAAATTGCTGAAATTTCGGCCGGAGCTAATGCGTTAGCAGATTAATTTATTTATAATTCAAATTTAATAATATGAGCGAAAAATTACAAAAAAACGGAATAGTTAAACAAGTCATCGGCGCTGTCGTTGATGTCCATTTTCAAGGCGAATTGCCAGAAATTTATACGGCCTTAGAAATCAATAACCACGGCAAGAAGTTGGTGTTAGAAACCCAGCAGCATTTAGGCGGCAATTTAATTAGAACTATTGCCATGGGAACAACCGACGGACTTAAGCGCGGTGATGAAGTTATAAATACCGGAGCCGGTATTACCGTGCCGGTAGGCGATGAAACCTTAGGTAGAATTTTTAATGTTTTGGGCCAACCGGTTGACGGAGGTGAAGAAGCAAAAACTAAAACTAGATATCCGATTCATCGCGAAGCGCCTAAATTTGTTGAACAATCAACTAAAACCGAAGTCTTAGAAACTGGTATTAAAGTTATTGATTTAATTTGTCCAATTTTAAAAGGCGGTAAAGTCGGTTTATTTGGTGGAGCCGGAGTCGGCAAAACAGTAGTTATTCAGGAATTGATTAATAATATTGCTAAAGCGCATGGCGGCGTTTCCGTATTCGCCGGCGTAGGCGAAAGAACTCGCGAAGGTAATGACCTTTATCATGAAATGAAGGGAGCTAAAGTAATTGATAAATTAGCCATGGTCTTCGGTCAGATGAATGAACCGCCGGGAGCTAGAGCTCGCGTCGCTTTGTCTGGTTTGTCTATTGCCGAATATTTCCGCGATGAAAAAAATAAAGACGTTTTATTATTCATTGATAATATTTTTAGATTTACGCAAGCCGGCTCAGAAGTATCAGCTTTACTCGGGCGCATGCCTTCGGCCGTAGGTTATCAGCCGACCCTAGCCACAGAAATGGGTGAATTGCAAGAACGTATTACTTCAACCGATAAAGGTTCAATTACTTCCATTCAAGCCGTTTACGTACCGGCTGACGATTTAACCGATCCGGCGCCGGCCACGACTTTTGGACACCTTGATTCTACGGTCGTCTTATCCCGCGGTTTATCAGAACTAGGTATTTATCCGGCAGTTGATCCATTAGATTCTTCTTCAGTAATTTTAGATCCAAAGATTGTAGGCCAGGAGCATTATGACGTGGCCAGAGCTGTACAAAAAGTATTACAAAGATATAAAGATTTACAAGATATCATTGCCATTTTAGGCATGGAAGAATTATCAGCCGAAGATAAAATTACAGTGGCGCGTGCTAGAAAAATTCAGAGATTTTTATCTCAACCTTGTACCGTGGCCGAAACTTTTACCGGTCATCCTGGCAAATATGTGAAATTGGCTGATACGATTCGTGCTTTTAAAGAGATTTTAGCAGGCGACCATGATAATAAAAGCGAAGGTGATTTTTATATGAAAGGCGGAATCGAGGACGTTGGAAAATAAAATTATAATTATGAGCGATAAATTCATAAAATTTGAAATTGTAACTCCTGAACGCGTTGTGCTTAAGGAAGAAATTAAACAAATCACTCTACCGACTAAAGCCGGAGAGATTACGGTTTTGCCTGATCATATTCCTTTAGTATCAAGTTTGGTGCCAGGAGTGATTCATGTTAAAAGAAGAAATGGCGAAGATGAAATTATTTCAATCTCCGGAGGATTTTTAGAAGTTTTAAAAGATAAAGTAGTAATTTTAGCCGACACGGCTGAGCGAGCCGAAGAACTTGATATGGATCGAGCTGAAGAAGCTCATAGAAGAGCCGCTGAGCTTAAAGAAAAAGCCAGACGTGGCGAAGATTTTAATTTCGCTGAAGTTAATGCCGCCATAGAAAGAGAATTAGCTAGAACTAAAGCGGTTAAAAGATGGCGTAAGATTAAAAATGTAGAATAACCTTTGAAAACTTTTTTAGAAAAAGTTTTCAATACTTTCAAAAATATAATGTATCAAATTAAAATTTAATAGCGGGCGAAGCCCTACGGCCATTAAATTTTAATTTGATTATATTGAATTATGAAATTACCATTTAAATTCAAAAGTATTCATTCATGCGAAGCGGTGGTTTTAACTTGTATTGATTTTAGATTTTGGCGCGAGACTTTAGAATATATAGAAAAAGAATTAAATATTAAATCTTTTGATTTTCCGTCTTTACCTGGAGCCGCCAAAGCTATTAACGGATGCGCTGAGAATGATATTGTCATGCAATGCGTAAGCGTGCCTTGTGATTTGCATCATGCTAAAAAATTAGTTATCGTTAATCATCAGGATTGCGGCGCTTATGGCGGTAGTAAAGTTTTTAATGGCGACGAAGCCGGCGAACAGAAATTTCATGAAGAAGAATTAAATAAAGCCAAAGCTAAAATTTTAGAAAAATATCCTAGCCTGGAAGTAATTTTAGTTTATGTTAAATTAGTGGATGGGGGAGAGAATGTTGAATTTATTAAACTATAAAAGATTATAATATTATAAAAATGCGAACTAATAAAGTTCGTTTTTTTATTTAAAATAAGCAAATATTATAAAATCTTGACAAGCATCGCCTTAGTGCTAAAATACAATAATAGATTAGCACTTGAATAATGAGAGTGCTAAATTAATAATTAATAATATAACTAATATGAAGTTAAAACCAATTCATGACCATATTG
The DNA here is from genome assembly GCA_964431805.1 of uncultured Gammaproteobacteria bacterium. GTDB lineage: Bacteria > Patescibacteriota > Patescibacteriia > Patescibacteriales > GWC2-42-12 > JACPHD01. Next base: position 27,504 of record CAYSKV010000007.1, read on the forward strand.
TGGTTAAGCCAATTATTCAAGATGAAATTACTAAATCTGGTATTGTTTTGCCGGATACTATAGATAAAGAGAAACCAGAAAAGGGCGAAGTTATCGCCGTGGGCGATGGAAAATTATTAGATAACGGTCAGAGAGCAGTTATAAGCGTTAAAGTCGGCGATAAAGTTATGTTTAAAAAATATTCTCCTGACGAAATAAAAGTTGATGGAGTTGAATATTTAATAATCAGCGAGAGCGATGTGTTAGCGATCTTAGAATAATTAATATTAAGTATAAACAATATGGCAAAACAAATTATTTACGATGAAAAAGCTAGAGGCGCTTTAAAAAGAGGCGTTGATCAACTAGCTAATGCAGTAAAAGTAACACTCGGGCCTAAGGGCAGAAATGTAGTAATTGAAAAAAGTTATGGCGGCCCAACTATTACTAAAGATGGCGTGACCGTAGCTAAAGAAATTGAGCTTGAAGATAAGTTTGAAAATATTGGCGCGTCTTTAGTTAAAGAAGTTGCTTCAAAAACTAATGATGTGGCTGGAGATGGTACGACTACGGCGACGGTTTTAGCTCAAGCTATGATCGCGGAAGGCTTAAAAATGGTTGCTAGCGGTGTTAGCCCGATTGATTTAAGAAAGGATATTGAAAATAAAGTTGCCGAGATTGTGGCTAATTTGAAAAAGATGAGTAAGACTATTAAAACTAAAGAAGAAATCGCTCAAGTAGCGTCAATTAGCGCCAATGATTCTGAAATTGGCAATATTATTGCCGAGGCCATGGAAGCGGTTGGTAAAGATGGCGTGATTACGGTTGAAGAAGGCCAATCTTTCGGTGTAGTAAAAGAAGTTGTTGAAGGCATGCAGTTTGATAAAGGTTATGTTTCGCCTTATATGATTACTAATACCGAATCAATGAAAGCCGAATTTAATGAACCGAGCATTTTAATTACGGATAAAAAAATATCGTCAATCCAAGAAATTTTACCGCTACTCGAAAAAATGGCGCAGTCAGGCAAAAAGGATTTAGTGATTATTGCCGATGAAATAGAGGGGGAGGCTTTAGCCACTTTTGTAGTAAACAAATTACGCGGCACTTTTAATGTTTTAGGCATTAAAGCCCCTGGTTTTGGCGATCGCCGTAAAGCTATGTTAGAAGATATTGCCATTTTAACTGGCGGTAAATTTATTACCGAAGAAGTTGGTTTAAAATTAGATAAAGCGGAAATTACTGATTTAGGCAGCGCGCGAAAAGTTGTAGCTTCGAAAGAAGATACTGTAATAGTTGAAGGCAAGGGTTCGGTTGAAGCGATTAAAAATCGCGTAACGCAAATTAGAAAAGAAATGGCGGCGGCCGATTCTGATTATGATAAAGAAAAATTGCAGGAACGTTTAGCAAAATTGTCCGGCGGCGTAGCGGTTATAAAAGTTGGCGCGGCTACGGAAACCGAAATGAAAGAAAAGAAAGATAGAATTGAAGACGCTTTAAATGCGACTCGAGCGGCCGTGGCCGAAGGCGTGGTAGCCGGAGGCGGTTTAGCTTTAGCTCAAGCCGGCAATGCTTTTAACGAATTGACTGACAAAACAGAAGATACGCCAGGCGCTAGATTGGTTGATACAGCGATTTTAGAACCGATGAAGCAAATTGCGGCTAACGCCGGAAAAGACGGCTCTTTAATTTTGTATAACATTATTAAAGAATACAAAGCCGGCAATAAAAATTTAGGCTATAACGCCATGACGGATAAATTTGAAGATATGTTTACGGCCGGCATCGTTGATCCAACTAAAGTAGTGCGTAGCGCTTTAGAGCATGCGTCTAGCGCAGCTATTATGTTTTTAACTACTGAAGCGGTAATTGCCGAAAAGCCCGAAAAGAAAGAATGTGGACATGGCGGCGGCGCCCCAGCCGGTTACGGGGGAATGGATCCGTCAATGATGGGAATGTAATTAAAAAAAATTTTTTATAAAAATAGAGTAATTAAAATAGATTACTCTATTTTTTTATTTTAGTAATTAGGCGTTTAGAGCAGTTAAAACATTCAAACATTTTCGTATACTTTTTTCTAAATTCAACATTCGTACCGCTCCGCTAGGGGTTACTTTCTTATAATTAAGAAAGTAACCAAAGAACTTTTGGGGTGCCTCAATGCGCTATCACACTGATTAATCTTGAATTGCTCACGCCTTGGCGCTTATTCGTCACCCCAAACCCCGGGGTGATTTTAAATTGCATTTCAGTATTTTAATGCGAGCCTAGAAAAATTTAGGATCAGATTTAGTATAAAATTTATTTATAAACATTTCGCTGTTTGAGCCGTTTAGGCGAGTTCGAAATTTTGTTATAAATTTTATACTAAATCCTTAAATTTTTCTCCAGCTCGCGATTTTTGCGCAGCTTTTTTAAAAAAGCGGTCCTAAGCGGAGCGAAAATTTAGTTTGCTCTAATTTCAGCTATGTTTTATAATAATGATATGGAACTAGATAAACGGCCAATTAGCATAAATATTACTAGTGGAACAATAATTAAAACTATCGCTATTTTTGTTTTAGTTTATTTTTTGTATTTAGTTAGCGACATTTTAATTATATTTTTTGTTTCTTTAGTATTCTCGAGCGCCCTGGATCCTTGGGTTGATAAGCTTAAAAAGAAAAAAATTCCTCGTTCATTAAGCGTTTTAATGTTATATCTTATAGTTTTCGCTGTATTAGGTATGACTTTATATTTAATAACCCCGCCGATTATTAATGAAGTTAATAGTATCTCAAGTAATTTTCCAAGCTATCTTGAATCTATTTCTTCTAAATTTAGTTTATTAAAAGATTATTCTTCAAAATACGGTTTGGTTGATAGCACTAAAAGTTCCCTTGATATTATTACTGGGTATTTGCATAATACGGCCTCCGGAGTTGTTTTTACTCTGTTTAATATTTTTGGCGGGCTTTTTTCGTTCGCTTTAATTTTAGTTTTGACATTTTACATGGTAGTTGAAGAAAGCGCTATTAAAAAATTAGTTTGGTCAATCGCTCCTGAAAAAAATCAATCTTATGTAATGCATTTAGTTAATCGCATGCAATTAAAAATGGGTTATTGGCTAAGAGGGCAGTTGATCGTTTCTTTTTCTTTGGCAGTTATGTCTTACGTCGGTTTAGAAATATTAGGCGTAAATTATGCTTTAGTTTTAGCGCTTTTAGTTGGATTTTTTTCTTTTATACCTTATATGGGGGCAATTTTAGGCGCTTTACCGGCGGTGCTTATGGCTTTTATACAATCGCCCTTATTAGCGATTTTTGCTGTTATTTTATTTTACATAATTCATTTTATTGAAGGTAATTTTTTGCAGCCAAAAATTATGCAAAAAGCTGTTGGTTTAAATCCGATTGTTAGCATCTTAGTTATTTTAGCCGGGTTTAAATTAGCCGGGCTTATCGGCGCTTTGCTTTCTATACCAGTGGCAACGGCTTTGTCGGTTTTTATTCAAGATATTTTTAGAAATAAAGAAAATAAAAAAGAAATTCAAGAAGAGATATAAAATTATTTATTATTTAAAAATTAATTTTAAGAGTAAATTTATGTTTAACAAAATAATGGAGTGGTGCCTAGGTACGCAAGAAAAAAGAAAAACTATTCTTTGGATAGTAATAATTTTAGTTTTGGCCTTATTAATTGTAACGGTTTTTAACGCAATGTTTAGCGGTAGCACAAAAAATTTCGGTCGTTTATCTGATTGGGCGGATTTTTCTAAATATCAAGCCGTATTTTTATCTAACGGCCAAGTTTATTTTGGCAAGGTGACTGATGCTAATAACCAAACTTTAGTTTTAGAAAATATTTATTATTTACGTTCGGCCGGTAATTTGCAAGTTTCTAATAATGATAATACGACAACTACGCCGGCGACTGATAATTTTTCATTAGTTAAATTAGGCAATGAACTTCATGGTCCAGAAGATAAAATGTCCATTAATTTATCTCAAGTTTTATTTGTAGAAGATTTAAAAGCTCAATCCAAAGTAGTTGAAGCGATTAGGGCATACGAGACGAAGAAGTAAAATTGTTTTTTATAGAAAAGAGCACGCGGCTAAATGCAGTCGCGTGCTTTTGTAATAATTTTTTAACATTTTAATTAGTAAAATGGGCTTTTTGATATGTTTTTAAATCAACTCGTTTCTTGGCTCTGGAGATATTCTTTGAGCGCTTCTTTTGGCGCGAGGTCCACGAGATCTAAAATTCCTGTGACAAAGTTAATAATTCTTTTGCTTTTATCCGTCGTTAAATTTTTAGGTGGAGCTGCGCAATAAGAAGATAGACATAATTTATTGGCCATAATTTGCGCTTCGGTTTCCGTCGGCATAGCCGCTGCGAAAGATTTGGTTGTGTGGGTTGCAATAATTTTCGCCAGATTGATGGCGTCATTTGTTAGAGCGATAAAAATTTTACAACTGCATTCTTCAAACCCGGTGACAATTTTTTTCATATTGCCATAGTTTTGTTCTTGTGTTGCAAGAATTATTGTTTTGAAGGGAATTTTAAAATTTTGTAACGTTTTTTCGACTACTTCTTGGGCGCCATAATTGCTTAGATCTTTCTCAGCATTAGCATCAACGATAACTACGACATTAACATGTTTGTCTAACATTTTTTCCTCCTCAAGTTTTTTAGTTTAGGCTGCTTGTCTTTTTTTATTTAAATATTTATAAGTCTTTTAGACTATTATTTTTAATGTACGCAAAAAGCTAAACCTCCTTAGTTTAGCTTTTTTGTGCCTCGGGAGAGAATCGAACTCTCATGAAATTGCTTTCACACGAGTTTGAGTCGTGCGCGTCTACCAGTTCCGCCACCGAGGCGATATTTAAGTTAAATAAAACCAGCGTTAGCTAGTTTATTCTTATATTATAATAAAGTTTTTTTCTTAATTTGTCAAAGAGAGTAAAAATAGGGTATAATATTGATATAAAACCATTTTTAAGTTGTGGTTTGGTTCTATAATGATGAAATAAAATAATGGGCAAAATCATTTCTATAGTTAATCAAAAGGGCGGGGTGGGTAAAACTACCACGGCTTTAAATTTGGGAGCTTATTTAGCCTATTTAGGTAAGCAGGTTTTGCTCGTTGATATTGACCCACAAGCTAATGCTACTTCTGGTTTAGGCGTTGATCATAAAAATTTAGAGCATGGCGTTTATGAAGCATTAATCGGTCAAAAGCCGATTTTCGAAGTTATAAAATATACTCTGCAGGATGGTTATAAAATTGCTCCGGCCACGGTTGCTTTAGCCGGCGCTGGCATTGAATTAGTAAATATGGAGGATAGGGAATTTAGGTTAGCGCGAATTTTAGATCACATTAAAGATGAATATGATTATATTATTATTGACGGTCCACCGTCGCTTGGGCTTTTAACCGTTAATAGTTTAGTAGCGGCCGACGAAGTTTTAATTCCAATTCAAAGCGAATATTTCGCGTTAGAAGGTTTGAGTCAATTACTTGAAACTATAAGTTTAGTGCAAAATAATCTAAAGCCAGAATTAGGCATTATGGGCGCGGTGATTACTATGTTTGATAGGCGCAATCGTTTGTCTGGTTCGGTTATGAATGAGCTTTATCAATATTTCCCTAATCGGGTTTTTAGAAGTATTATTCCAAGAAGTATTAAGTTAGCCGAAGCGCCGAGTTATGGTCGGTCTATTTTATATTATGATCCATCGTCTAAGGGTGGGCGAGCTTATGAAAAATTAGCGCGTGAGGTAATTGATTTAGAAAGAAGATATTAGTAATTTTCAATTTTCAATTCTCAATTTTCAAACAATAATTTAATTCAATAATTTTCAATTAAAAATTTAGTCATTAAAAATTGTTTAGAAATTATAAATTGGAAATTAAAATTTTATAAGATAATGATCAATAAATTAAATATTAATTTTATAATAATATGTCTAATGGCTTAGGAAGAGGATTAAGTTCTTTAATCCCGCAAAAAGTTAATAAAGTTGCCGTAACATCAAGCGGCGACGCTGTGATTAATGTCACGAGTGCTGCGGATAAAGGAAAAGTTTTACAGCTTAAGCCGGAGCAAATTGGGCTTAACCCCATGCAACCGCGCAAAAATTTTAACGAACATCAATTACATGAGTTGGTTGAATCAGTTAAGCAATATGGCATTATCCAACCGCTAATCGTAACGCAAAAAAATGGCCGATATGAATTGATCGCCGGCGAACGACGTTTAAGAGCAGCCAAGGCTTTGGGTTTAGCCACTGTGCCGGCTATAGTTAGGCAAGCCGATGAACAGCAAAAACTTGAATTGGCGTTAGTGGAAAATTTACAGAGAGAAGATCTAAACGCGATTGAAACGGCTATTGCTTATCGTAAGTTAATTGATGAATTTAATTTAAGCCAAGAAGAATTAGCGGTTAAGGTAAGCCGTTCGCGGCCGGTCGTAACCAACACTTTAAGATTTTTAAATTTGCCAGAAGAAATTCAGAATGCTTTGATTGAAGGTAAAATAACCGAAGGTCATGCTAAGATAATTGTCGGCCTTGAAACTGAAGCTCAACAATTCGCGCTGTATAAAAAAATATTATTGAATAAAATGAGCGTTGATCAATCACTTAAAGAAACTAGAGTGATGGGTGGAACTAAGCAGGCTAGAATTAAAATAAATTATGCGGATAAAGATAAGGAATTCGCTTTTCGTCAATTTTTCGGCACTAAAGCAGAAGTTAAGCGTAAGGGTAAGGGCGGGGAAGTGGTTATTTATTTTTATTCTGATGAAGAATTAGGCGAACTTGTGGCTAAGATAAAAAATCTTTAAAATAAGAAATAAAAACAAAAAATCGTTCTATAAATAAGGCGATTTTTTTGTTTGCTATTTTTGGTTAAAATGCTATATTGTAATAGTAAAAAGGAGGCACAAAAATTTGTGCCTTTAGTGTATTTTTTATGAAATTTACCCATCTCCATGTTCATAGCCATTATTCTTTACTCGACGGTTTAACCAAGATTGATGAATTAATCCAAAAGGCAGTTAATGAGGGTTGTTCCAGTCTAGCTTTAACCGACCATGGCGTAATGTATGGCGCTATAGAGTTTTATCAAAAATGTAAAAAAGCCGGCATTAAGCCGATTATTGGCGTCGAAGCTTATTTAGCGCCAGGTTCAAGATTTGATAAAAATTCAAAATCCGATGAAAGAAATTATCATTTAGTGCTTTTAGCTAAGAATGAAATTGGTTATCACAATTTAATTAAATTAACTTCTATCGCGCACTTAGAAGGTTTTTATTATAAACCGAGAATTGATTGGGAAGTTTTAGAAAAGCATAAAGACGGCATTATAGCTTTAACCGCTTGTTTAGCTGGTGAAATTCCTAAACTTATAGAGGCTGATAAATTAGATAAAGCTAAAAAAAGAATTTTAGAATATGCTGGACTATTCGGTCCGAGTAATTTTTATTTAGAATTACAAGATCATCCTAATTTAGAGAGCCAAGCTAAAGTAAATCAAGCTTTAATAAAATTTTCCCGTGAATTAAATATCCCGTTAGTAGCGACTAATGATATCCATTATTTAAATAAAGATGATGATGAAGCGCAGGACGTTTTACTTTGTTTACAAACTAAGAAAAAAAAGGAAGATCGAGATAGAATGACCATGATAGGCGGAGATTATTCTTTTAGAAGCGTTAAAGAAATGATTGAGTCTTTTAAAGATGTTCCCGAAGCGATTGCTAACACCCAAAAAATTGCTGAAGACTGCAACTTAGAAATTGAATTAGGCAAGATTCAACTGCCTTATTTCAGTGTGCCAGACGGTCAGAATGTTGATAATTATATTAATGAACAATGCCGTCAGGGTTTAATTGACCGATATGGTAAAAATTATGAACAAATTGAGCCGGTTTTAAAAGAAAGAATGGATTATGAATTGTCGGTTATAAAAAAGATGGGTTGGCCGTCATATTTTTTAATTGTATCCGATTTTGTTAATTGGGCGAAGAATAATAAAATTGTGGTTGGGCCGGGCAGGGGTTCAGCGGCCGGTTCTTTAGTTTCTTATTTATTAAATATCACTAATATTGATCCGCTTAAATATGATTTATTATTTGAGCGTTTTTTAAATCCAGATAGAATTTCTATGCCTGATATTGATATGGATTTTGCTGATATTAGGCGCGACGAGGTTTTAAACTATGTAGAGGAAAAATACGGCAAAGATCATGTTTCGCAAATAATTACTTTTGGTACCATGGCGGCGCGAGCCGCGATTCGCGATGTCGGACGCGTACTTGGTTATCCTTATGAATTATGCGACAAATTAGCTAAGATGATTCCGATGTTTTCTAAAATAAATCAAGCGCTTGAAGAAATCGGTGAATTAAAAGAAATTTATAAAAATGACCAGGGCGCAAAACAAGTTATTGATTATGCTAAGCGGCTTGAAGGCGTAGCGCGTCATGCCTCAACTCATGCTTGCGGCGTGGTGATTACTAAAGAGCCGTTAACCGAATATGTACCTTTGCAGTATGCTTCATCATCAGACCGTTCAATTGTTTCGCAATTTTCTTTGCATCCGGTTGAAGATTTGGGATTACTCAAAATGGATTTTTTAGGCTTAAAAAATTTAACCATTATTGAGTCAGCGATAAAAATTATAAAAAATACTCGGGGGCTTTTAATTAATATTGATAAAATTCCGCAAGACGATGAGCTAACTTATAAATTATTTCAGGCCGGAGAGACTACTGGCGTATTTCAATTTGAGTCCAGCGGCATGAAAAGATATTTACGCGATCTTAAGCCGACTGAATTTGAAGATATTATTGCTATGGTAGCTCTATACCGGCCTGGTCCGATGGAATGGATTCCAGATTATATTAATGGTAAGCATGGCAGAAAGAAGCCGAATTATTTGCATCCGAAGCTAAAACCAATTTTAGAAAAAACTCACGGCGTGGCGATTTATCAGGAACAGGTGATGCAGATTGCCCGCGATTTAGCCGGGTTTACTATGGCCGAAGCTGACGTTTTAAGAAAAGCCGTCGGTAAAAAAATTGTTAAATTATTAGGTGAACAAAAAGAAAAATTTATTGACGGTTGCGTTAAAAATAGTATTCCCAGCCAACTAGCAGAGAAAATTTTCGCTTTTATTGAGCCGTTCGCCGGCTATGGTTTTAATAGGAGTCATGCCGCTTGCTATGCCTTAATTGGTTATCAAACCGCTTATCTAAAAGCGCATTGGCCAACTGAATTTATGGCCGCGTTATTAACCGCTGATCAGCAGAATACCGATCGCATTGCCATTGAAATTGAGGAGTGTCGGCATATGGGCATAAAAGTTATGGCGCCGGATATAAATCAGTCCTTTGATTCTTTTACTGTAGTAACATCAGGTACAGAAAAAAATGTGGCGGTTAATCCAGATGAAGCGCCCGACACCATTCGTTTTGGTCTAAAAGCGGTAAAAAATATCGGCGACCATATTGCCGAAGAAATAATTAAAGAGCGTAAAAAAAATGGTCCATATAAAGATATTACTGATTTATTAGAAAGGGTTTGCGATAAAGATTTAAATAAAAAATCACTTGAAAGTTTAATTAAATCAGGCGGTCTTGATAATTTTGGCGAACGCGGAGAACTTTTAGGCAACATGAATAATATTTTAGAATTTAATCGTGAAACTACTAAAACAAAATCAAACGGCCAGGTGAGTTTATTTTCTGACGCCCCGAGTTTAAATTTCAGCCGTAAACTTAAACTTGAGCAGGCGCCAGCCGCTACTCAACGAGAAAAATTAGCTTGGGAAAAAGAGTTGCTCGGCCTTTATATTAGCGAGCATCCTTTTTCCGAATTTAAACAATTTTTAAATAAATCGGTTTTGTCTACGGCGCTTTTAGCCGAGCATAAATCAGATCATCAAATTTATGTCGGCGGTGTTATCACTAAAATTAAAAAAATTATAACTCGTTCTAATGAGCCAATGCTTTTTGTTAAAATAGAAGACGCTAGCGGGAGTTTAGAAATATTAGTTTTCCCTAGCTTATTAAAAGAAAATAATTTAATTTGGCAAGAAGGTAAAGTAGTGCTTTGCCAAGGCAAACTGTCTGATAAAGATCAAGAATTTAAATTACTTTGCAATAAAGCGATTGAATTAAATGTTGAAACCGCCGGCGAGGCAATAAAAAAGTTTACGGCTTTAGGTAATGGAAATGGAAAAAGCTATGGCGAGCCGAGAAAATTTTTTGGTTTTCCTTCGCCAAAATCTTCTCCTAAATCTTCGGTTATGCCGATTTCGAAGTATTTACTTTTTAAAGATGATAATTTATATATAAATTTAAATTCAAACGTTAGCGCTTTATTATTAGAAAAATTAAAAGAGTTGCTTTTAAAAAATAGTGGTGATAAAAAAGTATTTTTTAAGCTTTCGTCAGGCGCTGGCGGCAAAATTAATTTGGTTGAGACAGACTATAAGGTGAGTTATGACAAGTCTTTAGCTGAGGCCATAAATAACATACTGAGCCATTAGACAAAAAATGTAAAAGTTGGTAGAATATAGATATAATATTTTAAATAATTATATGATGAACGAAGAAAAAAATATTGTCTTACCTAAGACTAAGACCAGAAAAACAAAAACTAAAACAGCAAAAAAGGTTAAGGTAAAAAAGATGCCATTTGGCCTAGATAGCAATATGGCGTTAGCTATGCCAAGGGCTGAATTTAAGGCAAAAGAAAAATCTCCTAATTTTAAATCAAACGAACCAAAAAATATTTATAGAAAAATTGCGGTTAGTTTTATAGTTTTAACTTTAATTTTAGTTGCGGCCGTATTATATTTTGGCTTTTCAAAATTAACAATTGTTATTATTCCGTCTCAAGAAAAGATTACTGATACCTCAAGCATTGAAATAGTTAATCAGGCTAGCAATTCTGCTTTAGCTCCAAATCAAGCTTATGGCATAATTAAAGAAATGCCAGTAGAGCAGACTAAAGAGTTTGCCTCTAGCGGTAAAGAAATTTTAGGCGAAGAAGTAATTGGCAAAGTAATAATTTTTAATAATTATACAAAAAATCAACCATTGGTAGCTACAACCAGATTACTTACTACCGACAATAAACTTTTTAGATTAAAAAATACGGTTAATGTTCCGGCCGGGGGTAAAATAGAAGCTGAGGTTTATGCTGACGTAGCTAAATCGGAAATGGCGATTGGACCGAGTAAATTTATTCTACCTGGGCTATGGGCTGGCATTCAAGATAAAATTTATGCCGAAAGTAAAGAGGCAATGAAATATAGCCAAAAAGTTAAGTATAATATAACTCAAAGCGATATTGATAATGCGGTTAGCCAATTAAAGAGCGATCTTTTAGCTAATGCCGAAAAGCAGGCCGGCCAAACTTATAAAGATTATACTAAAACCCTATTTAAGGTTGACAATAATTCGGTTGTTCAAGAAGTTAGCGGTAAGGTAGGGGAAGAAAAAGAAAAATTTACTATTAAAATGAAAGTTATGGTGGCGGTTGTGGCTTTTAATGATGATGAAATTTATAATCAGATTAAAGCCAAATTAATAGCGGAATTAGCCGATGACAAAGAAATTTCTAAATTTGATAAACAGGATATGGTTTATACTTTAGTAAATTTTGACATAGCTCAAGCTACGGCTATGGTTAATATTGATTCTACGGCCCAAGTATCTTTAAAGGATAGTGCCAATATTATAAAGAAAAATAATTTAACTGGATTAAATTTTGAACAGTTAAAAACTTATTTAAACGGTTTGCCAGAAGTGGCCGGCTACCAAATAAATTTTTCCCCTTCATTTATAAAAAAAGCTCCAGATTTAGTTGATCGAATTGAGATAAAAATAAAAAAATAAATTATAATAGATTTAATTGAATTAAGATAATTTGTCTAATTAGATTAATTATTAATTTTAAAATATGTCAACAAAAAAATATATTATTGCTAATTGGAAAATGAATTTAAGTTTAGCTGATACTTTAAGTTTGGCGAAAAAATTTAAAGAAAAATTTGCTGGTTTTGATAAGGGGGAAGTGGCGATTTGCCCATCAACTTTAGCTTTAAGCGAAGTCGCTAAAATCTTAAAAGGCAGTAAAGTTGCTTTAGGCGCACAAAATGTATTTTGGGAGGAACTAGGCGCTTATACTGGCGAGGTATCGCCAAATATGCTAGTCGAAGTAGGCTGCCGTTATGTTATTATAGGTCATAGCGAAAGAAGAAAATATTTATATGAAAATTATGAAGTAATAAATGAGAAAGTTAGAGCGGTTGTTAAAAATGAAAAGTTAATCCCCGTAATTTGCATCGGCGAAAGTTGGGAGGAAAGAAAAACCGATCGACGCGATTTTGTTTTAGTTGAACAGCTCGAGCAGGCTTTATCTGGCTTAAAAGTTTTTGGCGATCAGCAAATTATTATTGCTTACGAGCCGATTTGGGCGATTGGCACAGGCACAGCCATCGAGCCGGCTGAAGCCGAGTATGCGCATAAAATTATTAAGTTAGCTTTAAATGATATTTTTGGCATGCAAGTGGTCAGCAAAAATTTCAAAGTAATTTATGGCGGCAGTATTAATTCTGAAAATGTTAAAAGTTTTGCTAAGCTAGAAGGTATGGATGGTTTATTAGTCGGAGGCGCTAGTTTAAAAGTCGATGAATTTTTAAAAGTCGCTAAAGAAATAACTAAATAAACCCCCACACTTAAATGCAAATTTTAAGTATGGGGAAATAATTAATTAATAAGTGTGGGGGTAAAATATGCTAGTTCACATAAAAGATTTAGTCAAAGATGCTAAAAAAAATGGATATGCTATCGGAGCGTTTAATATTACTAATTTAGAATCAGTTTTAGGCGTGGCTCAAGCGGCGGTTAAAGCAGGTTCTCCGGCGATTATCCAGGTTTCGGAAAGCGCGATAGAGTATATGGGGCTTAAGCCGATTACCCATATAGTTTCTACGGTAGCGAAAAATGTGGCGGCTAATGTGCCAATCGCTTTGCATCTTGATCACGGCACAAGTTTTGAAACTGTTTTTGAATGCATTAAATCAGGTTTTACCTCGGTTCATATCGATGCTTCTAATTTGCCCTTAGATGAAAATATTAGTTTAACTAAGCAAGTTGTTAAAGTGGCTCATGCAAAAAAAGTTTGGGTTCAGGGTGAAGTCGGCTCTATTGTCGGATCCCATGGCGATATAAAAAGTAAGCTTAAAGAAATACCATTAGCCAAATTAGACGACGTCGTTGAGTTTGTCAGGCAGACAAAAGTTGATACTATTGCAGCGGCTGTTGGTACGGCTCATGGAGTACACGCCAATGAAGATATTGTTTTTAGTTTATTAAAAAATATAGAAAAAAAAGTTAAAATACCTTTCGTCTTGCATGGCGGTTCCGGCGTGCCAGACGCAAAAATAAAAAAAGCTATTAAAGAAGGTGTAGATATTATTAATGTCGGCACCGATTTAAAGGTGGCTTTTTGCCGTACCTTAATTGGTGTTTGTTTAAAAAATAAGCAAGAAACCGATCCTAGAAATTTATTAAAACCAACGATTGCCGCTATTGAAAAAGTAGTTTTTGAGAAGATGATATTATTCGGTAGTGCTGGGCGAGCTAATGGTCGGAAAGTAGAAACTTAATTTTTATGTATAATATAATTCCTTTATTATTAATTTTAATTAGTTTAGTGATAATTATTGTTATTGTAAGCAGAAAATTTTCGGTTCTGGCTGCTTTAGATGTGGAAAGCATACCAGCCGAAAAAGAAGCTAAATTTAAAGAAAGAATTATTTCTAACCGTTTAAAGAGGAATGTTATAAAATATTGGTCCAATCTAGTTAGAATTTCAACGCCTTTAGGAAAATCAATTAGCGATTATTTTAAAGCAAAATTGCAAAAACTTCATCAGGCGAAAAATGTTTATCAGACGAGTGAACGAGTTGAAGCTCCAGAAACAATTGATCAGTTATTTTCTCAGGCCGAAGAATTAAAAAAACGTGACGACTTGGATTCGGCGGAAAAGAAATATATTGAAATAATCGGTTTAGATAGTAAAAATTTAAAAGCTTTTAAAGAATTAGGGCGGGTATATTTTGAGAAAAAAGAATTTGAAGAAGCTAAACAAACTTTTGAGCATATATTAAAATTAAAAGAAGACGACGAAGATATTTATGAAAATTTAGCGCAAATTGCTAAAGAAGAAGGTAATTTAGATGAAGCGCGCGATGAATATCTAAAATCTCTTAATGTTAATAAACAAAACGCTCAAACTTATTTTAGTTTAGCCGAAATTTATCAAGCCATGAGTAAAATGCCCGAGGCTGTAAAAACTTTAAAAAAAGCGCTAAAAATAGAGCCGGCCAACCCTAGATACCTTGACACTATGTTAGAAATCAGTATAATTATAAAAGATAAAGCGTTGGCTTCGGCTACTTACGAAAATCTCTTAAAAGCCAATCCAGAGAACAATAAGCTTGAAGAATTTAAGAAAAAGATTGACGAATTATAGAAAAATTTTTTAATTTTTAGTTATAATATATCTCGCTCGGCGAGATAATTTTCAATCCCGAATATTCGGGATTTAATATTTAGAGTCATAATTTATTGCCGTTGTAGCTCAGCTGGTAGAGCAACTCCATGGTAAGGAGTAGGTCCGCGGTTCAATTCCGCGCAACGGCTCAAGGATTTATTAGGGTGGATACCAAAGCGGTCAACTGGGACAGACTGTAAATCTGTTGGCTTACGCCTTCGTAGGTTCAAATCCTACTCCACCCACATAATTAAATTTTTAACAACTTTTTTAGAAAAAGTTTTTAATATTTTCAAAAATATAACGTATCAGCTTAAAATTTAATAGCTGGCTAAGCCCTACGGCCATTAAATTTTAAGCTGATAATAAAATTATGTCACAAGATAATTTAATAAAAATGGAGTGTACGGTTTGTAAGCGCGTTAACTATTTTTCAAGAAAGAATAAAAAGACTCTTAAAAATAGACTTGAACTTAGTAAATTCTGCGTGCATTGCAAGAAGCACACAATTCATAAAGAAACCAAATAAATTTTTAGGGGCACAAAATTTTGTGCCCCTATAGTGAATTTGCGGGCGTAGTATAATGGTAGTACAGAGGTCTCCAAAACCTCTGGCGTGGGTTCGATTCCTACCGCCCGTGCCAAAAAGAAAAAAGGCTTCGATTAATCGAAGCCTTTTGCGTCTTTTTATTGTTTTTTATTTTATTTCGTGGCTGGTGCCCTTATGGTCGTAAAACCATAAGATGAGGAGCAATACCAGCCGCCAATAAACCCTTCGCAATTGTTTGTGCCGACACATTCTTTGTGCCAGCCGTTCCAATCTGCTTTTTTGTCGCGCCAATAATCAAGGCCTAATTGCAGGCAAGTTTTTCCCTGTAATTTAAACCTTACCTCTACTACGTGGCGAGAGCCGTTTTGTACTTCGGCTCTACTAGTCCACCAGTGTAGTATCCTGTCCGGTGTTTCGTCGGCCCTTAGAACTAAACAGCCGTTTTCTAGGCAAGAATTGTTAATCGGCTGATGTTTATCATCAGCGAACCAATTTGGCTGCCGGCGATACAATCCTCCCTTCTTTTTATCTAAAGAAGGGGAATTACTTTCTTCATAGTTTTCTTCAGCAATTATTTTTTCATTGCCCTGCTCATCAATTTCAATGAGCCGAAGATAATCTACAAATACCAATCCGCCTTCTCCGCCTTGCTCTGTTGTGGTCGCAACCTGAGCCCAGGCTACAGCCGTGGTAAATCCTGCCGGAGCTTTTTGTCTTAACACCTTCTCCTCCTTCCAGATTGCTCCGTCCGGGTATTTAGGAGGAGTGGCACAAGACACAATAAGCAATAAAAAGAGCATTCCTATAATTTTAAAAATTTTCATGATAACCCCTCCTTTAAAAAGTATTCTATAAAAATTACGGAATAGTGTATGTTATCATTATTTTATATTTATGATACAATAATAAAACTAATTAAATATTAAAATTAAATCATTTATGTCAAAAAATTATGATGAATGTCTGCATCAACTAGAAAAGACTTGCGAAATTATAAATAAGATTAATTGTAATTGCGATAAATCAGCTTACTCTAATAAAATTGGCTTAATTTGCCATGAGTTAGATATTTTAAAAGCGCCAAAAAGAATTATTGAATCATCGGTGCCGGTTAAAATGGACGATGGTAGTTTAAAAATTTTTACTGTTTATCGAGTTCAGCATAATGATGTAAGGGGGCCATTTAAAGGCGGTCTTAGATATCATCCGGCTGTTGATTTAGATGAAGTTAAATCATTGGCTTTTTGGATGACAATAAAATGCGCGGTAGCCGATATCCCTTATGGCGGAGGTAAAGGCGGTATTACGGTTGATCCTAAAAGTTTAAGCCAAGGAGAATTAGAAAGATTGACTAGAGGATATGTTAGAGTTATGGCTGATTTTATTGGGCCCAATAAAGATATTCCGGCGCCTGATATAAACACTAACGCTCAGGTTATGGCTTGGGTAATGGACGAATATAGTTGCATTAAAGGTTATAATGAGCCCGGGGTAGTAACCGGTAAACCTATTGAAATTGGCGGATCGCTAGGTCGTGAAACAGCGACTGGGCAAGGCGGATTTTTTGTTTTAGAAAATATAATTAAAAAATTAAATTTTAATAAAAGCAATCTTAAAGTTGCCGTGCAAGGCTTTGGTAACGTTGGTATGAATTTTGCTCGTATTGCCTCGGCTAATGGATATAAAATTGTTGCTATTTCCGATGTTGACGGCGGTATCTATAATGTCAACGGTTTAGATATAGAGAAGGTGATTGAACATAAAAATAGTACTGGCGGTATTGTCGGCTTTGCCGATAGTAAAAATATTTCTAATGAAGAATTGTTAGAACTTCCGGTTGAAATTTTAGTGCCGGCTGCCATAGAAAATGTTATTACCGAAATTAATGCTGAAAAAATTAAAGCCGAGTTGATTATGGAGTTAGCGAATGGTCCGATAAATTTTAAAGCTTGCGAGATTTTAAATGGTAAAGGAAAAATAATTATTCCTGACGTGTTAGCTAATTCCGGTGGAGTCATCGTTTCTTATTTTGAATGGGTGCAAAACATTAGGCATTTTTATTGGGATTTAGAAAAAGTTAATGATAGATTATTAGTAAAAATAAATTCAGCCACTGATACTATTTGGCAATATTCAAAAAAATATAACATAGATATGAGATCGGCGGCTTATGTTTTAGCCATAGAAAGGTTAGTAAAAGCCTTTAAAATTAGAGGCATATAAAACGTTTATTTTAAAAACTCTTTATTTATTGGCTTTTTTTATAATATAGTGTATAATATCTAATAGATATAAGGTTTATTAACAATTAAAATATTCCCCGGGTTAATCGGGGGTAAAAGAAAAATTATGTCAAAAATGACTAAGTCTCAATTGTTAGACGCCATGGCCGGAGAAGTCGGCATGAGCAAAAAAGACACCGCTAATTTTATGGAAAAATTAGCCAATTTAGCCTTAAAAGAGGTTAAAAAGAATGGTGAATTTGTAATTCCTGGTTTGGGAAAATTGGTTAAAATTAACCGCGCTGCCAGAATGGGCAGAAACCCAGCTACCGGTGAATCAATTAAAATTGCTGCTAAAACTGTTGTGAAATTTAAAGTCGCTAAAGCGGCTAAAGAAGCGGTATTATAAACTGAAAAAGCTAATATAAAAAACGCCTCCCATTTAAAGGAGGCGTTTTTGTATTTGTATTGGCTATTATCTCTTCGCTCCACTGTAAGCAATCGCTCTAACAATATTCCAAGCTAAAGCATTAGCTGGGTTATGTCCATAAACCCATTTAAAGGTAGTAATGGCGATTCTCTCGCTATTTAAGTTACGCGGTAATGGCATTAAACCATAGGCCATAATCATAATGGCGTTCTCATCAACATTGTTAGCCATAACCGCATCACGAGCATAAACTTTTTTAAACTCTAGTTTAGCTTGAGCTTCGGTCTTAGTGTTGCGTTCATTCGGCCATCTGCCATTAGCAATCTTTAGCACATCACTCCACTCAGCTTCGCTATTGGGTAATTTGCCATAAGCCTGATAATACGAATTAATAACCGCGGCTCTTTCGCCAGCGCCTAGATGTTTAGTAGACAGAGTGCCATAGATGATAAAATCGTTAATGGTCATTCTGCTATTAGCGCTAATAGTCTTATCTAAATCTAGAATGGTTTTGTATTTAATTAAACCAGCTTGCTCATTAGCAATATTAGCTCCAATACCTAGATGATTGAGCAATTGGTTAGTGTCTTCAGTAGCCAGAATTTTAGCTTCAGACATAATATCTTCTAGCATATTGCTGGTTGGGGCCGAAGTTGTGTTTGATTCAGTTGGAGAAGTTGGAGTGACCGTCTGGCAGGCTCTATTAGCCGCTAATCGTTGGCTAGCGGTTAAAACACAGCCGTTCGGGCTTTGGCTAATGTAATTACGATATTGCATACCATTAACACAGTTTCCCCATTCACCATAAATTACGCTAGCGCAGTCAACCGCATAACTTATGACTGAGCCGCCACCACTGCTAGAAGTCGGAGTATTCTGAGTTTGAGTATAGGTGGCGAATTGAGTAAAGTGTTTTGTCCAAACTACTAAATCTTCATCAACATCTATTTTACAGTCACCTTCTTCACCTAAATTTTCATCAGCCCAAGGACCAGAATTTTCGTCGCAGGTAGTAGCGATTTCTGTAAAAGATAAACCCGGCCTAGTATAACCAACCTTTTTACCGTGTTCTCCAGGAAAAGTTAGTTTAGCGGCTTTGCTTAAAATTAATTTACCATCAGAAAAACCCAATTCAATTGCTTGACCCATATTTGTGGTGTAGCCATCTCTAGAAGGTGGATTTAATATTGTTGTACCGCTTGGGCCATCAAGTTCACCAGTCCAGGTTGAAGTGCCGGTTGCCACGGTGCCACTCGCGATATTTAAATCATAATCATGAGTTGAAGCAAAAAAGTCTTGAGTAATAGTGTAGGTGTTATTTTCATCCGGAATACCTCTGAGCGAAGTTAAATCAGCGTCGCCATACCAAGGACTATAATTTACAAGTCCAACAACAGTACTGCTGGCGTTTCCGGTTGGATTAACTTCTTCTTCATAAGGACCAGTTTCCATGCCCCAATAATTTTGAGTTGCGTCAAAAGCTATTTCATCTGTATTAGTTATTCCATCATTATCCTTATTATCAGAGATTATATTATAATGGGCTGAATTACCAGAAGCTGATTGTATATGAATTCCTGTAAATGGCGTTAGCTCGGTGCCGTTATTAGTAATAGTATTGTATTGAATACTAACACCACTCGTTCCGCTATAAATATAAATACCGGCTCCATCATTTGAATCGATGGTATTTGAATCAACCAAAACGGTTCCATCGGTCGTATCAAGATTTGATTCAAAATCAATACCGCTATTGCTGTTATTATGTATATTATTGTGGTTAATATTATTACCACCAACCGTAGAAACACATTCATCATCACAGCCGCCTTCTGCTAAATATATACCTGTGCTATTGCTATAAATTTCATTGTAGGAAATAGTGTTATTTATTGATCCGCCGATAATTATACCATTAGCAACATTATCGTATATTTTATTTTTAGTAACCGTATTATTATGACTATTGGGAGCAAGGCCAACACCGACATAGGCATAGTGCAAATCATTATTACTAATAGTTGTACTAGCTACGTTCGGAGCGATACGAACAGCTGGGTATCCTATGCCGTTATTATTAACTACAAAACCCTTAAATGTAACCTCTGAAGCAGTGATATTAATTGTTCTGGTATCACCATCTCCGCTGTCTATTACCGGAGCGTTAGAGCCAGCGCCTAAAACATCATCTCCAATATCACCAATAAGAGTTAGTTTTTTATTAATTGTGATAATTTCGGTGTAAGTACCGGCCGGAACGGTAATAGTATCTCCGGCTTCTGCTGCGTTAATCATTCCTTGGATTGTTGTTGCAAATGGTATTTTGCTTACTGCCGATAAATTGCCAGCGGCGTCTTCTACAATTATATAAGCGTTATAACTGACGGAGGCTGATAATCCTGTGACATTAATACTTTTTGCCTCTGCTAAAGTTGATGCCGTTCCTTTTGTTATAGCAGTGCCCTGGGCTTTTACTTTTGCCGCGTTCGGAAAACCGCCGAGCATTCCTCCGCTTGGCGCTAAATAAACTAAATAATAATATGTTCCTGCTTCGTTGGTTGTAAAATTTAATGTAGCAGTCGTCGTCGTTACATCGCTTGCGCTTGTTGCGCTTAGCGTTGGAGCGATTGAATCTGTTTCAAAAGTTGTAAAGTGATCGGTATCAAATGTAAAAGTATTAAGTTCATCATCAAAAACTGGGTTTGTAATATCTGGGTAGGCCGGATCGGTAGCAGGTATAATCTCTCCATCATTGTCTTTTACTATCAAATTTGGAGCGCTGCTAATACCCGTTAAACCATACATAGTAATAGTAGCGGCTGTAGTTTTAAAATCTGATTCTGTTGTTCCCGTAACATAAGTATTTAAACCAACCACAACTTCTCCATCAGATTGAGAAGCTTCCATTTTTTCTCCAATTGACTGTAAATAAGCAACGGTATCCTGGTCAGTTAGATTTAATGGGCCATCAAAAGTAATTCTGCCGACTGGACTATCTTCAATACTTTTTTCAAAATATAAATTTTCCGCAGCTGACGGATCAGCTATTTCTCCAATATTAGTCGTAATGTCAGATGGGCTTTCTGCTAAACAAGCATCAACAGAGCTTAATGTAGGAGGTGTTAAATTACCCGGGTCAGTTAAAACTCCACCAGGGCAAGTAAAATCTTCTGCGTTATTAAACCAACCTCTTGTTGGTGTCGCAGTAATAGAATAAGTTGGAGGATTTCCATAAGTAGAAATATAACCAGATTCTCCGGACGCAGGAGCTGTGGCTAAGTGAGATTCTGATCCTGGCGGATCTATCAAGCCATAAGAAACAGCTGAAATTGGAGTGCCTTCCGTAGCAACATCGTAGAGAGCGATAACATCTCCAGTATTAATAAGATTATCCCCAGGAGCATATTCTATAACAACAATACCTAGAGCCGGTATAGTAATATCCGTTATGTTGGTTACGAACGGTGAAGCTGGATTTCCGCTTTCAAGTCTATAATTTTCCATCACTATATCCGAGCTCTCGTTTGGGTTAAAAAGTTCAACCCACTCATTACCAGTGGCTGGGTTTGAAACAAATTCATTAATTAAAATAGGATACGCATCGGCGTTAGTCTTATTTGTGTAAATAAAAGATCCGCTGATTATAATTATCGCCAATGACAATAACAATAACAATAGATTTAGTTTTAAAAATTTTTTCATAATTTTTTATTTTTTTTATGTTTATTAATTTAATTATTAAAATAAAAAATCGGCGATAACAAAAAGTTATCCGATTTTTATAACACAAAATAACAAATTGTAAAAATAAGACATAAGCTTGGGATGAGTTTTTAATATTGTAAATTATAACACATAATTGATAAAATATAAAATAAAAAATCCTCCGATTTAAGAGATTGGAGGATACATATTGTTTTATTGTTTTTGGCTATTTCCACTTATCCACATACTGACCTAAACCTAGTTGGTTTAGTTTGTTTTTTAGTTTAGTTTTGGTGTGCAAAAAAGTTATTAGAGAAGTAAAGTCAATTAAATATCTATTGCCGATTATTTTATATTTTACATTATTAAATTGAATGGCGCGGCGGATAGTCTTAGTCTGAACACCACCTATTTTTGCAGCTTCTGAAACTGAAAGCCAGATGGGATTTTTAATCTCATTATTTAATATAGGTTCAATATTATTTTTAGATTTTTCTTCAGTCATTTATATGTTTAAGTCCACAAGAATGTAGACTTAAGTTTATTAAAGCACTTTTAAAAGTGTTAATATTTTATGATTAATTTGAGATTAGTCTACGTTAGCGTAGACTAAAGTTTTTATATATTGATTAAAGTCCACATTAACCTAGACTAAAGTTAGTTGTTTATATTTTTGCACATTATTTTTAAGATTGCAAGGGGTGGGGTGGGATGACATGATTTTTTGTCATCCCGGGCTTGACCCGCAATCTAGGTTAAATCGGCAGTAATTTTAGTTTATTGAGGTAATGGTAAAAAAAGATGTCTGTGCTATTCATTTTGGATCACGAGTCAAGCCCGGGATGACAATCTTTTTTTTAATTTGTTTGCCTTTTGACCGTCTATGTGTTATTATACTGAATAAATATATTCTCTAGCTGGACGGAATCCCGCAATGAGAAAATTTCACTAAAATTAGTAAATAATTTTCGTTTTCACGATTATTTTTTTATTTAGTTTTGCTAATTTTAATATTTTTAGTGTAACAATACTTAATATTTTTCGTATAATTAAATGAAAATAGGGAAAATAGAAGAAAAACTTTTATTATACAAAATTAAGAAGAATGACAAAGAAGCCTTTGTTAAAGCTTATGATTTGTATGTAGATCAGATTCATAGATTTATTTACTTTAAGGTGGGTAGCCGAGAAGAAGCCGAGGATTTATGTTCAGCTGTTTTTTTGAAAACTTGGAATTATATTTTGGAAAATAGCTTGAAGGATTATAAAACACTAAAAGCTTTACTTTATAAAATTGCTAGAAATTTAATAATTGATCATTATCGAAAAAATAAAGATAAAGAAAATTTAAGCTTGGATGGCGATAACGGAATTGAAGTTATTGACGAACAACAAGGCGCGGTAAGAGCTATGGAATTAAAAACTGATCTTTTAGTTTTAGAAACTAAGTTACCAGAATTAAAAGATGAATATCGCGAAGTAATAATTTTACGCTTCGTCAACGAACTTTCGATAAAAGAAATTTCCGAAATTTTAGATAAACCGAAAAATAATGTTCGCGTTTTAATATTTCGAGCGCTAAAAGCTTTAAAAGAGCTTTTAGAGAATGACGAAAAAATAAATAGGTAATTATTAATATGAACGATAAAGATTTGCTTAAAAAATTAAATAATTTAAAGTCTATTAAACCCGATGATAATTGGAAAAAAAATTATCGGGAGATTTTGTATAGCCAAATTTCTGCCGGTGTGACAGATAATAAGCAAGAGTCAAATTTAAAAACGATTTGGGAAAGTATTGCGCCGGGTAAAATTTTTATTCATATGGCTAGACCGGTTTGGGCAACATCTTTAGTCAGCGTGTTGATTTTAGTAATTGGCGTTGGCGGAGTTTATGCTTCAAAAAATTCTAAACCAGGCGATTCATTGTATATTGCTAAAATCATAAGCGAGAAAGCTCAATTTGTTGTAACTTTTAACGAAAAGGATAAAGCTAGGTTGGGCTTGGAGTTTGCCACTAATCGAGCTAAAGAAATAACCCAAGTTTTAGAAGAATCTGAAGAACCGGAAAATAAGAAAATTGAAAAGGTGGAACAGCTATCGCAAAATTTTAAAAAAGAAATTAGCCAAGTAAAAAGTAGATTAACTACTATAAAAGCGACTGAAAAACAAAGCAATCAAAACGAAGAAGATTTGCAGGTTTCTGGAGCTAATTTAAGTAAGGATAGTCAGGGTATGGAAATCTCAGAACAAACTAAGCCGACGGTTCAAGAGAAAGTTTTAGTAGAAAATCAATCCAATATAATTTCTACCACAACCGCCACAACCACAACCGCCACAGTTGAAGAAGTTTTAAATAATACCGATAAGGCCTTAGAAGAAGTAGAAAAAATGTTTGATGAGAAAAATTATGATGGCACGATAACTAAAATAGAAGAAGTAAAGCAAATAATAAATCAAGAGACTGATAGTTCCGAAGGCCAAGTTAAAGGCGTGAGCGAAACGGCTACGAGCACGAATTAAAATGGTTCTGTCATTGCGAGGAGCAGCAGCGACGAAGCAATCTCACGAACAATTTAAATAGAATAAACCATCATCGCATAAATAATTTATATTTTTAATAAATAGTACGTTAGATTGCCACGTCGCCTGATTACAGGCTCCTCGCAATGACAATAGTAACATTTAGTGCTGATTAGAGGGCGTATTGAATAAAATATGCTGTCTAATCCGCATTAAGCGGGTTATGATAGAGTTTGAAAGGTCGATCCACTCGATGGAGACTTTATCAAATTAATTAATCAACTTGCTTTTTAAATTTTAAAGCTCCGCGATTGATCATCGCGAGCTACCAAGCAAATCAGCAAGCTAACCCCCCACACTTATGTTAATAAGTCGGGAGGTGAATTATCCATGCAATTTGCCAACCCCGCGCGCTTATTACTGTAAGCGTGGGGGAGGCGGGATTCCGGTTGATTTGCTCGTCTCGCTTCGCTATCCGAAGCGGGCTCAACATTAATTTAAAAGCGAGAAAGGGCCCCAGTTAAGTATTTTCATATTTAATGGGGTAAACAAAATTTTTATGGAAAGATTTAAGAAAATTTTTGCCGTTGGCGTAATTTTCGTCACTGTTCTATCAATGAGCGTAGTCGTGGCTCCAGAAGTCGGAGCTGCTACTGCTTCAGCCGGTGACTTAATCAAGACAAGCAGCTCTTCGGCTGTTTATTACTTGGGTGCTGACAGCAAAAGATATGTTTTCCCTACTGAGCAAACTTATTTTTCTTGGTATAGTGATTTCTCCGGGGTTGTAACTATTTCTCAAAGCGAATTTGAGACTTATGCCCCAGGAGCTAATGTAACTATGAGACCAGGAACAAAGTTGATTCAAGAAGTTACAATGGAAACACCATGGAAAGTAGCAAGTTCGAAGGTTTATGCGATTGAAGCAGGTGGTAAGAAAGTTTTAATTCCTGATGCAGCTACCGCCACAACTTTATATGGCGCTAACTGGGAAAAGAGAATTCAGGGAGTACCGACAGCTTTTATTACTAACTATACTGATAGTGGCAAAACCGCTGTCGCTTCCGCTTACCCATCTGGCAGTTTAGTGAAGTTTGGAACTTCAGCTGATGTTTATTTAATCAATGCTGATGGAACCGCTTCAAAGATTGCTAGCGAAGCAGCTTTCTTAGCTAATAGATTCAAATGGGCTGATGTTATCACCGCTACCATTGCCAAACCGGCTTCTGGAGCTGATATCACCGGTGCTGTTGCAACCTTAACTGACACCTCGTCAGGCGCGGGTGGAACTGTTGGTGCAGGCACAGGCGTTACTGTAGCTTTGGCTTCAGATACTCCAGCTTCAGCCACTGTTATTACTAACACCACTGCTACAACCGGAAACGGCCAAGCTATGGTTCCGTTCACTAAAGTTAACTTCACCGCTTCTTCAGACGGCGATGTTAAAATTACTAACTTGAAATTTAAGAGAACTGGTATTTCAGCCGATTCTGATGTTGAAAGCCTTTATCTCTATGATGGAGCTGAAAGATTAACTGCTGAAGCTTCATTATCTTCAAGCTATGTTACCTTTAATAATGCTGCTGGTTTATTCACAGTAGCTAAAGGTACCACTAAATCAATTACCTTAAAGGGCGATATGTATTATGCTGCTCTTTCCGGTAAAACTATTGGCTTTAACTTAGTTGCTGCTACGGATGTAACCACTAACGGCGCTGCCGTAAGCGGTTCTTTCCCAATGGCTGGCAATTTAATGTCAACTGCCAATACGACCGATTTAGGTAAATTAGTAGTTACTAATAATTTCCCAACAGGCGATCAAACCGTTGATCCTGATTCAAAGGAAGTTGAAGTAGCTAAATTTAATTTCATTGGCACAGAGCAAGCTTTGAGCCTTGAAAAAGTTATCTTAACTGAAATTGGTAGCGTACAAACTGACGATTTAGCTAATTTCAAATTATTGGATCCGTCCGGAACCGTTATCGCGACCGCGGCTTCAATGAATACTAGCTATGAAGTTGTCTTTGATTTAAGCGCTGCTCCTTACACTATTGCTAAGGGCACAACCAAGATATTAAGCGTCAGAGCTGATATCGTAAAAGGTTCTACTAGAACTTTCTACTTCTCAGTTATGAATAAATTCGACATCTTAGTTAAGGATACTGCCTACAACGTCTATGTTGAACCATATTCAGCTGGTTCGTTCGCTGCAGCTACTCCTGGCGCTGGTATTGAATTTACGATTAACTCCGGCTCAATGTCCATTAACCGCGCGACTACTGCCCCAACTGGTAGCGTTACCAAGGACGGCACAAATGTTGTTGTCGGTGAATGGGATTTCAGAGCTTCAGGAGAAGATATGAAAGTTAAGGATTTGACCGCTAAAGTTGTTACTACCGGTTCAGTCAAGGGCGGCTTGGATAATGCCAAAATTTATGTTGATGGCGCCCAAGTTGGTTCAACCAAAGATTTAACCGATGCTAACTATGATGGCACTGGCGATAACGTTACTGGCTGGGGCTTTGGCTCTTCCTTTATCGTTAAAGCTGGCACTACAGCTAAAGTTCAGGTTATAGCGGACATTAAGACCGCTACTTCCACGAGCTTTGCTGGAGATGAAACCATTATCGTTTCAATTGCCACCGGAGCTTCTGATGTTCAGAAGGTGAGCTCCTTAGGTTACCAGGGCGCGATTGGCGCTACTAATGGCACTGCTGCCGTTTTGAGCGTATCAACCGCTGGTATGTTAGTCTCTAAATATTCTGGTTATGGTAATCAGACCGTGATTGCTGGCACCAATGGCGTTAAATTAGGTTCATTCGTAGTTAGCGCTGGTGCGGCTGAAGGAGTTAATTTGGCTTCTATCACCGTAGCTTTATCAACCGATGAAGCGGCCACTGTCACTAATATGTATTTGACTGATGCTTCTGGCACAACTGTTGGCACTGCCAAAAATGTTCCAGGCACTTCAAATATCTATTCATTGTCACCGAATATTGCTTTAGCTGCTAATGCTTCAAAGCAATTCAACCTTTTCGGCAATGTAAAGTCAGGTTCAAATGTCGGTCCTTGGATCGCCACAGTTAGCGCCGATGGTTCAGGTATGGTTACTGGCAATGCGGTTACCGCCTC
This sequence comes from uncultured Gammaproteobacteria bacterium, assembly GCA_964431805.1. Lineage (GTDB taxonomy): Bacteria > Patescibacteriota > Patescibacteriia > Patescibacteriales > GWC2-42-12 > JACPHD01. The sequence continues at coordinate 54,597 of CAYSKV010000007.1, forward strand.
TGGCCAAGCTCTCCAGACTATGACCGTCGCTACTACTGGCACTTTGAACGTAGTTAACGGCAGCATGCCTGATTCAGCTATCTTAATAGCTGGTTCAACTGGTAATGCTGTTGCTGAATATCAATTCAGTTCAGTTAACGAAGGCTTTACTGTCAGCGAAGTTAAAGTAAAAGTTGGCAACAACTTTGCTACTTCAACTGCTGCTGTAACCTTAGCTTGGACCGATAAGAACGGAGTTGCCAAAACCAAAGATGGCATGTTCTTGTCCGGTACTGAAACTGAAGCCACAGCTACTTTCACCGGTTTAGATATGTATGTTCCTGCTAACGGCGATTCTACTTTGAAGGTTTATGTCTCTTTGACATCAATCGCTAGTGGAGCTGTTTCAGGTGCTAACAGCACTATTAAACTTGACGCCAATGAAGGCTTCAAGGCTACCGGTGATTCAGGTACAACCGATACCACCTTGGCTGCTGCCGATTTAGCTAGCAATAGCTTTATCGTCAGAAAGAGCAAACCGACCTTTGCTAAGCTTGATGCTGGCACTGACCCGGTTGGTGGCGCTTTGTACAAATTCTCTGTCGTAGCCGATGGTGCTGGCAACATTGAGATTAAACAATTGAGCTTCGCTGTTTCTACAACTGGTTGCGAAGTCAATGATTTATATCTCTATGAACCGAATGCTTCCGTTGTCTTAACTGACACCAAGGTTGATCCAACCACAGAAGGCAGCACGGTTAAATTGATTGTCGGCGCTGTTGATGATGATGTGTTATTAATTGGTACAACCGAAAAGACTTACGAAGTCAGAGGTACAGTTACCGGTTATAGCGCTTCTGGCGATAGCATCGTTGTCAGAATGGTACAAGATACCACTGCTGGCGTTGCTAACGCTGATGCCAACACAATCAACGGTTCCAGCAACAACACTTGGTCTGATAGATCAGGCGTCGCGGGAGTTCACACAACCGCTACTGCTGATTGGACCAGCGGTTACTTGTTGAAAGATATGACTAAGACTCAATCCTTCAGCAAATAATATCGTTATTACAGAAATTCAGATATAAAAGCATCCCCCGCTCATTACGAGCGGGGGATTGCTTTTTGTTAAGAGAATAAGTATAATTGAAGTTAGTTTTACGTTTTTTTATTATGTCATTGCGAGCAGCGCCTTTAGCCCTGGGCTTGACCCGGGGGACGAAGCAATCTCACATATTTTGTCATTCCCGCGACCCTTTTTTTGTCATTCCCGCGCAGGCGGGAATCCAGGGGTTAGTGAAATGAATGTGGTTTTATCTATTGATTCAGTAATCATTCGAACATTATAATATGCCTTTTATAAATTAAAATATTCGCGTCGCTCCGCTAGGGGTTACTTTCTTGTAATCAAGA
>CAYSKV010000008.1:0-51712 GCA_964431805.1 uncultured Gammaproteobacteria bacterium
GCGGGCACCTTAGCTGGGTTTTGCTATTTTACCCCGGGTTTATCCCGGGGCAGCCACTCAGGCACCTCTCCATGTTTACAAATTAAAAATTACGAATTAAACGTTTATTCGTAATTGGTAATTAATGGTTGATAATTGATTTAATTTATGCTATAATAAATATATAAAAAAATCAACAATTTGTCAATAAAAAATATATGCCAGAAAAACAAAATTTATCCGATGAATTAGGTAAAATAATTACTAGCTGGAGCATACCAGAATATGATAAGCATGAACGGGAAAAAAATTGGTATATTATCGCCGCTGTAGTTAGTATAATATTTTTAATTTATTCATTTTTTAGCGGTAATTTTTTATTCGCTGCCATAATTATAATTGGCGCTTTTGTTATTATTATGCATGATGGCCAAGAACCGGCGCAAGTAAATTTTAGTATAACCGATGAAGGTTTAATTGTTGGTAGAAAATTTTATGATTATGATGTTATAAAAGATTTTTCTATTGTTTATAAACCTCGTGAAAATGTAAAGAATTTGTATTTTGAATTTAAAACTGTAGTTAGGCCAAGATTATCAATACCGCTTAACAAGATGAATCCCTTGCCAATTCGAGAGAATCTGTTAAAGTATTTACCGGAAGACCTAGAGAGAACCGATCAGCCTTTATCCGAGGCTTTAGCCAAAATGTTTAAATTATAATTTGTAATTCAAATAATTATTTCAGGCACAGGATAATTTCCTGTGCTGTATTAATATAAAATTTGTACAGTGAAATATGCACTCGTCGTTCAACGGATAGGACGCAAGCTTGCGGAGCTTGCAATCGAGGTTCGATTCCTCGCGAGTGCACCAAAATTTAAATAGCTTAATTTACTCGTGGGCGCGCTAGAAAAATTATGAGTAATTTTTATCCGCTCAAAGTAAAATAAAAAATTTTATGAATTCACTTGAATCAGAGCTAGGTTTTAATAAACAAAATAATATACTTTCTAATAAAGAGTTTAAAACAACGGAGCAGGCAAATAATTTAGAAATTGGGGAAAATGTAGAATTTATGTCAGAGCAGGCAATTGCTCAGGAAAAAAGTATTTTGGAAAAATTTAGAGGGAAAGCTAAACAAATTGCTGAAATTTTACTTTTTATTTCGGCATTATCTACTACCCCTGGTATGGTTAGTAAAACATATGCCAAGGAAATTAAACCAACTATTAAAACTGAACAGATAAAAAAAGAAAAATTGGCTTCAATCTATTCACACTTGCAAGATTCGCAAAGTTTGCTTGGTGACAAAAAAGTAGTCGAACAAATTCTTAATAATGATAGCCCATTTTTTAACAAAGAAGAACCTAGCGCAAAACAAGAGATGGGTATTAAGTTGACAGGCAAGGATAGACTTCCTTGGGTAGAACAGAATGATAAAGGTGAACAAAAAATCTCGATTTATCATACTTATAAATTTGATTCTGCTGTTACCGAAGCCAAAGAAGAAATACTCACGGTCTATATACCGATTACTGACTCTAAAGATATTGGAAAACTTAATGTTGATTTTTCACGTAAATATCCTGATTCTCAGGTTAGAAAAAATAACCCAGTTATTTTTGAAGACTATAAATTAATTCGTCCTGACGCTCGGAAAGACCCAGATTTTTATAAGGGCAATACGCAACTTCTTAAACCAGAATTCGCAGTTCAAATAAAACCTGGTAGTGCTGATGAATATGAGTTTGTTAATCCAGCAGCCGCTGAAAAAGTTAATCGAATTATCGGTCTACATCCAAAGTTTAACATAATTTCGCTTATGACACGCGCGAACGAACGTCTTGCCCTGCAACGGATTAGAGAAGTTGGAGAAGCAATTGGTATTAAAGAAATAGTTGATAGCGTAAATCACATGTTGGAATTTGATGAATATAATGAATTTTTTAAATAATTTTTTAATGTATGAATACTAATTTTACAAAAATTAAAGAATTAGTACAAAAATCATCTATTACTATTGTTGAACAAAATAAATTAATTAAGTTGTTCGCTGGAGTAAATGATCAAGATTTAGAACCAATTATTAAAATTTGTTCTGAAGATAATTCGTGGATTAGCAAAATTAATAAAAATTATAAAGCAAAACAAGTAGCTATTGCCGATAGTAATATAATGTTATGGCAGGAGATAATTAAAGAAGAAGAATCTATGCTAAAAGAATTGTAATTTTAATAGTTTTTTATTTAAGGCACTATTTGCTGGAAAATATTGTATAGAAGTTTTATCATTTAAATTAGGAAATAGAAAAATATTTTCATATTTAAAATTTAAATTTATTTGACATAATAGTTTATTAATGCTATATTTAGTAATCATTAATAGACTTCGAATCTCACGTCATTTAAGTAATTTCAATAAGTGACTCCTAGGAAACGGGTCACTTATTTTTTATGCCTCTATCAACTAAACAAATTGAAAAGGACTTTAAAGGATTAGGCGTTAGCGCCTCTGTTTTAAATGTGCTCGCAACCTTAAAATTAGACACGCCAACGCCGATTCAAATAAAATCAATTCCGGTAGCTTTATCAGGTCAAGATTTAATCGGCGTAGCTCAAACCGGCACCGGTAAAACCTTCGCTTTTGGTATTCCTATGATTGAGCGTTTAATGCTTGAGCATGGACAAGGTTTAATATTACTTCCAACTCGTGAATTAGCTTTGCAGGTTGATGAGAATTTAAGAAAAATAGGCGCTAAGCTCGGCTTAAGAACCGCGGCTTTAATCGGCGGGCAAGCTATAGGTAGTCAAGTGCAAAGCCTTAAAAGAAATCCTCATATTTTTATTTGTACTCCGGGTAGATTGATTGACCATTTAAAAAGAGGTTGGGTAAAACTTAATTACATAAAAGTTTTGGTTTTAGATGAAGCCGATATGATGTTTGACATGGGTTTTGCTCCGCAAATTGAAGAAATTATTAAACAGATTCCTAAAAAACGCCAGACCCTATTATTCTCCGCGACCATGCCTAGAGCGATTTTACGATTAGCCGCCGCGCATATGGTTATGCCGGTTCATATTGAAGTCGCTCCGCCAGGGACTACGGTTGAGTTCGTTAATCAGGAAATGTATGTTATGAATAAAGGGGATAAGTATATGCAGTTAGAAAGAATTTTAAAAGAGCAGAAAGGTTCAGTCTTGGTTTTTACTCGCACTAAGCATGGGGCTAAACATTTAGCTCATAATCTTAAGCAGGCTAAACATCAAGTTGCTGAAATTCATTCTAATTTGTCGTTTAACCAGCGTAAAGAATCAATGACTGGTTTTAAAAGTAAAAAGTATCGCATTTTAGTGGCTACCGATATTGCTGCGCGCGGCATTGATGTTTCAGGCATTGAATTAGTGGTAAATTTTGATTTACCGGATAACTCAGAAGATTATGTGCATCGCATTGGCCGTACCGCTAGAGCGGGTAAAGCCGGTAAAGCGATTTCTTTTGCTACGCCTGATCAATGGAAAGATATTAGAAGTATTGAAAGATTGATTAACAAAAAATTAACTTTAACGGAATTTGCTAAATTAGAGCAAGCCAATACTAGACCAACTTTTAAAAGGTATGGCCGGACTATGAGTTTCGGTCGGGGAGCTGCTCCGCGTTCAAGACCGGGCGGTTTCGGTAGACGAAGGAGATAAAAAAACAGTAGGTATATAAAAAACAGCCCTGATTTCTTAGGGTTGTTTTTTGTGTTAAAATGTAATTATGATAACGCTTCAAACTGACATTATAGAAATTAGCCGAGTAGGCCAAGCTACAGCTAAAAAATTAAAAAAATTGGGCATTGAAACCGTGCGCGATTTGTTATTTTATTTTCCTTTTAGATATGATGATTTTACTAGTCTAACGCCGATTGATAAACTACAAGCTGGAGTTAGCGCTAATGTAGTCGGCCAAATTGAACTGATCCAAAATAAACGTAGCTGGAAAAGGAAAATGAATATTACCGAAGCTTTAATTAGCGATAATACAGAAACTATAAAAGTCGTCTGGTTTAATCAGCCGTTTATTGCTAAAAATTTGCATGTTGGCGATAAAATATCTTTAGCCGGAAGAGTGGAAGAAAATTACGGTGGCTTACTTATGAATTCTCCAGTTTATGAAAAAATAACTTTTGGTCAGGGCGTGCATACTCAAGGCTTAGTACCTAATTATCATCTAACCGCCAATATAACTCATAAGCAAGTAAGATTTTTAATTAAGCAGGTAATAAATTTATCAGGGCAAATTATTGATTGGTTGCCGCTTGAAGTTAAAAAATCAGCTAAATTAATAAATTTATCAGAGGCGGTTAAAAAAATACATTTTCCTAAAGATAATTTAGATATAAAAAAGGCTCGCGAACGCTTAGCGTTTAATGAGCTTTTTTTAATTCAATTACAGTCGCAGTTAGTTAAAAAAAGTTTAAGCTTAAGCCGCGCGCCTATAATTAAATTTAAGGAGCAAGAAACTAAAAAATTCGTTGACAGCTTACCCTTTAAATTAACCGATGCGCAAAGAAAAGCGGCCTGGGAGATTTTAAAAGATTTAGAAAATAATAAGCCCATGTCAAGACTTTTGGAAGGCGACGTTGGTAGCGGTAAAACAATGGTAGCGATTATCGCTATGTTAAATACCGCATTAAATAAAAAACAAGCGGTTTTAATGGTGCCAACAGAAATTTTAGCCAGACAGCATTATGAAACGGTTAGTAAATTTTTAGCCAGTTTTGATATTAAGGTCGGATTAATAACAAGAAGCCAGAAGTTGGTAAATTACGAATTATCAATTACGAATTACGAATTGAATAAGAATACAAAGAATATTAAAGTTAACCCCCAGTATATAATGGATAATTCAGATGTTGTAATTGGCACGCACGCCTTAATTCAGGAAGATATTCACCCTGTTAAATCCGGCGAAGCCGGAGCTCGTCCTGTGGAATCCCTGCGGGACGCGAAGCGTATTCCACAGGATAAGCTATTTAACAGGGTAAAATTTAAAAATTTAGCTTTAGCGATAATTGATGAGCAACATCGTTTCGGCGTAGAGCAAAGAAAAATATTAATAGAAAAAAGTGATAGTAAACTCATACCGCATTTTTTAAGTATGACGGCCACGCCGATTCCTAGAAGTTTAGCTTTAGCTTTATACGGCGATTTAGATTTGTCCGTTATAAGTCAGATGCCTAAAGACAGAAAAAAGATTATTACTAAGGTGGTTTCGGAAAATAATCGTGCAAAAGCTTATAAATTTATTCACGAGCAGATAAAACAGGGTCGGCAAATTTTTGTAATTTGTCCGTTAATTGACATTTCTGATAGATTAGGCGTAAAATCAGTTGAAGAAGAATATAAAAAATTAGACAAAATAATTTTTCCGGATTTAACCATAGGAAAATTGCACGGTCGCATGAAAGCGGCTGAGAAAGAAAAAATTATGCAAGAATTTTTAGACAATAAAATAAAGATTTTAGTTTCTACGTCGGTGGTGGAGGTTGGAGTTGATGTGCCTAACGCTTCTGTTATGATGATTGAAGGCGCGGATCGTTTCGGTTTAGCCCAGCTTCATCAATTTCGTGGCCGAGTTGGCCGAAGCGCCGAGCAATCTTATTGTTTTCTTTTTTCCGATAGTGCTACTGAAAAAACTTTAAAAAGGCTAGAAGCTTTGGTAAGGTATAGTAATGGTTTTGATTTAGCTAAAATTGATTTAAAATTTAGAGGACCGGGCGAAGTTTATGGAGTTGAGCAGAAAGGATTTCCAGAATTAAAAATTGCTTCATTGTTTGATTATGGCTTAATGAAGCAGACTCGAGAACAAGCTATAAAATTGCTAAATTTAGATGAAAATTTAAATAGTTGGCCATCACTAAAAGAGCAATTAGGGGAATGGGAGAAAGGTATACATTTAGAATAGTCTTGACAGGATTATTAAATTATGTTAATTTAAAAAGTTAAATAAATATTGAAAGGGGGGATGGAATTTTAGATCTTTTTGGTACAAAAATAAAAAATGAAGGAGGAAAGAGATGAGCGAAGGAAATGGGAATGGTATTGTTGTAAATACAGTTGATCAAGAAGGCGTGAGAATTATTTCCGGTGGCTGCCTTCTTGGAGTGGAAGATGGGACTATAATGTCCCATGAAGATTTTGACAAAGCGATGCCGGCCGGCGTTACTTGTAGCTGGAATCCGCAGTTGAAGTTAATTTAAAGTGAAAATGAGCTGAAAGTGCCCTATTAGGGTCAATAAAGATTTTAGCTGATTTTCATTTTTATCCGCTTCCATAGCTTTATGTGGTAAGCGGCGAGTCGGTGGCGGCGGGCGTATGAAATCGTCCGTTTGTCACCGACTTCAATTTTTGTTTTGGGAGGAATAATAATGGTTTCAATAACGTATAAAAGGCAGGAAAAAAAGAAGTACGGCGGGTTCAGCGAGAATAAATCTACGGTAAAAGGGAAGGGGCCGGTATGTCCAATCTCAAATATACGTTTAGGAGCACAAGATCCGCGCGCTACGATTCTTTTGGTTGGTAATAAAGAAATTGTTGTAAATTATGACGCCCTAAAGGATCGTTCCGCAAAATACGGCTGGAAAGTTCCCAAGTTGTCTCAGGGAGGAACCATTGATGCGGAAATTTGGTTGATGTCAGTAGCAAAGAAAATTGCCGAAATACCAACTACCGCAAAAATGGAAAAAAGGCTGGAAGAAATAAGAATCTTCGCCGACATGATCGGCGTCCAGAACTTCGTATCAAAATTGCGCCGCGCTTGTCGAGTTTAAGACAGCAGCGCCGCGAAATTATAAGGCCAACCTTTTTAAAGGCTGGCCTTCTTTTTATTTTAAAAATATTTTCCGCTCCGCTTAGGGCCGCTTTTTTAGAAAAAGCGGCGCAAAAATCGCTCGCAGAGAAAAATTTAGGAATTTATGCCAATAATTTCTAATAAAATTTTCAACTCCCCAGTCGCTCGCGAGCGACTGGCTCAAACAAGAAAATTTTTTAAAGAAATTTTGCCATAAATTTTATCCTAAATTTTTCTAGGCTCGCATATTATAATAAATAAAAACTATCAGTCTGTGCTGGTAGTTTTTTTATATAAAGATTAGATTATTTGTAAATTTTTATAGGTAATTAAAATATTTTATTTCGTAAAATATTTTATAATCTCGCTTAAATTTTTTATTTTAGTCAGTTTTATTTTTTTAGATGAGTAATCGCTTTGCGGAAGAATAGCTTTAATAAAACCTAACTTTTCAGCTTCATTTAATCTTTGCTCTAGTCGGCTGATTTGCCTTATTTCTCCGCCTAGTCCGACTTCGCCTAGTATTATAGTTTTATTGCCTACAACCTGATTTAAAAGCGAAGAAGCGATCGCTAAACAAACCGCTAAATCAAGCCCTGGGTCGCTCGCGCGTAAGCCGCCGGTAACATTTAATATTACGTCTTGATTATTTAAATTTAAGCCGGCGCGTTTAGTTAAAACCGCGATTAAAACTTGTAAACGATTTAAATCAAAACCCGAGGCTTTTCTTTGCGGATAACCGAAAACCGTTTTCGTAACTAAAGCTTGGACTTCAATTAAAAATGGCCGCGTGCCTTCCATAATGCAGCTTATGACCGAGCCGGTAAAATTTTGGTTTGGCTCTATGAAAATTGAAGAAGGATTAGTTATTTCTTTAAAGCCGGTCGCAGTCATTTCAAAAACGCCGATTTCGTTAATTGAACCAAAGCGATTTTTAACAGCGCGTAAAATGCGGTAGCCATGATTAGTTTCAGCTTCTAAATAAAGCACAGTATCAACAATATGCTCTAGCGATTTCGGCCCGGCCAAAGAACCGTCTTTAGTAATATGTCCTATTAAAATAATGGCAATATTGTTAGCTTTGGCCGCTTCTAAAAAATTAACTGCCGCGCCGCGAATTTGGTTTATATTTCCTGGTTCGCCGGCGATACTAGAAGAATAAATAGTCTGGATTGAATCAATTATAACTAAAGCCGGTTTAAGTTCTTTAATTGTAGCGACAATTTTTTCCGCGTTAGTCTCATTTAAAAATTTTATATTATCAGCTTTAATGCTTAGCCGGTCAAGTCTGGTTTTTATTTGATTGGCTGATTCTTCACCACTGCAATAGATTACTTGGCTGTTTCTGCTAATGGCATCGGCGGTTTGGGCCACTAAAGTTGATTTGCCTATTCCTGGTTCGCCGCCTAAAAGTATGAGAGAGCCGGGCATAATACCATCTCCTAAAACTCTATCTAATTCTTTTATATTAGTAATTAGGCGTTGGTCTTCTTTTTTTGCGTTTATTTTTTTTAAGTCAATAATTTCAGCCGGGCTTACCGTTACCATTTTATCAGTAGTTTTTTGATCAACGGTTTGCATTTGTAAGGTTCCCCAGCCGCCGCATTCTAAACAACGCCCACTCCATTTCGGGGATTGGGCGTCGCAGGCGGAACAAACATAAATTGTTTGAACTTTATTCGTCATCTATAGAGAATTATTTTAATTTTATTTTATTTATTTTTTCCGTATTAGTGTCGGTGAAGTAGAGGTAATAACCATTTTCAGAAACAACTAAATTAGACATGGTAAAATCGCCTTCTGGTATGGCCACTAATTTTTTTAAACCGGTTTGAGTGTCAATTTTATATAAATTATCTTTAGTGTTTTTAGCTAAGTCGGGGAAAAGTCCGGCGCCTTCTTCAAGACTTTCAGGTACGGCGCAATAAATTTCAGTTGCCGAGGAAAAGACACATTTATTTGCCCAGGTTTGGATATCAAGCTTATTTCTACCCGTGCCGATACTTTCGCCCTGGGCGTTAGCTATCCAAAGTTCTGGTTTTAAATCACTGGCGCTTGAATAAACGCTATAAAGCAAATTATTGCCTTTAGGCGACCATTTAGGTTCAAAACCTCGACCCTCAATCGTTAAAGCTTTAAAATTTTCATTATTCAAGCCAACAAAATAAACTTTCTGTTGATCAAAATTAACCCCTTCAGTATACATAGCTACGGTTTGGTTATTCGGCGACCAGGAAGGATAGACCGTATCATCTTTATCTCCTAAAGCAGCTATTCTTTGCGCCGAGGTGCCTTCATCATTAATAACAGCTAGCCAGCGGTTATTTGTATCATCGGCCATACTCTTCAAAACAATTTTTGAACCATCGGATGAAAAATCAAAATCCTCCCAATGTTTAGGCAAGCTGATTTGTTTGTTGCTATTAAAATCATAAATAATTTTTGACTGATCAGGATATTCTAAAATGGCTTTATTTTTAGTTGGCGACCAGATAATTTTTTCCACGTCGTGAAAAACCGTATCAGACAGCGAGCTAATCTGCCCATCTTTATTTATACGGTAAAATTTACCGTCTTGTTTATTGTAATATTGCAAATCGTTGCCGTTAGTTGATAAAGTCGCTGCTAAACTTGGCGCTTGATTTAATTCAGTGGTTTGAGTTAAACCGCCAGAAGCCACCGCGCTACCTTGAGCCGTCTGTCCAGTACCATCAGGCAGGCCTTCAACTGGCTGTCCGGAAGGTGTGGTTTGACCGGTGCCTGGTTGAGCCACTGGCAAACCGCCTTGAGTGCTAGTCGCGATCGGCTCTTCTTTAGTAGGAGCAGTAGGAGTTGGGCTTGTTTTAAAAAACAGCGCGTAAAGCAGATAGCCTAAAATAAAAACAATTAAAATAAAGCCAATTACGATAAAAATTTTTTTGTACTTTTCCCAAAAATTCATGAAGTTTATATTAAAGATGATGTTTTTGTTAAATTATAATTTTATGGTATAATAATAATGAAAAGTTATTCAGCCAAACCTTTGATTCTTTGGTGGTATTATTATATAATTGTATAATATAATGGGGTTAGTGTCAAAATTAAATTTTATTTTTATTATATGAGTTTATTTCCCTCTAATAAGAGCTATTTAGGTATAGATATAGGTAGCTCAAGCATTAAAATTGTTGAATTAAAAAATCAAGGCGGTAAGGCCATGCTAGCCAGCTATGGTTTTAGTGAAAATCTTGATGATTTAGATCAGGCTAGCCCGGAAAAATTAGCTGCTATTATAAATAAAATATGTTCTAACGCCGGCATGGTTAGCCGCAAAGCTGTTTCAGCTTTGCCAACTTTTTCAGTTTTTTCTTCAATTATAAATTTAACTGGCGTTAGTAAAAAAGACTTGCCGTCGGCGATTAATTGGGAGGCAAAAAAAGTTATTCCCTTGCCCCCAGAAGAAATGATTTTAGATTGGAAAAAAATTGAAAGTCCGGATCAAAAATCCGATAAAAATATTAAAGTTCTATTAACCGGAGCTCCGCGGACTTTAGTTAAACGTTATATAGAAATTTTTAAACATGCCCAAATAAATTTATTAAGCCTAGAAACAGAAACTTTTGCTTTAGTTAGATCGCTTTTGGGCAATGATAAATCAACGGTGATGATGGTGGAGATAGGCGCTAAAACGACCAGTTTCGCGATTATTGATCAAAGCATCCCAACCCTAAATAGAAGTATTGATATTGGCGGTTGGACGATTACTCAGGCGATTAGCCATAGTTTAAATATTGGTTTAGAAAGAGCCGAGCAATTTAAATATGATTTAGGCGTAAGCTCATTCGCTTCGGCTGATAATGCCATACCTAAAACGATTATTGAAAGTATTTCGCCGATAGTTAATGAAATAAAGTACGCCTTAAATTTATTTGAAAATAAAAATAATAAAAAAGTTGATAAAATTGTTTTAACCGGCGGTTCGGCTTTATTAATAAATTTTACTGATTATTTATCAAAAATTTTAAATATAAATGTAGTGGCCGGCAATCCTTGGTCAACGGTTTCTTATCCATTAGATTTAAAGCCGCTATTAGACGAGATTGCTCCGCGCATGGCCATCGCGATTGGTTTAGCGCTTAGAGAAATGGAATAATAAATTTTATTTATGTCAGATATTAATTTTTTAAACAACCAAAAACGCAGCAACGATCAAAAGCCTAAAGATAATAAAGAGGAGTTGGCTTGGTCTAGCCCTGAAAAAGAGATAAAAAATTCCAAGAGCTCTCCTTTTTCATTTTTTTCGTCTTTAAAAAAACAGAATAATAAAAGTTCTATAGCGGCGCCAGATAAAAATAAAATTAAGCAATCACGTGAAGAAATTTTAGGCTTAATTAAGCATCATGAAAATTCAAAACCGCCGGTAAAAGAAAATAAAAAAAGTTTTTTTTCAACTTTAGGTGAAAAATTTAAGAAGAAGCCGGCGCCAAAAGAAATTTTAATTGATTATCAGAAAGTTTTTAAGCAGGAAAAAGAGCATAAAAATCAAATTGGTCAGTTTAATCTTAAGCCAGTTGAAAATAAAGCCGCTTCTTCTTCCGTAAAATCAGAAAATAATCTTTTAAATAAATTTAATAATTTACTTAAAGATAAAAAAATTTCTGCGATTGACCAAAAAAAGGAACAACCTAAAATAGTTGGGCCAATTAAAGTTGAAGAAGTAAAACCAGCAGAAATAAAAAGGGCGGAGCCAGTTGCGAAAAAAGAAGAAAATAAACCAGAAATTAAAGAAATTAAAACCGAAAAATTAGAAGAGGTTAAACAAGATGAAACCAAATATCGTGTTATAGAAACTAACCTTATCAAAGGAGAGTTAGTAACTTTTTTTGATTGGCGCTCTAAAATTTTTGTTACATTAAGCGCGATTCTGCTACCGCTTTTTGTTGTGGTAATTTTTTATTATGGTTTAACTTTTTATCAGAAGAGCCAGCAAGCTAAAAATTTAGCTCAGTTGCAAAAATTTTCTGAGCTTGAGCAAGATATTAAAAAAGAAGAATCTAATTTAAAAGAAATTATTGATTTTCAGGCTAAACTTAAGATAGTTTCCCAAATTTTTAGTCAACATATTTATTGGACCAACTTTTTTAAATTTTTAGAAGACAATACTATAAAAGATGTTTATTTCGTAAATTTTGAAGGTGATACTAGTGGTAATTATGCCATGGATGCCGTGACTACTAATTATAGTAGCATCGCCGAACAAGTTAATGTTTTTAAGAAAAACGCAAAAATTTCTGCCGTTTTGGCCGAAGGAGGAGAGATGATCGCAGGCAACGAAAAAAATAAATCTTTAGTGAAATTTATTTTAAATTTTTCTATTGCAAAAAATATTTTTATTGAGTGATTTATTGTCTAATGATTATGGATATTAAAAAAAATTCGTCGATTGGCGAAGCAGAAAATAAAGACAAGATGAAATTGGTTAAAGCTAGAACCAATCTGTTTTTAATGGATTATTTTAATTTTATAATTTTTGCTTTAGCCGCAGTTATTATGTTGGTCGGCTTATTTATTTTCGTTTACCCTAAATATCAACAAATTCATAAAGAAAATGAAGAAATTCAAAATAATTTGCAAGTTGAATATGAAGCTAAATTTAATTATTTAAGTTCCATCCGCGACTTAAAAGAAATATACCAGCTAATCAGCGATAAGGATAAGTCTAAAATTAATAGCATGCTACCAACCAATAGAGATACTAGCGTAATAATTGCTGAAATTGAATCTATTGCTACAAAAAATGGCGTTATTTTAAATTCAATTCAAACTATAACCCAAGAAACTAGCAGTAAAACTAATAGCAGATCAGAAACTAAAAGTGATAAAGCGTCGCTAGCCGGAATTTTTAATCAATCGCCTCAAGGGGTCGGATCGATAAAAATAGAAGTTAAATTAAGTTCTGTTAATTATCAGGTTTTAAAAAATATAATTAAGACTTTTGAAAATAATTTACGAATTTTTGATATAGCTATGGTAAATTTTAATGTTAATAAAAAAGAAGCGCTTTTTACTATTTATAGTTATTATTTTCAATAAAAATTGGTTTTTGCAAAATTTATGCTAGTTTTAAAAAAAATATCAACAAAAAAATTAATAATTTATATTGCCGTTATTATTTTTATGATTTTGGGCACAATGTTTATGTTGTACCAAAATAAAAAGTTAACTGAATATAAAATAAACAACCCAAACGCTTCGGCTACGTCAAGCGATGTCGCAAATCTTCCATCGGGCGGTTCTGGTAATATTGAAGTTTCTAATAATCAAAAAGCAGAAGAATTTAACAGGGCCGCAAAAAAACTTAAGCAAAATAGTGATTTTAATTTAGATATTTTTTCCAACGATAAATTTAAAAATTTGCAAGAATCAACGTTTGTTATAAAGGCGCAGTCAGAAGTTGGTAAAAGAGATCCTTTTAATCCAAATTAATTATGAATAAGTTAGAGGAACTTATAAATTTATTAGTTCAAAATAAATTAATAACAACCGAAAAGTTGGCTGAATTACAGAAATTGGCCGAATATGCGAAGAAGCCAGAAGAAACGCTTGTGGCCAGTGGTTTATTTGATATTGAAGATTTTACAGAACTTAAAGCTAAAGTTTATCATTTTAATTATAAAAATTTAGCAGGAGTAAAAATCGCTGATCAAGTATTAAATTTAATTCCAGCCGAAGTAGCTGAAAATTATAAAATTATTTGTTTTGAAGTTGCTCAGGGAAAAATGAAAGTTGGTATGGTTGATCCAGGAAACTTTAAAGCCATAGAAGCTATAGATTTTTTAGCTAAAGAGCAAAATTTACAGCCAGATTATTTTTTTATTTCACTACCAGGTTTTAATAATGCCTTAAAATATTACAAAACTTTAGGTAAAGAAGTTTCCAAGGCTTTAAAAACTAAAGAAGAAGAGGAAACTTTAGAGCGTGCTAAAAGAAAGGATGAGCAAAAAGAAGTTGAAGAAATTACTAAATCAGCTCCGGTATCAAAGATAGTTTCTGTAATTATCAGGCATGCGGTTGAGGGGCGAGCCTCAGATATTCATATTGAACCAATGCAGAATGAAAGCCGAGTAAGATATAGAATAGATGGTATTTTACATAATTCATTAGTTTTACCGAAAAGCGTTCATGGAGCTATTGTTAGCAGAATTAAAGTTTTAGCCAATTTAAAGCTAGATGAAACCAGAATGCCTCAAGACGGCCGAATCAGAATAAATATTGACGACAAAGAAATAGATTTAAGAATTTCCGTTATGCCGTTATTAGAAGAAGAAAAGGTAGTAATGAGAATTTTGGATGTAAGTAGAGGCGCGCCAACTTTAGAAGAACTTGGATTTATGGCCAGCGGTCTTAAAATTATTAAAACAAACTTGAAGAAAACTGACGGAATGCTTTTAGTAACAGGTCCAACTGGTTCAGGTAAATCAACTACTTTATTTTCAATTTTAACCGGTTTAAATAAAGAGGGAATAAATATTTCTACCCTAGAAGATCCGGTTGAATATTTTATACAAGGCGTAAATCAGTCGCAAGTTAAACCGGAAATTGGTTTTACTTTTGCTTCAGGACTACGTTCTCTTTTACGCCAAGACCCGAACATTGTAATGGTTGGAGAAGTTAGAGACAATGAAACGGCTGAATTAGCTATTCATGCCAGTTTAACCGGCCACTTTGTCTTATCAACTTTACACACTAACGACGCTATAGGCGCTATTCCTAGACTTTTAGATATGGCGGTAGAGCCTTTTCTTTTGGGCTCTACTTTAAATTGTATATTAGCCCAAAGGTTGGGTAGAAAAATTTGCGAACACTGCAAAGAAGAACATAAATTACCAGACGATGTTATGGATGACATAAAAAAGGAATTAGCTATTACGCCCCAACCAGCACTCAAAGAGATGATACCTGATTTTGATTTGAAAAAAATAAAATTTTATAAAGGCAAAGGTTGCACTCATTGTGGCGGTATTGGTTATGCCGGTAGAATTGCTTTAGCCGAAGTGCTTGATGTTAATGATAAAATAAAAGAAATTATTATTAATAATAAAGCTAATTTAACGATTGATGATTTAGTTAAAAATCAAAATTTTATTACTATGAAACAGGACGGTATTATGAAAGCTCTATTAGGCCTAACTACCATGGAAGAAGTATTAAGAACAATTCACGTTTAATTAAACTTTGAAAACTTTTTTAGAAAAAGTTTTCACCCTAAAGGGTATAAACAATACTTTTCCCGCCTAAGCGGGATAAACAAAAAATATAACGTATCAAATAAAATTTAATAGCGAGTAAAACTCTACGGCCATTAAATTTTTATTTGATAATAACTATATGGTAAAAGATAAAATAAAAATTCTTTTAATTGAAGATGATTCGTTTTTATTAAGTATGTATGCCACTAAATTTGAAATAGAAAATTTTAAAGTTATTATGGCTGAAGATGGAGATAAGGGTGTTCGTTTGGCCGCAAAAGAAATGCCAGACATAATTCTTTTGGATGTTCTTTTGCCTAAAATGAATGGTTTTGAAGTTTTAGGTGAAATAAAATCTGATCCAAAAACTGCCAAGATTCCAGTAATACTTTTAACTAATTTAAGCCAGAAAGATGAAATTGATAAAGGTTTAAAAATGGGAGCGGCCGATTATTTAATTAAAGCCCATTTTATGCCATCAGAGGTAGTGGATAAAATAAAGAAATTGTTAAATTTATAAAATATGTAAAGTTTGTGAAGTTATAAAATTTTAATGCCTTTAGCTTTATAACTTTCAACTTTATAACTTTCAACTAATTTTATGGAAGTGCCATCAATTTTTTTAAACAGAATATTATCAGAAATGGTTCAAAAAAACGGTTCCGATTTGCATTTAGCTGTCGGCAGTTTACCTATGATGAGGCTAAGCGGGCAATTTTCTCCGCTGACCGGTCAAGACATGGTTACAAGCGAAACTATAAATAAAATTACAGAAACTTTTTTAAGTCCGGAGGAAATTATTAAATTAAAAGAAAATAAGGGAATGGTTGTTGTTAAAAATATTTCCAATTTTCGCTTTCGCATAAATATTTTTTATCAAAAGGGCCTTTTAGCTTTATCTTTTCATTATATTCCTGGCGTTATAAAAAGTCTTAAGGATTTAGGCTTGGCCGAGTCTTGTAATAATTTTTTAGAGGCTCGCTCTGGGCTTTTAATTATGGCTGGCGCCTATCATTCGGGAAAAACTACTACTGCGGTTTCTTTTATTGAAGAACTTAATAAGACTAAGTCTTTAAATATTATTACTATTGAAGATCCGATTGAATATTTGTTTGTTAGTAAAAATAGTTTAATTACGCAGAGACAGATAGGTACTGACGTTAATAGTTTGTCGGATGCTTTAGATTATTGTCTAAGCGAAGATATAAACTTAGTTTATATAAATGAAATAAAAGATGATAAAATTTTTAGTTCAGTAATGCCAAAAATTTTTGAGTTGGCTTCAGGTAACTGCTTAGTTATTTTAGAAATTAATGCTGATAGTTCTATAAGGGTTTTAGAAAAACTTTTAAGTGGCGCTGGAAAAAATTCTTCGCTTGAGGCTATTCGCTATAATTTAGCCGATATTTTAATCGGCGTTTTAGTTCATAAATTAGTTAAGCGCCGAGGCGGCGGTTTAGTTTTAGCTAATGAAATATTGTTAAATAGTTCGGCCACTAAATCTTTAATTAGGGAAGGTAAAATATATCAGATGGAAAGCGTAATTCAGACATCAAAAAAAGAAGGTATGATTAGCATGGAAAAATCGCTAAGCAATTTAATTGAATCAGGCGAGGTTAGAAGAGAAGATATATAATAATTTATTATTTAATAATTTATATTTAATAGAATGCCAATTTTTAGATACAAAGCTTTTAATCAAGACAAAAAAGTGCAAGAAGGCATGGTTGAAGCGATTAGTAAAGATTATGTTGGAGAAATTTTAACTGAAAAAGGTTTTTCCATCGTTTCAATTACGGAAGTTTCACAAGCTAAAAAATTTATCAATCTTGATTTTTTGAATAGAGTTAAAACTAAAGATATAGTGATTTTTTCTAGGCAGTTCTCAGTATTAGTTTCGGCTAATGTTTCTATGGTGCAAGCGCTTAAGGTTTTAGTCGATCAAACGGCTAATGTGTCTTTAAAAATGATAATTTCTGAGGTGGCTGATGAAGTTGATGCTGGCGCGACTTTGTCTGAAGCTTTAGGCAAGCGGTCTAATGTTTTTAATAATTTTTATGTTAGTGTTGTTAAATCAGGCGAAACTTCCGGTAAACTAGATGAAGTATTAAGTTATTTGGCCGATGAAATGGAAAAAGACTATGATATGATGAGTAAAATTAAAGGCGCTATGATTTATCCAGCTTTTGTCTTAGCCTCTTTGTTTGTCGTCGGCATTGTTATGATGATTTTCGTTGTGCCTAAACTTACTGGGATTTTAACAGAGAGCGGAGCCGAATTGCCAATAACAACTAAAATTTTAATTGGAACTTCAGGATTTATGCAAAAATTTTGGTGGGTACTTCTTTTAATAGTTGTGATTTTAGTAGTTTCTTTTAGGTGGTATATAAAAAGACCTCAAGGTAAAAGACAAATTGATCTAATTAAATTAAAATTGCCGATTTTTGGTCATTTATTTCAATTAATTTATTTAGTTCGTTTTACTCGTTCTATGAGCACTTTAATCGTCGGCGGCGTTACAATAGATAATAGTTTAAAGGTTACCGCCGAAATTGTAGGCAATACAATTTATCAAGAGTTAATAGAAGAAACTGTTAAAGAAGTTGAGGATGGAAATTCAATTTCTAGCGTTTTTATAAAAAACAAAAATATACCAAAAATGGTTTCACAAATGTTGAACATTGGTGAGAAGACTGGGAAAATGGATGTTATTTTAGAAAGAATCACTAATTTTTATGGCAGAGAAATTTCAAATATAGTAGCCAACTTAATGACTTTGTTGGAACCGATAATTATGATTGTCATGGGCATAGCGGTAGGTATTATGGTTGCAGCCGTAATTTTACCAATGTATAATTTAGCTAGTAGTTTTTAAAATTTAATAATTAATTATAATAACTATGAAACAAAAAAAACAATCACAAAAAGGTTTTACCTTAATTGAATTGTTAGTAGTCATTAGTATTATCGGCATTTTATCGTCTTTCGCTGTGGTGTCGCTTAATAGCGCTAGAAATAAGGCTAGGGACGCTTTAAGAAAGGCTGATATGACCCAGATCAGAACCGCGCTTAATCTTTATTATTCTGAGAATAATGACAGATATCCGGCTTGCGGTAATTGGGATAGCGGAGCCGCCGATTTTGGGGCATCGGTTGATGCCGGCTCAAATTGTTATAATACAATCCTAACCACAGCTTTATCGTCTGGAGCTAAACCATATTTAAACCCGATGCCTAAGGATCCAAAGAATTCAACTAATAGTTCAGCCATAGATTCAACCTACATTTATCGTTATGTTACCAGAAACGACGGCAGCGAGTTTGCTTTAGTTTATCGTGTTGAAGAAAATACAAATTTGCAAATTATTCGCGGTTGGTAATGCATAAAATTAGTTTTTATGGTATAATTGTGGATAAGTATAATCCCGCGTCTAAAAGATGTGGGTGTAATATAAAAAATTAATTTCACGATTAGATTCCCATGCTTGTTTTTATTTTTGGGTAAATAATTCGTGTATACCAGAGGGGAGGTGAATCATGAAAAAACAAAAAGGTTTTACGTTAATTGAATTATTGGTCGTTATTGCCATTATCGGTTTATTATCAACTTTAGCCGTCGTGGCTTTAAATAACGCCAGAATGAAATCAAGAGATGCTAAACGCGTTTCTGATATCAAACAGATTCAAACAGCCTTGGAATTGTATTATAATGACGCCAATGCTTACCCGGCCAGTATTGCTTCTCCGATTGCTAGCGGCGGTGTTACTTATATGGCTTCTGTGCCAACCAATCCAACTCCAACTGCTGACGGTAATTGTGGTTCTACTGCTTATACTTATACTGCAGGAACCGCTAATACTACCTATACTTTAGTTTATTGTTTGGGTGGTACTACCGGCGGAGTAGCCGCAGGTACTCATACTGCCACTCCTGGAAGTATTTATTAAGAATCTTTAAAAGGGTCCTATTAAGGGTTTATATAAAAAGAGTAGGTTTTTCCTACTCTTTTTATGTATTTTAAAAAATATAAAGTAAGTTATTAGAGTATTCTTTTTTTATGGTTTAAATGGTAAAATTACTATATATGTTAAAAGATAAGGTCATAAAAATTTGTAATTTATTTATTGAATATGGCATATTAGCTATAGTTTTTTTTATCCCAATAATTTTTGATTATAGTTTGTCGACTTATAATTGTTTTGATCTTTATAAAGCGGTTATTTTTAGGGTAACTTTAATTTTTATATTGTTAGCTTTTACGGCTAAAATTTTTATAACTGGCCGATTAATTTATCGCGGCAGCGCTAAAATTTTTTTGTTGGTCGGTTTTTTATTATTATCATTTTTTATCAGTTCATATTTTTCGCTTTATCCTAATCAAAGTTTTTGGGGTAGTTTTTTAAGGCAGCAAGGCTTTTATAATTTTTTTAATTATTGTTTGTTTTTTGTTTTAATCATATTAAACATTAATAATTTTCAGCAGCTTAAACGCATAATTATAGCAATAGTTGCTTCTTCATTTTTAGTATCGGCCTATGGTTTAATCCAATATTTTTATTTAGATCCTCTCTATTGGTCAGATAATCCAATAAATAGCGGACGCATTTTTTCTTCTTTAGGCCAGCCTAATTTTTTAGGCCATTGGTTAATTATGGTTTTACCCATAAGCTTTTATGCTTTGATTTTTTTATTTAAAAAAACATTAACCAGATTTTTTGTTGCCTTAGTTATTGTTATGCAATTTGTCTGTTTAATTTTTACTTATTCTCGGGCAGCTTGGCTAGGTTTTATTGGATCAACATTATTTTTAGTTTTAGTTTGGTTGTTTTATAAGCGATTTAAAAAAATCGCCTTTAGTCTTATCGGGTTAATTTTAATCGGCGTTTTTTTTATTATTGGTTTAAATATAGTAAACCCCACTAAATCAATTAATTATAATTCAAATAATTTAGTTAATCGACTAAAAAGCGTTGCCGACCTTAAGAATGGTTCTAGTAAAATGAGGTTTTATTATATTAAATCAGCTATTACAGAAATAAAACAGGAAAATTTTTCAAGATTACTCGTCGGCTACGGTCCGGAGGTTTTAGGTGATGTTTTTAGAAAATATTATAATATTGATTGGGGCATTTATGAAACCGTTAATAGTTTTCCCGACAGAGTCCATAATTGGCCGCTTGATCAAATATTAGCTTTTGGTTTTTTAGGCTTGGCGGCGAATTTAATATTTTATATTTATTTTATTTATAGAATAGCTATTTTTTTGTTGAATAAGCAGAAATTTGAACCTGATGATTGGTTATTAATATTTTTATTTTCTTCTTTAATTGCTTATTCTATTAATAATTTTTTTAGTTTTTCTCTATTTACTGTTTTTGTCTATTTATTTTTAATTTTAGGAATTTGTTGGGTTATAATAAATTCTAAATTAGAAAATAAGATTTTAAATGTGCGGTTTACTGTATTCTCAAAATTATTTATTTTTATTTCATTGTTTTTAGTATCGGCTGTGTTTATTTATACTAACAATATAAATCAAGTAAGAGCAGAAATTTATTACATGAAAGCTCTAAAATCTATGAAAGTTTCTGATTGCGTTGAAGTGGTTAACGACATGGGGAAGGCCATGAAGTTAAATCCAAGCAGTAATTATTATCAAGAAAATTATCTTTTTTTAACGCTAAATTGTTTTTTTAAAATTAGAGATGTGGCCGTTTGGCAAAAACTAAATAATAATATAATAGAGGATATTAAATCGTTTGGCGATAAAAAAACTTATGACATTTTATATAATACGGCTCGGCTTTACACTTTATTTGGTTTTTATTTAGATAAAATTTATTACGCGGAAGCGGAAAAGATATTTAGCGATTTAATAAGAAATTTCCCATATTTTACTATGGTTTATGAAGATTTAGCTAGACAAAAAATGATGCAAGAAGATTACGAGGGGACTATAGAAATTTTAAATCAGGAAATTAAAATTTTACCATCGATAGATGACCCGTATTTAAATACTCAGCATCGCCAGGAAATTTATAATATCTCAGTAAAATTGTATGAAAATTTAGGCCAGGCTTATTTTAAAATAAAAAATTATAATTCAGCTCTTGAAGCTTATAAAAAAGGTTTAAAATTTGATCCTTTTCGCGCGACTCTTTATAAAAATATAGCTGATATTTATTATGTTCAAAATAATTTAGATGAAGCTATTGAATTCAACCAGCGCGGTTTTATGTTAAGTCAGGCCGATTATCATTGGCCGCTAGCTTTATCGCTTTTATATCGAGATAAAAAAGATTTAGAGATAGCAAAAGAATATTTAAATAAAGCTTTAGAGTTGGCGCCGGATAATGAGGAATTAAAAAAATATAAAGAAGAGCTAAATAAATAATATTTTACTGTCATTGCGAGCGACTAACCCGCCCGCCTCGCAAGCGAAGCGTTGCGGGCGCGGAAGGAGCGAAGCAATCTAACGGACAATTTGTTAAATAAATAGTTCGTGAGATTGCTTCGTCGCTAGCGCTCCTCGCAATGACATTATACTCTTATGATGAATTTAATTTTAGTTTTTGTGTTTATTTTCGGTCTTATTATCGGGTCTTTTTTGAATTGTTTGATTTGGCGCTTACATAAAAAAGAAAGCATAATGGGCCGGTCGTATTGCCCAAAATGCAAAAAGCAAATTGCTTGGTATGATAATATTCCGGTTTTAAGCTTTATTGTACTTAGAGGAAAATGTCGAAGTTGCGGTAAAACAATTTCCTGGCAATATCCGGCAGTTGAATTTATAACCGGCTTGCTTTTTGTTATGGCTTTTTATTTGAATTATAAATTGCAAGTTGATAATTATGGGTTAGTTATTTTTAATTCAACATTAATAACTCAGTTAATTAGAGATTGGTTTATTATTGCTGTTATGATAGTAATTTTTATTTATGACTTGCGCTGGTATTTAATTTTAGACATAGTTACGCTCCCAGCCTGTTTAATTGTTTTTATTCTTAATTTAATTTTAGGTTTTAATTTGTGGAATTTACTAATTTCTGGTATAATAGGAGGTAGTTTTTTCCTAATTCAGTTTGTTATTTCTAAGGGTAAATGGATTGGCGGAGGCGACATAAGGCTGGGCTTGCTTATAGGTTTAACTTTAGGTTGGCCAGGAGTTTTAACTGCAATAATTATTTCTTATTTTATAGGTTCAATCGTCGGCCTAGGTTTAATCGCGGCCGGTAAAAAACAATGGGGTTCAGAGGTGCCTTTGGGAGTTTTTTTAACCGTAGGCGCAATTATTACTTTATTTTGGCAAACGCAGATTTTAAATTGGTATTTTAATTTATTATAATTATATGCACTCAAAGCATTTTAAAATCTCTCTTCTTCTAATTACGGCTGTTGTTTTAACTTTAGGTCTATCTATTTCATTTCAATCTCTCCTAGCCGCCTGGACCGCTCCTTTAGCCAATCCGGCCGTCTGTAACACCGGCGATCCTGGTTGCGACGAACCGCTTAATACCGGACCACTTATTCAAACTAAATCCGGCGCTCTCTGGATTAATACCGGCACGTCTCCCTTAGGTCTGATTGTGGAAAATGGCAATGTTGGAGTTGGCACAACTAATCCGGTGGCGAGAATGGAAATAAACAAGGAAAACTCTGCCGGCAAAGTTGGGTTAATAATAAAAAATGGAGGCACATTAAGTACTGGCGATGTAATGCAGTGGCAAACCAGCTCAGGTGATATTAATGGTGTAATTAATTATCAAGGCAACGTCGGCATCGCCACGACTACTCCTGGCGCCAAACTAGATGTTAACGGTAGTATAAAAACTACTAATTTAACTGTTTTTGATACCACGCCTAATGTTAATTATGGTATCTATGCCAACAAAAATTTTACTGATCCGGCTCACGGCACAATAATGCAATATTTGGCTGGTAAACCGACCTATACTGTTTCAGGCCCAGATCCCTCAAATTTTGCTACTAGCCAATTTGTTAATTATCCAATAATTAATGCTGGCCGAACTAATTCTGGGGTTATTTATGGTTTAGTTACTCAAGTTTTAAGAAATCTCAACGGTGTTTCAGCTGATGATAATGGCACTTTAGCAAATTTAAGAGGTTCATATATAGGTTATGGTCATTATAATTCTAACACTTCAGCTGTTCCAAAAACCACTTATGCCTACGGGTTATTTATCCAACCTTATCAACGCACTGGCACCACAACTAATATGTATGATTTATATATCGCTAATCCAGTCACTGGTGGAGATGTTACTAATCAATACGGCATTTATCAACAATCAGCTTCTAGAAATAATTATTTTGCAGGGAATGTCGGGATAGGAGACGGAACACCGTCATATAAATTAGATGTCACCGGCCAGATTAATGCTACGGGCGGACTATGTATTGCCGGAACCTGTAAAACTGCTTGGGATACATCGACAAATTATTGGACATTGTCCGGAACTAATATTTATAACAGTAATACTGGTAATATTGGTATTGGGACGGCGGCGCCGGGATATAAACTTGATGTCACTGGGGATATTAAATCAACAGGAAATCATATTATTAACAATACTTCTCCTACTATATATCTCCAAGATTCAGATAATCGCTCCGGGATGATTCATATGAATAGCAATTTATTATATTTTCTTTCAGGCAACGGTACAAATAGTACGACTTGGGCGACTAATGGCAGCTATTGGCCATTATATATAGATATGACTAACGACAATCTGGTATTTGGGGGTGCGGCTTATTTTATGGAAGGCAATGTCGGGATTGGAACAGCAAGCCCAAATTCAAAACTTTCTATTGGAACGAGCGGTATTGCCAATGCTAGCGTTACCATCGGGGCAGGTGATAATACTGGTATTTCTGTTAGTGCTAGTAATTGGGGAACAGTAAGTACTGGAAGCAGTATTGGTGTTAGAGGAGTAGCTACTGGAGATAGTAGTAGTACCGGTGTTATTGGCGAGAGTAATATGGGTACTGGCGTTTATGGTTCTTCGGCTGGCACTTATGGAGTTTATGGTTATAATGGCGCTAGCGGTTATGGAGTTTATGGCTATAGTTATACTGGTACTGGAGTGTATGGTCGTAGCTATTCTGGCGGTTATGATTTTTATGGTGCTGGGCCAAAGAGTTATTTTAACGGAAATGTCGGCATTGGAATAACTAACCCTACTTATAAATTACAAGTAGCTGGCGATATGGTTGTAAATGGAATTAGGATTGGTTTAGGCGGTGGTGGCTTATCTCAGAATACTATTATTGGTAACGGTTCTTTCCAAAATAATACATCTGGTTGGGAAAATACAGCAGTTGGCTACCAAGCTCTGCCATCTAATTCTACTGGTAATTCAAATACCGCGGTTGGTATGGAAGCTCTTTTTTATAACACAACTGGTAATAGCAATACGGCTATAGGATATCGAGCGTTAAACAATAATACTAGTTATGGAAATACTGCAGTTGGTTGGTATGCTGATAGATACAATAATACTGGTTATTATAATACTGCGATTGGATTTAATGCGGGCGTTTCTAGCGGCACCACAGCATTAACTAATACTACTGCTATAGGTAATGGCGCGACGGTCAGCGCTAATAACACGATTCGCATTGGCAATACATCGATCACAGCTATTGGCGGTCAGGTTGCTTGGTCACCCGCATCCGATAGACGTTTAAAATATGATATTAAAGTATCTGATTTAGGATTAGATTTAATATTAAAGTTGAATCCCGTTTCATTTAAATATAAAAATGGTGACGGTGGAACTGATTATGGTTTTATTGCGCAGGATGTTGAAAAAGCAATTGGTAAAAAGACAAATATAATATTAACTGACGGTACTTCAGAACAAATGATGTCAATGCGTTATACTGACCTTATTGCTCCGATGGTTAAAGCGATGCAAGAACAACAAAAACAAATTGAAGATCTTAAAATCCAAATCGAAGATTTAAAAAATAATAAATAAAACATATGCAAGACTATTTTAGAAAAAAAACCTGGGTTATTACGACTTTGATGTTTATTATTGCTTTTGGTTTAAGTTTTGCTATTGTTTATTATGAATTTGGTTTTAGCAAAAATATAAAATTTAGTAGAGCTGATGCTAGTAATAATATGAGCGGTTATGCTTGGAGCGCTAGTATTGGTTGGGTTAGTTTTAATTGCACTAACGACGGTTCTTGCGGCGTTAGTAATTATGGCACGAGCTTAGATTCAGCCACTAGCCATTTTAGCGGTTATGCCTGGAGTACGAGCGTTGGTTGGATAAGTTTTAATGAAACAACCCCGCCCGATAATTATAGTTTTAATACAAATTGCAAAACATCCGGCAGCTGTAATTTTTCTAATAAGTGCACGGCTTGTTATAATCCAAGCGATGGCAAAGTTTATGGCTGGGCAAAAATTTTATCTTTAGGCGATAATGGTTGGATAAAATTTAATGATACTTGGGCAAACGGCGTATCCATAGATTCAGGTAGCGGAAGTCTAATCGGCTATGCTTGGAATGGCAATGATGATGGATCAGGAATTGGTTGGTTAAGTTTTAGTTGCGACAATGAAAGTTCTTGCGGCACTTCTGATTATAAAGTTTTAGCTAGCGTTAGTTCTACGCCAAGCGCCACTAATTTAACCGCGCCTAATTGGAGTTTCGCTCAAGCCGGCCAATATGGCGCTTTGCAAGCTAAATTGGGTTGGACTTTTAATGATGCTGATGCTGGCGCAAGCGAATCAGCTTATCAGATAATCGCTAATACTTCTAATAGTATTAGCAGTCCAATTTTTGATTCGGGTAAATGTCTTGGTTATAATAATCCGACTAATAAATGTATAATTGATATTGGTGTAGATCAACTTCCGCTTGATTCAGCCATAACCTTAGCTTATAATACTCCTTATTATTGGTGGGTTAAAGTTTGGGATAATACTAATACTTCTTCAAGCTTAACGCAATATAATAGCGCTCAAGATACGCCAGCTGAAGCTGATGACGGATCGCCGTTAACCTTTACTACTTATAAGCATGAAATGCCGGATGTTAATTTTAACCAATCACCAACCAACCCGACTCAAGGCGAAGATATTAATTTTTCTGATAATAGCCAAGTGTATTCAACCTTAAGTCCGTCTACTCCGGTTAATTGTACCGATGCTATATGCGATTGGGAGTGGAGCGTGGTTGGGGATGCGACTATCGCTAACCCAACTGCTTCAACTACAGCTATCGTTATTAATTCTCCTGGCAGTGTAACAGTAACCCTAAAAGTTACTGACAGTGAAGGTTATTATACTTTATTTTCTAAAGTTATTAATGTTAATACCCAGGCGCCTGACTGGAAAGAAGTAAAATCGCGCTAGATTAATATATCATTAGTTAGTTTAAAAAATTAGCGTGGCTAACGCCGCGCTAATTTAAAATTATAAGTATTATGAATAGAAAAAATATAAAAAATAATAACGTCGGATTTACTTTAGTAGAGATGCTAGTTAGTATTTTTATTATTGCGACTATGAGCACTATTTTTTTAGTAAATTATCATAGTACTAATAAACGATCAGAATTAGGTATTATTAAACAAAAAGTCGCTTCAGATATTAGATTAGTGCAAAATTATAGCTTAGGTTCAAAAACTTATGACGGAGTTAATGTGCCGAGCGGCGGCTGGGGTATTCGTTTTGCCACTAGTACGCCAGATAGTTATATTATTTTTGCCGACATAAACGAAAATAAATTTTACGATCAAGGTGAAGCTATTGAAACTAAAACTTTACCAGCCGGCATAACTGTTTCTTATTTATCTGGTTTGGATTTTTATGATATTGTTTTTTTGCCTCCCGACCCAGAGTGTTATATAAATGGTTATGGATATTATGATGCTACCGCCGTTAATTACGCCCATATTACTTTACGAGAAAATATTAATAATACGGAGGCCACTATATGGGTTGGTCATCTTGGCATGATTAACCCAAATTTTAAAGAACTATAAAGTTTTATGAATTACAAAAAAATTTTTAATAATTCAGGCATTAGCATTATAGAAGTGGTAGTTTCAATTATGGTTATTGCCGTGGGCATGGTTGGTGTTGTCTCGTTAGTAATTCAAAATATAGAAACGCAGTATATTAATAAAAATGTTTTAATAGCGTCGGGGCTAGCTCAAGAAGGCTTAGAATTAGTTAGAAATATTAGAGACACTAATTGGATAACTTCGGGTAACATCTGGAACCAGGATATAGTCGGTGATGGCACATATGTTATAGATTATAATGGTTTATCTAGCGTTAATATGGCTATAAATTCTATAGATGAGGCCGGCGCCAGGCTTTATGTTGATGATAGTAATGGTTTATATACTCATACAGCGACCGCCGCTTCAACTAATTTTTACCGTTTAATTACTGTGGTTGACAATACTAATTATCTTGACGTTAAATGCACTATCCGCTGGAAAGACGGCACGCAAAATCATAATTACACGGCCGAAACTTTTTTATATAATTGGTGGTAAAGCCTTTGAAAACTTTTTCAAAAAAAGTTTTCAATACTTTCCCCGCTGAGGCGGGATAAACAAAAAATATAAGGTATCAAATAAAATTTAATAGCGAGTAAAACTCTACGGCCATTAAATTTTATTTGATAATAATGAATTGTTATTATGAATTTATTTTTTAAAAAATTAAAATCAGTTAAGGGGTTTAGTTTTATAGAATTAGTAGTTTCAGTAGCTATTTTTTCTGTTTTAGTCATATCTTCTACGGAGATATTTAAATTAGTGATTGACGGGCAAAGAAATTCCATAAGCGCGCAAAATGTCCAGGAAAATATTAGATATGCTATGGAAAGAATGACTAAAGAAATGAGAATGGCGCAAATTAGCAATACTGATTGTTATGCCGGAGCTACTAACAAAGTTTTTAACACTTCCCCGGATGGCCAAGAATTGTATTTTAAAAATCAATATGGAGATTGTGTTTATTATGCTTTAGATGAGAATGGAGCCATATCTGTTACAATGACTTATGATGAAAATTATATGGCAGAACCGCTTACTTCTTTTGCTCAACCTGAGCATAACATTCCCGGAATTATAATTAACAGTTTAAAATTTTATGTTAAAGATGATTTAATTGGCTCCTCTAAGAGTTTCCAGCCCTATGTAACTATGATGATGGATGTTAAAGCCTTTGGTCAGGCTATGCATGAGCAAAAAATGAAAATACAGATGACGGTTTCTTCAAGGAATTATGAATGATTTTATTTGATGTAAAAATTATTATGATTTTATTTTATAAAAAAAATAAAAAACAGAACGGCGTGATTTTGCTTTTAACCATGTTTATTTTATCCGGCATTTTAATTATTACTTTAGGCGCGGCTGATTTAGTTATGGCCGGGATAAAAATGAATCGTTTAACCGGTTATTCGAGTTTAGGTTTTTTCGCCTCAGAAGCTGGTTTAGAGCAGGCTTTATGGGAGGTCAGAAAAAATAATTATGTCTTGCCTGACGTTGACCAAGATAATATTTTTCAAAATATAGATATCGGTAATAATAGTTCTTATATTGTTAGTTATGCTACTTCTTCGCCAAACGTTACATTTACTTCGGTTGGTTTTTATGGCGGAGCTAAAAGATCGGTGCAAAGTTCTTTTGAATTTGGGAGCGTGGGCGGCGGCCCAGCTTGTACGCCTGATTGTACTGGCAAAGAATGTGGTGATGATGGTTGTGGGGGGAGCTGCGGGAGTTGCAGTGCGGATCAATTTTGTTCAGGTTCTCTTTGCGCAGCTAATTGGCGTATATATAATTGTCCAGAAGATATACCACCTGTTGGTACAGTATGGAACAATGTTAGTTCATATCGCCAAACAACTTTGGATGGTATCACTTGGACGCCGGTGGACGATCCTATTACCGAACATCATGATATAGGTAGCGACACTAATTGTCGCTATAAATGCGCTGATAATTATCATTATGATGGTGAATTTTGTGTGGTAGATACTTATACCCTTACCATCGATACAGCAGGCACAGGTTCAGGCACAGTCACTGGCGCTGGCACCTACAACTACAACACGGCAGTTACGGCAACGGCTTCGGCTAGCACAGGTTCAACATTTACTGGCTGGTCGGGAGATTGTAACGCCAGCGGACAAGTTACTATGACTTCTAACAAAACTTGTACAGCTACATTTACACTTAGTACTTACACTCTCACTGTTAACAAGGCAGGCACAGGTTCAGGCACAGTCACTGGCGCTGGCACCTACAACTACAACACGGCAGTTACGGCAACGGCTTCGGCTAGCACAGGTTCAACATTTACTGGCTGGTCGGGAGATTGTAACGCCAGCGGACAAGTTACTATGACTTCTAACAAAACTTGTACAGCTACATTTACACTTAGTACTTACACTCTCACTGTTAACAAGGCAGGCACAGGTTCAGGCACAGTCACTGGCGCTGGCACCTACAACTACAACACGGCAGTTACGGCAACGGCTTCAGCCAGTACTGGTTCAACCTTCACTGGCTGGTCAGGCGATTGTAATTCTAGCGGACAAGTTACTATGACTTCTAACAAAACTTGTACAGCTACATTTACAGTTAGTACTTACACTCTCACTATTAACAAGGCAGGCGTCGGTTCAGGCACAGTCACTGGCGCTGGCACCTACAACTACAACACGGCAGTGACAGCAACGGCTTCAGCCAGTACTGGTTCAACCTTCACTGGCTGGTCAGGCGATTGTAATTCCAGCGGACAAGTTACTATGACTTCTAACAAAACTTGTACAGCTACTTTTACCTGCGCAACTAACTATACTTGGAATAGCGGTAGCGGAACCTGTGTAGCTAATACCCGAATGTATACTTGCCCAGCTAAACCAACTAACGGGACGGCGTGGAATACCGTGAGTCAATATCAACAAACTTGGAGCGGTAGCGCTTGGTTGCCGGCAAGTGATCTTACTACCGAATATAACACTAGCGGTAGTACCACGAGTTGCCGATTTACTTGCGCTAGTGGCTACACTTGGGGTGGGTACAGTTGCTCTACTTTTATCATAGGTCAGACATATCAAGGAGGCAGGATCGCATATATTGATACTACAGGGTTACATGGCGTAATTTCTGCTTTAAGTAATCAAAGTAGTGGAGTAGCCTGGATAACCGGTGGTAATACTCAAACCACATTAAACGGTAATACCTCTATAGACCTTGGAACTGGTCAGGCAAATACAAATGCCATGAAGGCTCAAACTGGTTATACTGGCGGAGCGGCTAAAGTTTGTGACGATTATACTAATACAAATACGGGCACTGGTGTTTACAGTGATTGGTATTTACCATCAAAATATGAATTACATGAATTATATATAAATCGTGTAGTACTCAGGAATTTTGTAACTACTTCCTACTATTGGAGTTCAAGCGAGGGAATACAGACCCCTTCCTTTGCTATGTATGAGTTATTTACCGATGCCGGTGGTCAAAGCACCAGCTTTAAGGCTTATTCTAGTGCCCTTGTGCGTTGCACTCGGTCTTTCTAATTCTATTATGAATAAACCAGAAGCTAAAAAACGCATAGAAAAATTACGAAGCGAAATTGAAAAATATCGCTATGCTTATCATATTTTAGATAAATCTTTAATTTCTGATGCGGCTTTAGATAGTTTAAAGAATGAATTACAAGAGTTGGAAATATTGCATCCAGATTTAATCACGTCTGACTCGCCAACCCAAAGAGTTGGCGGTAAGCCTTTGGAAAAATTTAATAAAGTTCGTCATTCCGCTCCCATGATGTCGATTTTTGATGCTTTTACTCCGGAAGATATGAGGGATTGGGAA
The DNA here is from genome assembly GCA_964431805.1 of uncultured Gammaproteobacteria bacterium. Lineage (GTDB taxonomy): Bacteria > Patescibacteriota > Patescibacteriia > Patescibacteriales > GWC2-42-12 > JACPHD01. The sequence goes on from CAYSKV010000008.1 coordinate 30,936, forward strand.
AAAAGATTAGATAAAATTATACCAGGGCAAAAATTTGATTATTACGCTGAATTAAAAATGGACGGTTTAGCCGTGGCCTTAGTTTATGAAAAAGGCAAATTCGTTTTAGGCTCGACTCGGGGCGACGGGGAAGTAGGCGAAGAAGTAACGCAAAATTTAAAAACTATTGAAGCCATACCTTTGATTTTACGCCGCCCAACTGAAACAGAATTAAAAAATATTGGTTTAAGTATCGAGTCAATAAAAAAATTATATCAAGCGATTGATAATGGAAAATTTGAAGCGCGCGGCGAAGCGATTATATCTAATAAAGTGTTCGCGGAATTAAATAAGCAATATAAAAAACAAGGCCGAGCAGAATTAGCTAATCCGCGTAATGCCGCCGCCGGCTCAATTAGGCAGTTAGATTCAAAACTTACAGCCGAAAGAAAATTGGATTGTCATATTTATTCTTTAGCGATTGATTTAGGCTTAAAATATCATGAACAAGAACATGAGTTAGCGAAACTTTTAGGGTTTAAAGTTTTAAAACAAAATAAATATTGCAAAAATTTAGATGAAACTATTAAATTTCATGATTATTGGGAAAAAAATAGAGATAAAGTTCCGTTTGATTGCGATGGTGTTGTAGTGATTGTTAATAATTTAAGTTTATGGAGTAGGCTAGGGATAGTCGGAAAGGGGCCGCGTTATTTTATGGCTTATAAATTCGCGGCCGAGCAAGCGACCACGGTTGTTGAAGATGTGGTTTGGCAGGTTGGTCGTACCGGAGTTTTAACGCCAACGGCGCATTTAAAGCCGGTTAAAGTTTATGGCGTAACCGTTAGTCGAGCAACTTTACATAATTTAGATGAAATAAAAAGATTGGGTTTAAAAATTGGCGATACGGTTATAATTGAACGCGCTGGCGACGTTATTCCTAAGATAGTTAAAGTTTTACCTAATTTAAGAGTTGGAAGAGAAAAAGAAATTAAAGCGCCAAAAGAATGTCCGATGTGTTCTGGCCCTGTAGAAAAAGTCGCCGGCGAAGTGGCTTATCGATGCGTTAATAAAAATTGTTATGCTGTGCATTTGCGTAATTTAATTCATTGGGCCTCTAAAAATGCTATGGACGTTGAAGGACTGGGCCCAAAAATTGTTGAGCAGTTAATTAAAGAGGGCTTAGTAAAAGATATTAGCGATTTTTACAAATTAACCGTCGGCGATTTAATGCCTTTAGAAAGATTCGCGGATAAGTCGGCAGAAAATTTAGTCGCGGCCATGCAAGCAAAAAAAGAAGTAGAACTACCAAGATTTATTTTTAGTTTAGGCATAAGGCATGTGGGCGAAGAGTCGGCCTTAGCTCTAGCTAAACATTTTGGCAGTTTAGAAAAAATAAAAAACGCTAGTTTAGAAGAAATAAATTCTATTTATGATTTCGGGGAAGTTATGGCTAAAAGCGCTTATGAATGGTTTCATGATAAAAATAATTTAAAACTACTAGATGAATTAGCGGACGCCGGAGTAAAAGTAAAAAGTTTAAAATTAAATGCTAAAAATCTTAAATTAGCCGAAAAAACCTTTATTTTAACCGGCAGCCTAAACAGATTGACAAGGGACCAAGCCAAGGCTAAAATAAGGGAATTGGGGGGAGATATTTCTTCGTCTGTTAGTAAAAATACGGATTATGTTGTTGCTGGGGATGAGCCGGGCAGTAAATTTGAAAAGGCAAAAAAATTAGGAGTGAAAATAATTAATGAAGAGGAATTTTTGAAAATTATTTCTTAATTGTCATTGCGAGTTATTGTCTTTTTATGTCATTGCGGGCTTGACCCGCAATCCAGGAGTTAGAAGAATAAACTTGGCGTTTAATTTATTTGTTTAATATCATTCGGAGTTTATCGTATGCTTGATTATCAATTTTTCCATCCGTGACGCTTCGCTAGGACTTACTTTTTATGACTAAAAAGTAAGCAAAAAGTCTCGGGGAGTTCCGATTGGCTATCACGATGATTTATCTCTATTCTGTAAGCAATGTCGCCAACTCCACTCCCCGAACCCCTTGGTGATTTTTAAAATGATTTTTGTATAATTAATTACTATGAATTTATCAAAACAAGAAATACAACATATTGCTAAATTAGCTAGGTTAGAATTAACTGATAAAGAATTAGAAAAATACGGCGGACAACTATCCGCGGTTTTAAATTATATTGATCAACTTAAAGAAGTTGATGTTAAGGGTGTGGAGCCGACGGCGCAGGTCACGGGGTTAGAAAATGTTTTACGCGAAGATGAAATAAAAGATTGGGATGAAAAAGAAATTGAAGCCTCTCTTAAAGACGCGCCAGAAAGGGAAGAGAGGTTTATTAAAGTAAAAAGAGTAATTGAATAAAAACCTTTAAAAACTTTTTTAAAAAAAGTTTTCCCCTAAAGGGATAAATAATATTTTCCCCGACGAGCGGGATAAACAAAAATTATAATGTATCAAATAAAATTTTATAGCGGGCAAAGCCCTACGGCTATAAAATTTTATTTGATTGATTGATATGAAATTAAATCAACTTACCATAAAACAAGCTAGCGAAATGTTAGCTAAAAAAGAAATTACCTCGGTTGAATTAACTAAGGCATGTTTAGCGCGCATTAAAGAAATTGATCATAAAATAAAAGCTTGTTTAACTGTGTGCGAAAAAGAAGCTTTAGCAGAAGCGAAAAAAGCTGATGAAAGAATAAAAAATGGCGAAACCGGGGAATTATTAGGCATCCCATATTTAGTTAAAGATAATATTTTAACTCGTGGCGTAAAAACTACGGCAGCCTCAAAAATTTTAGAAAATTATATTGCGCCTTATGACGCTACTATTATAAAAAAGTTAAAAGATGCCGGCGCTGTGTTACTTGGAAAAACTAATTTAGATGAATTTGCGCATGGCGCTTCTACGGAAAATTCGGCTTTCGGCGCGACTCATAACCCTTGGGATTATACTCGCGTGCCCGGCGGTTCTTCCGGCGGTTCTGGCGCGGCCGTTGCAGCTGATATGTGTTTATTTGCTTTAGGAACTGATACGGGCGGTTCTATAAGATGTCCAGCTAGTTTTTGCGGTATTACCGGATTAAAACCAACCTACGGGCGAAGCTCTCGTTTTGGTTTAATTGCTATGACAAGTTCAACTGACGTCCCCGGACCATTAACTAAAACCGTGGAAGATGCAGCGATTGTTTTATCGGTAATTGCCGGAGTTGATAAAAATGACGCGACTACAGTAAAATCTCCTTTGGGCGATTTTAATAAAAAAGGAATAAAAGGTTTAACCATTGGTTTGCCTAAAGAATATTTTGTTTCCGGCACGGACGAAGGCGTTACTAAGGCGGTTGAAAAAGCGATTGAAGATTTTAAAAAGTTAGGCGCAAAATTTAAAAAAGTAAGTTTACCGCATACAAAATATGGCGTGCCGGTTTACTATATTATTACGCCGTCAGAAGTAAGTTCTAATTTAGCGCGTTTCGATGGCATTAAATATGGCTTAAGCATTCAGGATGATGACAGAACTAAAGCGGATTTAATGAGTATTTATACGAAAAGCCGAGGTAAAGGTTTCGGGCAGGAAGCTAAACGCCGCATTATGCTTGGCACCTATGCTTTAAGCGCTGGTTATTTTGACGCTTATTATTTACAAGCGCAAAAAGTTAGAACAAAAATAAAACAAGAAATGGATAAAGTTTTAGAAGAAGTTGATTGTTTATTAACGCCAACCTCTCCACATATAGCTTTTAAAATCGGCGAGCAGTCTAGCGATCCTTTAAAAATGTATTTAGAAGATATTTTTGTTACCGGAGCGTCACTCGCCGGATTGCCGGCAATTTCTATGCCCTGCGGTTTTGACAAAAATATGCCAATTGGTTTACAGTTAATCGGCAAACGGTTTGATGAAGCTATGTTGTTTAGGTTAGGTCAGAGTTATCAAGCGGCGACCGAATGGCATCTTAAAAAAGCTAAAATATAAATAATTTTAATTTTATGTCTAAACAAAACAAAGTTATTTCAATTATTGCAGTTGCGCTAACTCTATTTATAGTTGGTTTAATTTTTTTGGTAAAAGTTGAGCAAAAAGCGCCAGTTGAGTCAGCCAATAATTCAGTTAACAATATTGAAGCAGCGCCTTTAGTTAAAGCAATTAATGAAGTTGATTATGCTATCGGTGATTCTAAGGCGCCGGTCCAAATAATAGTTTATGGTAATTTTGCCTGTCCGTTTTCCGCAAAATTTAGCGAGACTATGAAAAAAATTGAACAAGATTTTAAAGATAAAGTAGTAATTTCTTTTAGACATTATCCTTTATTAAATCATTCCCAGGCTGAACCAGCGGCCGAGGCTAGCGAGTGCGCAGCCGAACAGGGAAAGTTTTGGGAAATGCATGATAAGTTGTTTGCCGATAATATCGCCAATAATATGAGCCCGGATCAATATAAGCAGGATGCGCTTGATTTAGGTCTTAATCAAGAACAGTTTAATCAATGTTTAGATAATAATAAATACGCGGAAAAAATAAGCCAACAAAAAATTGACGGCGACATAGCTGGTGTAACTGGCACGCCTACCGTTTTTGTCAACGGTAATATTTATCCAGGCGCTTATCCGTTTGAAGATTTTATTTCGCCTGATGAAAAAAATAATAAAGGCATGAAGAGCATAATTAGTGAATTATTGAAATCGTAATAGATTTATGCAGAAACGAAAAATAATTTTAGCTTCTAAATCTCCGAGAAGAAAAAAACTTTTAGAACAAATTGGTTTAGAATTTAAAATCGTTGAAAGTAATTTTAATGAAGATAGCGTAAATTTAGCCGACCCGATTGAGTTGGCTAAATTTTTAGCTTTAAAAAAGGCTGAGGTTGTGGCCGCTAATTACGACGACGCCATAATCATCGGCGCGGATTCAGTGGTTATTTTTAACGGTTGTCCATTAGGTAAACCCAAAAATGCGATTGAAGCTAAAAAAATTTTGCGCGAGTTATCAGGTAAAGAAAACAAAGCCATAACCGGTTATGCTATAATTGACACTAAAAATAAAACTGTGGTAAATAATTATAGTGGAGCAATAGTAAAATTTAGAAATTTAAGTGATGAGGAAATTAATGAATATGTAGAAACCGGTGAACCGATGGAAATGGCCGGAGGTTATGGGTTAATGGATAGAGGAGCAATTTTAATGGAAAAAATTACCGGAGATTTTTATTCTGTCGTTGGTTTACCCATTAGCGAAGTGTATGTTGAATTAAGAAAAATGGGAGTAATATAAATAATTGAATTACGGAGAGGTCGCCTAGAGGCCGATGGCGCGCGCTTGGAAAGCGCGTATACCGCAAGGTATCGAGGGTTCGAATCCCTCTCTCTCCGCATACAAATTTTTAGCCTTTTTAAATTATGAACAATAAAATAAAGCAAGGATTTGATAAAAATAAAATTATCGGGCTTTCAGACGAAGAGGCAAAAAAAATTCTAATAAAAGATGGTTATAACGAACTACCTTCTCAAAAAAAACAAGGTGGTTTCGTTATTTTATTAAAAGTTTTATCCGAGCCAATGCTTATTTTATTAATTTGCGGCGGAGCGATTTATTTATTTTTAGGCGAAATCCAAGATGCGTTGATGCTTCTTTTTTCCGTGTTTGTAGTTATTGGCATTACTTTTTATCAAGAAAGAAAAACTGAGAAAACTCTCGAAGCCCTAAGAGATTTATCAAGCCCTAGGGCTTTAGTTATTAGAGACGGCGAACAGAAAAGAATCGCCGGGCGAGAAGTAGTTAAGGGAGATATTATTATTATACGTGAGGGTGATAGAGTACCGGCCGATGCAATAGTCCTGTCTTGTGAGAATCTTTCTATAGATGAGTCGCTTTTAACTGGAGAATCAATGCCAGTAAGAAAAGCGGACTGGGATGAAAAAATGGAAAGTCAAAAGCCTGGAGGGGATGATTTACCTTTTATATATGCTAGTTCAATGGTAACGAGCGGGCGAGGCATAGTAAGAGTAAATTATACTGGCGTAAATACTGAAATTGGAAAAATTGGTAAAAGTTTAGAAAGTATAAAAGACGAGGATACGCTTTTACATAAAGAAACGGCAAAAATAGTTCGTTTGTTCGCCGCTATTGGTGTGGTTCTTTGCAGTTTTGTGGTTATATTTTATGCCATTGCTAAACATGACATAGTCGGTGGATTTTTGGCTGGCATAACTTTAAGTATGGCCGCAATTCCTGAAGAATTCCCCGTAGTGCTTTTAATATTTTTAACTTTAGGCGCTTGGAGGATTTCTAAAAGGAAAGTTCTTACTAGGCGTTCAGCGGCCATAGAAACTTTAGGAGCGGCTACCGTGCTTTGCACTGATAAAACCGGCACTCTAACATTAAATAAAATGGAACTAAGCAGTTTATACGCTAAAGGTTCATTTTATGAATTAAGTAATTTTGCTTCAACTGATTTGCCTGATAAATTTAAAATTCTTTTAGAATGTGGAAGTTTAGCCAGCCAAAAAGATCCTTTTGACCCGATAGAAAAAGAGTTGAATAAAATGGCCGGCTTATATCTTAAAAATTACGAAAGCGAATATAACAATTTTGATTTAATAAAAGAGTATTCGTTATCAAAAAAACTTTTAGCTTTATCGCATGTTTGGCAAGCGAGTGATAAGAAAAAATTAATTATCGCTTCTAAAGGAGCTCCAGAAGCGATTTTGGAATTATGTCATGCTACGAGTGATCAAAAACGAGAAACTTTACGTACAATAAAAGAAATGTCAGAAAAAGGTTTACGCGTTTTAGGAGTTGCTAAAGCCGTATTCGCTGGCAGCGATCTACCAGAAAATCAACATGATTTTGAATTTGAGTTTATTGGTCTTTTAGGTTTTGTTGATCCGGTTCGGGCTTCGGCGCCAGAAGCGGTCAGAGAAGCTTATAAAGCTGGCATGAGAATTATAATGATTACAGGAGATTATCCGGGCACGGCTCAATTTATTGCTAAGAAAATCGGCATTAAAGATTCGGAAAAATATTTAACCGGAGAAGATTTAGAAAAACTTGATCATTTTGAGTTAAGAAAAAAAATAAAAACTGTTAATATTTTTGCTAGAGTTATACCAGAGCAAAAATTATTAATTGTAAATGCCCTAAAAGCTAATGATGAGATAGTGGCCATGACTGGCGACGGCGTAAACGATGCTCCGGCTTTAAAATCAGCCCATATCGGTATTGCTATGGGCGAAAGAGGAACGGATGTGGCTAGAGAGGCTTCGTCTTTAGTTCTTTTAAATGATAATTTTTCTTCAATTGTTTCCGCGGTTCGTTTAGGGCGAAGAATTTATGATAATTTAAAAAGAGCCATGGGTTATATTGTAGCTGTTCATGTGCCTAGCGTAGGCATGTCGGTTTTACCATTATTTTTTGGCATGCCCATAATGCTCATGCCGGCCCATATCGCTTTTTTGGAGTTGATTATTGATCCGGCCTGTTCAACGGTTTTTGAGGCCGAGAAGGAAGATAAAGATATAATGAAAAGACCGCCAAGGAATTTACATCAACCGATGTTTAATTCTAAAACCGTATTAATAAGCACAATGCAGGGAGTGGGAGTTTTAGCGGCTACTTTCGCCTTGTTTGTTTTTACCGTTAAATCAGGCAGAAGTGAATTAGAGGCTCGTTCTTTCGTTTTTACATCTTTAGTCCTAGCTAATCTAATGCTTATTGCAATCAATCTTTCTTGGAGTAAAAATATTCATAAAATATTTATGTCTGCCAATAAAATATTATTTATAGTTTTTTTTGGAGCTTTATTAAGCCTCTTAATAGTTTTATATGTTCCATTTTTTACAAATTTATTTCATTTAGCTCCGCTTAATTTAAAAGATTTTATACTTGTCGGCGCAGTCGTTTGTGCTAGTTTAATTTGGTTTGAGATATTAAAATTGTTTCAAAAAAAATTAAAATTATCTTTATAAGTAAATTATAAAAAAGATAAAAATTTAGAGCAAGGTAAAAAATTAAAATTATGACAAATTTAAATAGACCTAAAATCGGTTTAGCCCTAGGTAGCGGCGGCGCGAGAGGGCTAGCGCATATTGGCGTTATTAAAATTTTGGAAGAAAATAATATTCCTATTGATTTTATCGCCGGTTCAAGTATTGGCGCTATGGTTGGCGGATTTTATGCGGCCGGGTTAGATATAAATAAAATTGAAAAAATAGTAAAAGATACTAATTGGCGCCAAATTTTTTCTTTAGTCGACCCATATTTAATACAAGGATTAATCGGCGGAGAAAAAGTAAAAATATTTATTGAAAGCTATATTAAAGGGAAAAAATTTGAGGATTGCAGAATTCCTTTTTCGGCCGTAGCTACGAATTTAAAAAATGGAGAAATTGTAATTTTAAATAAAGGCGAAATGACGCCGGCGATTAGAGCGAGTATCTCGCTGCCTTTAGTTTTTAAACCAGTAGAAATAAATAAAAAAATGCTAGTTGACGCCGGATTATCTTCTCCTGTGCCGGCGAAAATTGTTAGAGATATGGGCGCCGATATAGTTATCGCCGTTAATTTAGACAAACATTATTATAACGAGAAATCAAAACATGGCTGGTATGATGTTGCTAATAATTCATTAAATATTTTGCGTCATCATTTAGCGCTTCTTAATATGGTAAATGCCGACGTAGCTATTAATATAGATGTTGGTAAAAATTATTGGTATCAGTTTGTTAATGGCCAAGATAAAATTTTAGCCGGTGAAAAAGCGACAAATAAAATATTACCGCAATTAAAGGAATTAATAAATCAGAAGAGTCAAGAAATATAAATAAATATAATAAAAATTATAAAAAATAGCGACTTTTTTGGTCGCTATTTTTTATTTTTTACCTCTTGTTTTTTATGTATTTTTGTGCTAATGTTTAGGGGTAATTAAATATTTTTTATTTAACTATAAATATATGAAAAAATTACTTATTGGGGTCGCCGTGATGATAGTTTCACTATCATTCGCCTGCGTATCCCAAGCAGCGGAGATTGCTTCGTCAAATCTGCAAATTTCCGCTTCTAACATTACTATTACACCTACGGTTTTAAAAGAAGGCATAACCGCTACTTTTAAAGCTAAAATCGAAAACAAAGGCACGAGCAACGCAACTAACACTAAGGTGCGTTTTTTTGTTGATAATAAATTAGTAGGCGAAAAAAATATTTCTACGATTGTTAAAAATTATTACAGTTACGCAACACAAATTTATGTTATACCATCAGGAGCCGCCGGAGAACATAAATTAACGGTTATTATTGGTGACGGTGAATTAGCGGATAAATTAATATCGGGGCAAATTATTGAAGGACTTGAAGTAAAGGAAGTTAAAACTCAAGCCGAAAAAATTTTTATTGTAAAACCAATAGCGCCCGATTTATCAATTTTACCGGCCGACATGTTAATTACTCCAGCCACTTTTAAAAGTGGCGACAAGATTAATTTAAAAGCTATTGTTAAAAATATCGGCACCGATCCGGCTAAGAATTTTAAAGTTCAGTTTTATTTTAATAAAACAAAAATTTATGAAAAAAAGATAACTACTTTGAATAGTAACGCGCAATCTGTAGCTACTTATCAGTATAAACTTCCAAACGATGTTATTGGTAGCCAATTTTTTAAAGTAATTATAGATAGTGATAATGTTATTAAAGAAAGCGATGAAAAAAATAATGAAGCTGAAAAAACCCTAACCGTCTCGCCAATCTCACCCGATTTATCTGTCGTATCAACCGATATGTCGGTCAATCCAGTTAGTTTTAAGGGCGGCGATAAAGTAAATTTTAGAGTCATTGTTAAAAATATTGGTACTGATCCAGCGAAAAATGTAAAAGCCGCTTTATATTTTAATGACACAAAGATATTTGAAAAAGTTATTCCAACATTGGTAAAAAACGGAAAGTATGCTGTTGTTAAACAATATCAGCTGCCGGGAAATGCTAACGGTAATCAAATATTTAAAGTAAAAATTGATGAACAGAATACAATTAAAGAAAGCAATGAAAAAAATAATGAAGCTGAAAAAACAATTTCAGTGGCTAAGGCGCAACGCGATTTACTGTTTGAATTTATTAAACCAACCCCAAAAAATCCAACCGTTGGTCAGCAGGTAACTTGGCAAATTAAAATAAAGAATGCAGGTAATTCAGATGCGACAAATTTTAAACTAAATTTTTATGCTGATAATAAATCTAATACGCCAACCGCGACATTCGTAATCCCTAAATTATCTAAAAATGCTAGTACAGTTAAAAGTGTAAAATGGACCGTGCCAGCGAATATAAGTACAGCCGTTGGCTATACCGTTCGAGCGGTAGTTGATGTTGATAACACTAATGATGAAACTAATGAAAATAATAATACAGTACTTTACAGCTTAAATTTAAAAGCGCCAGACTTAAAAATAGAATCTTATGAAGCTTCTTATAAAAGTTGGAAAATTTATCCAGGTATAGTTTTATCGCAAAATGGCAAAATTATTAACGACAATGTCGTGCCGGTTAATAATGTAAAAGTTGGATTATATTATAGCGTTAACAATAGCACAACTTTAATTAAGTTAGCTGAAAAAAATATTGGCTCTATAAGTAAAAAAAATAGTGCTACTGTTTCTCTGCAAGGTAATCAGCCAGCCAATATGCCACTCGGTACTGAATATCATGTGATAATGAAAGTTGATAATAATAATGAAATTGCTGAAACCAATGAAGAAAATAATAGTTTAGAAATTATTAGAACTTTGACCGAAAAACCGCGCGAAGTGCAATATCCTTATTTACGCATAAATATAGCTGATGAAAATGGCGATCCGATGAATGGCGTGGCAGTAAAACTAACTAATACTGCGACTGGCGCGGTTGAGACTAAAACTACTGGTAGCGAAACATTTTATTTTTCAACGGGCAATGTAATTTTTGAAGCAAGACCAAATACTGCCAATTACCAAGTTGAAGCTTCTTACGCCGGTTATCGCACCGTAATTGATACAATCGCCTATGATAAAGATAACGATAATACGCAGGAAAAATATATAAATATGGATAAAAAAGCGTTGGTTTCTGGTGTGGTGAAAAATAATGCTGGCGCTGTATTGCCATGGGCGGTTGTTAGAGTTGAAGGCTTAGGCTTAGAAGCGGTAACCGATGCTCAGGGTAAATATGGATTTTTACTAAATGGCGGTACTTATAAGTTTAGATTTTCACGAGAAGGTTATAACCGCGTTATAGTTTCTGATTATGTGGTAGCACCATTATCAACACAAACTCTTGATAAAGTATTGTCTCCAGGTACAGTTGGCTATGTTGCTGGGCGAGTAACCGATGACGAAGGTAATGGTTTAGCCAATACCGATGTTTTGGTAAACGATACTATAATTGGCCTTACTGGTAATGACGGACGTTTTAGTTTTAATGTAATCGCTGCTTACAATAAAAAATTTACTTTTAGAAAAAAACCGACTTATGTTAATACTGAATTTACCGAAGATATAATTGCTGGAAAAGAGTATAACTATGACTTAGTGTTATATAAACCATCAACCGATAATCATGTTGAAAGAGGAACTAATATAGTTTCCTGGCATCAACATGAAGGCACGCCGGCTAATTCATTCTTTATTCCTGAATATAACGTTGATATTTGGTGGGGTTTGGGACACGTAAAAATGGGACTTGATTATAATAGATCAGACAATCAAACAAAAATCAGTAAGTTAGTGATAAATGTTAGAGGAGATAATTGGGAATGCAATAAAGTTGAAGGAGACGGTGATATAGAAACTTCGGCGATTGATATACCGATTACTATTTCAGCCGGCAGTTGTAGTGGTAAATTAACTCAAATGGATGTTTATAAAGTAGCCATAGAATCAGGCGGATCGGAAATTTGGAGTGACGAAGGATTCTGGACTTCAGCCAGTGATCCTATGAATTCTAAATCAAAAGTATTTACTTTTGATAATGTTCCGGTTGCTTGGGATAATAATTTTAAAGTTAAGATGTGGGTTAGAGTACAGAAAAAAGCGGTTATCGGGACTGACGGCGACGGTTCAGGCGCTTTATCCGGTTATCATATGGATAAAAAATTAATTACTTGGTATCCACAAAAACCCCCGACAACAAAAATTAGCACTAGCTGGAAGCAGATTGGCGGATATTTCTTGGGTATTTTAAGTAATCCAGTTAATATTGTTACTGGCTTCTCAGATTTATATACAGTAGATCAATTTGAACAGTACGACATGGTAGATGTCTTGCCGGAAAATTTTCCAGGTTATATAGGTGGTTATTAAAAAGTTAAATTAAATAGTATTCACCCTGTTAGAAGTTCCCCTTTAAAAAGGTCATCTGACGGGATGTGTAAACTAAAATATATGCAGACTTCTAACAGGGTAAAAAAAATTATTATTTTATTATTGTTTGTTTCTTTAACTCTTGTTGGCTGCGCACAAAAGAAAGTTGTATCTAAATTAGAAGGAGTAAATCAGCAAGGAAATATTAAAAATGAGGAAGTTAAAACAGAGAAGACAAAAGCTAGTGGCATCGCTGAGGTTTGTAATTATTTTCCCAAAGAGCTTGTTGAGTCTGCGATTGGTAAGCCGATTGTTAAAATAGAAGTATCAATACTTGGTAGTGAATATTGCCATTATTATACTGCTTATAGCGAAACTTACGATCATACGCCATATGGAGATAAACCAGGCGGCCCTCATGTTGTAGTTGTTTATGACACGGAGGACTTTATAAAAGATAAAGCCTATAATGAAACTCATGGTACTAAATATGAAACTGATGCTTCAATCGGTATGGATAATTACGTTATGCGCAGTAATGTAAATAAAATTTGGCAAACTGCGTTGGTATTAGGCGGTGATAAATATTTAAGAATAAAATTTATTGACGATGCCGTTACCGGAGAAGATTTAGTTAAAATCGCTAAAAAGTTTGCAGAAAAAATAGCGGCCGGAAAATAATTATTACTCTTTATAATAAAAAATTTATGAAGTTAAAAATTTTAATTTTAATTTTGTCTGTTATTTTTTTAAGCGGCTGCGCTAAAAAAAATATGATAACCGTGTCTGACGGTAAAGGTGGTTTTATAAAGGTTGAAGATAAATCTGATATAAAAGAGGAAGTGAAAAAAGGTGATATTAGCAATGATATTTGTAAAGAGTTCACGCCGGATTTTATTTATTCGGTTCTGCATAAGCCGATCGTTAAAGTTGAACCGTCAAAGTTAGCGACCGTTTATGCTTGCGATTACTATACGGATTATAAAGTAGATTTTTATAAAGATGAAAAATATAATTTTGTTGGCCCCGGCGGTCCGAGCATTTCAATTGTTTTAGATAATTTAAATGTTGCTAAGCAAAAAGAAGCGCGAAAATTTTTAGGTTTAACCTTAGATACAAGCGCGAAAATTAATATGGAAAATATTGTTAGTTATCGCGCGGATAAAAGTATTTGGTCAGTTGATTTAATAATTAACCCCGATCGCTTTGTCTGGGCGAATTATTCTAATAAAGCGATTACTGACGATGAATTAATAACTTTAGCTGCGGCTATGGCTGATAAAATACAAGGTCGTCTTAAAATAAACATTGAAAAAAATCCGATTGATTTAGAGGCGGCGGCTGAGCAAGCCTTAGGAGAGAGTCAAGAAAAAATAGCTAGTCAATTTTTTGATTATCTAGCTGGCAAAAAAATACAAGAAGCCATCGCGATGATGGATGCTAATGATGATACGAAGCAGGGTTGGGCAGTAAATTTTAATACTATAGAATCTTTAAAAGTTAATAAAATAGAAGAAGCTTTTAAAGAAGAGTGGACGCCGTCGCGCCAAACTTTTAAAATGGAATTAGAAGTAAGAGTAAATTCGGAAGGCGAACAAATGGGCTGGGAAAATGGTAAAAATTTTCGCTGGGTTACTTTAGAAAAAAATGCTAGTGGCGTTTGGGTAGTTCATGAATTAGCCAATAATCCTTAAAATTAAAATCATTTTTAAATAAAAAACAGCAACTTTTTTGGTTGCTGTTTTTTATTTTTGAATTATTATTTTATTATTGATAATAAATCAACATAAAGCGCATAGGCTATAGCTAAAAAAGAAAAGAAGAAAATCGCTATATAATTCCATTTTGCTAAACTAGTTTCCAAACTTTTTAAAATATAGAGTAAGGCGGTTTTATCTTCAGAATTAAATGGTTGATCGTTTTCTATTTTTTTAACCAAATTAAGTTTTTCAATAAGTTTGTCGCGGCGATTTTCTATATTAAAGCGATGAGCGAAGTACCAAATAAAACCGATAGTGCCAATATACCAAAAAACTTCTACCCAAAATTGACTATAATGATTTAAAACTATAACTATTCTGTAGGCGATTGTTGCTATAACGCCAACTGTAAAAATTAAAATTCTATAAGCTTGTTTACTTAATTTTGGCATAGTTCATTAGTTATTAATTTTTTTTAAAATTATCATTATGCCAATGCCAATCATAATAGTTGTTAATTGAGCAAAGGCTTGATGAAGTTTGTTGTTATCTTTTTTTAATTCAGGAAAAAGATCAGAAGTGGCGATATAAATAAAACCGCCGGCAGTAAAAGGAATAATGAAAGCAGAAAAATTTTCCACCCACCCACTTATTATTAAAGCGAAAATAGCCCCGACGATAGAAGCGCCTGCTGAAATTAAATTATAAAATAAAGCTTTAAATTTAGAGTAGCCGGCGTAGAGCAGGATGGCGAATTCGCTGAATTCACCAGGAATTTCATGACTTATTATGGCGATAGTAGTAGCTAAGCCTAAATTAAAATCAATTAAATAAGAACCAGCTATAATCATGCCATCAACAAAATTATGTAGACCGTCTCCGACTAAATTCATCATGCCTACTGGATGTGGATGCGCTTCGGTTGTGGGTAAATGGCAATGGCGCCAATGAATAATTTTTTCTAGAATAAAAAAGAATAAAATCCCGGCTAATATCCATAACCAAATATTAGTTTGGCCACTATTTTCCGCCGCCTCGGGTATTAAATGGAGAAAGCTGTCGCCGAGCAAAACTCCGGCTGATAAACTAACTAAAAATATGGTTAATTTATCTAATTTTTTTTGCGAAATCATTAATGTAAAAATACCGACAAGGGACAGAAGAGAAACAACTAATACGCTAGCGATGGTATAAAAATATATGGAGAACATATCTTTTGCTGTTTAGGTTTAGTTATATTATAATATTAGCATAATTTTTACCCTTTGACCTAATCAAATTTTTAAACTATGATAGAGTCATAAATGGAAGTATAAAATTAAAAATTATGAAGCTAATATTAGATAAAAATACATTAGACCAAGCGCCTGAGCAATTATTAAGACAGGCTGGATATGCTTATTTAATGGATAGAAATACTGGGCAGGAAAGCTATGTGCGTCGTTTTAATCGCGGTTTTTATCCTAGATTTCATTTATATATTGAAGAGCAGGGCAATCAAGTAATTTTAAATTTACATCTTGATCAAAAGCAGGCTAGCTACGAAGGAGCGCACGCGCATAACGCCGAATACGACGGTGATTTAGTGGAACAGGAAATGGCGAGAATAAAAAAATATGTGCCTGGGAATTTTAAATTTTAGAATTTATGGTTAATCCTTCAGACGAAATAAAATCAAAATTAGATATCGTTGATGTTGTTCGCGAATATATTCCGCTTAAAGCGGCTGGTTTGAATTTTCGCGCTAACTGCCCGTTTCATCGGGAAAAAACCCCGTCGTTTATGGTTAGCCCGGAAAAACAGATTTGGCATTGTTTTGGCTGCGGTAAAGGCGGAGACGTGATTTCTTTCGTTATGGAGATTGAAGGTTTAAGTTTTATTGAAACTTTGCGTTTGCTTGCAAAAAAGGCCGGCGTAGTTTTGAAAAAAGCTGATCCGGCGTTAACTTCAAAAAGAAATACTTTACTAGATATTTTAGAATTATCCGCAAAATATTATCATAAAGTTTTAACCGACAGTCCGGCGGCCGAAAGCGCGCGCCAATATTTGCGCGATCGAGCTTTAACTGACAATACTATAGAAAAATGGCAAATCGGTTATAGCCCGGAGACTTGGGATAGTTTAACTAATTTTTTAAAAAGCAGGGGCTATGGAGAAAACGAGATTTTTTTAGCCGGCTTAAGCGTTAAAAAAGAAAAAGCTCCTGGTTTTTATGATCGCTTTAGGGGTCGCATTATGTTTCCTATTAATGATATTAATGGCAATGTGGTTGGTTTTACTGCGCGAGTTAGGCCGGAAAAAGAAGCGGAAGAAAAAATGGGAAAATATATAAATACGCCAGCGACTATGATTTATGATAAGTCAAAAATTTTATTTGGTTTAGATAAAGCTAAGATGGCGGTTAAAGCTGAAGACGCGGTTGTTTTAGTGGAGGGACAGATGGATGCAATAATGGCAGAGCAAAATGGTTTTAATAATGTTGTCGCAAGTTCGGGCACGGCTTTAACAACGGATCAAGTAAATCTAATTAAGCGTTATTCTAATAATTTGTTTTTATCTTTTGACATGGATAAAGCGGGGGATTTAGCGGCTGAACGCGGAATTGCCCAAGCCATGCAAGCGGAAATGAATATTAAAGTAATTGAACTTCCGGAAGGTAAGGATCCTGACGAGTGTATTAAAAATAATCCTGAAAATTGGCAGCAAGCGGTTAAAAACGCTAAGCCAATGATGCAATATTATTTTGATAAAACTTTTACTAAATTAAATTTGAATGATTACGAAGGCCAAAATCAAGCGGAAAAAATACTTATGCCGGTGATTGCTAAATTCGGTTCAAAAACAGAACAAGATTTTTGGCTTAAAAAATTGAGCCATGAAATTAATGCCAACGAAAATTCTCTAAGGGAAAAATTAAAAAAGATTACTGAAAAGCAAAATCAGACTAATTCTTCAGGTAAACCTTTAAATCAACCGTTAAAAGAATTAGATCAAGTAAAGCCGAGCAGGGAGCAAATGCTTTCGGAATTGCTTCTGGCTTTAGTATTAAGATTTCCTTCTCATTTAGAATATGTGATTAATCATATTGGGCCGGAAGATTTAGCCGGTGAATCAAATAAACTGCTTTACAGAAATTTAATTATTTATTATAATAAGCTTATAGATTTATGGACTCGAGAAGGGGGAAATTTTGAATTGGCAATAAATTATCTTAGTTTAAAAGAGTGGTTAAGCAATGCTGATAACTTTACTCAAGATAGCAATGTTCAAACGGATAGCCAGCCTGATAATTATAAGTGTTTGAGCTTATTAGACAGGCTGGTTCTTTTAGCTGATAAAGATTTTTATGATTATAGCGAGGAGCAGGTTAGAGCCGAAATAATAAATATCATGTCTACTTTAAGGGTGAATTTTTTAAATAATCGGCGCCGTGAAATAACTAAAATAATTGCTACTCTAGAAAAAGAAAATATCAGCAGTCAAGAAAAAAATGAAAAATTTAAAGTTTTAATGGAAGAACATAAGGCTTTAACCGAAGAAATAAATTTAATAGAGATAAAATAATTTAAATATGGCTAAAATCATTAAAAAAAATAAAAGCGCAAAGATAAAGAAGGTAAAACGGTCAAAAATAAAGCCCAAGGCTAAGAGCGCAGTTAAAGCAAAAAAAATAAAGTATAAGAAAATTTTTAAAAAGCCGAAATTTAATAAGAAATCAAGCAAAGAAAAAAAAGCGCTTAAAAAGTTAAAAGAGAAAGAGAAAAAAGAGCATATTATAGTTAAGCCGACCGAAGGACAAATTAAAGATTTAATTGTTAAGGGCCGTTCGCGCGGTTTTCTTACGGAAACAGAATTGTTGCATGTTTTTCCGGAGATTGAAGAATATATTTATGATTATGAATTGACTTTAGAAGCTTTGCAAAAAAACGGCATTCAAATTATTGAAGATACCGGCGGTTTTTTAGGCGCAAGCGATGATATAAAAAATAAAACCGGACAGATTATCGGTTTTAACGAAAAGAAAAAATTTGACATTTCAGAATTAAGCGCTGATTCTATCCAGATGTATTTAAGAGAAATTGGTAAAGTTCCGCTTTTATCCAGCGAAGAAGAAATTGAGCTAGCTAAAAGAAAAGAAAAGGGCGATAAAGAGGCCGAGAAAAAAATTATTGAAGCCAATTTACGCCTAGTAGTTTCTATCGCTAAAAAATTTACCGGCTCTAAAGGTTTGTCTCTTTTGGATTTAATTCAAGAAGGCAATATTGGCTTATTTCGCGCGGTGGAAAAATTTGAATATCGCAAAGGTTATAAATTTTCTACTTACGCCACCTGGTGGATAAGGCAGGCGATTACGCGCGCTTTAGCCGATCAATCGCGCACTATTAGAATCCCGGTGCATATGGTGGAAACCATCAATAAATTTCAGCAGGTGCAGAGGCAGTTAATTCAGGACTTGGGCCGTGAACCGTTGCCGGAAGAAATAGCGGCCGAAATGGGCGAGGATATTGATAAAGTAAGGCATGTCATAAAAATATCTCAGGATACAATTTCTTTAGAAACTTCTATCGGCGATGATGATGAAGATTCAACCTTAGAAGATTTTGTGGAAGACGTAAAAAATGTAACGCCGGATCGGGCAGCGGCTTTACAGTTATTAAAAGATTACGTAAAAGAAACCATCGCCGATCTTACGCCGAGAGAACAGAAAATTTTAGAAATGCGTTTTGGTTTAGTTGACGGCGTGGCACATACTTTAGAAGAAGTCGGTCGTGAGTTTGATGTCACGCGCGAACGCATCAGGCAGATTGAAGCTAAAGCCTTAGAAAGAATTCAAAAGCATTCAGGTATTAAGAAGTTAAGGGATTATTAAAATAATTTATTTTTTATAAAAAAGACCCCGCCCTTTAAATTAAGGCGGGGTTTTGATTTACTTAATGTAAATCTTTTTCGCTTTTGTCACAAGTTTCAAGAAACTCACAACATTGGCAGATTTGTTTTTTTTCTTTAATTTCGCCATCTTTTTTCATGGCTTTAGATATGGCCATGAAAATAAAAATGTGAAATTTGCCATTTTTGTAAAACGGGCAAACGTCGTTGCCTAAATACTCACCGGCTATGTTTTGTATCTTTTTTTCTTTGCCTATGGCGAATTTTAAAAGATCAATAACATCGATTTGCCCTAGTTGAATTAAATTTTTCATGCTGCTACCTCCTTTTTTAAATCAACTGGCAACGGCGTTAAACAATTGCGTGCATCAAGTAAATTAACTCTGGCTTTAGCCATATTATGTGACCTTAGAGCTTTTTGTGCAATAACCAGTCGTTCCTTGGCCGCGTTTGATCTTTCCCAATAAGGGGAAGAAAAAGCCGTATTTAGTATTTCGATAATTTGCTTTATTTTATTATCGAGTATGGTTGCCTGTGTGGCGGTTAGTTGTCCCTTAAAAAACGCTTGATGTTTAGAGAATAAATTAATTTGACCAGCGCAAAAAGTAAATAAAACATCCAATCGCTCTTTTTCCCATTCAAGCATTTTTTTTCGCAGAATAGTTTTCGCAGGAATAATTTCCGCCTCTTCCGATCTCCTGTAAATTAAGACAAGTGTAGTAATTGTTTTAGCTGCCATCGCCCCAGGATTTATTCTTCCTAAATTATCCCGGAAGCCGATTATTGTTTCTAGTTGTTCGAGAACCTGTTTTTTGTATTCATTATGGCAGCCATCCAGAAGCTTAAGCGTGGCAAACAATTTTTTACCAACATTTGCTCTTTCGGCTTTGTTGGTCTTGAGCCAAGCGGTCAGTAAAGTGTTGGTTTCCCCCAGAACTTCTTTGATGGTAAAGATTTTTTTCTGCTCGCCGTCTGGCGCTGTGTAGAAATCTGCGGTATGTTCCTGTGACCGGATAGCGGAAAAAATGTCCATTAAACCTTTCCATCTTTTAACTTTTCTTTTTGTTCCTTCGACCCAAAATGAAAGAGCCACCCAGCCGTTTCCCAAAAATTTTATACCAGCAGCTAAAAAGTGTTCGCGCCATTTATGCAGACCGGCGGCTATTTCTGTTTGTTCTTCTTGGCGTAAAACTTCTTTCATGGCTTCGCTGTAGCTTGCATTTTTATGCCTTAATCTATAATCTTCGATTTTAGCATGAATAGCGTAAGCTTCTTTTTCGTCGATCAGAAATTGCTGACTCTTTTTGCGATGAGTAGGAATTTTTTTGTTTTTCTTTTTTCCGCGCAGTATTCCCATCATCTGTTTTTTTATTTTGGCGTATTCTTCCGCGGACAGGGAAGGGCCGTCCTTGTCAACGCGTTTTAATTCACTGTTTGCCACTTCGTGAATTATTGGTTTACCAAAATTATTGTAAATAATTTTGGTAACTTTGCCATCGGCGCTTCTTATAACTTCCGGCTCTCTTTTTTTCATTTCTTACTCCTTATATATTTATTTTATTTTTTATTTCTTAATTTTTAAACAGCTTCCCTTGATTTATATATAACAAATTATTATAAATAAAAATATTAAAATTGTCAATAGAGCATATTAGCTAATATTGACTAATTTCAAAAATATTATATAATACAAATACAGCTGCCTTTGGGCAGTTTTAGTTTAATATTTTCCCGGGTAGCGCAGCGGTAGCGCAGCTCGCTGTTAACGAGTTGGTCGTCGGTTCGAATCCGACCCCGGGAGCCATGTCGCATACGCCTGCCTTCGGCAGGCAAGCGCCCACTCAAATTCAGCT
>CAYSKV010000009.1:0-48330 GCA_964431805.1 uncultured Gammaproteobacteria bacterium
CCAAATTTTTCTTCCACTTCGTTCCAGAAAAACTTCGTATATCCCTAACGTTATATGAAATTTGGTTGCTTAATGATTTAAATAATTATCTATGAGTATTGATCCATTTACATGGTTAGCCGATAAAATCCTGCAGGCCAGAGACGCACGCACAAAGGTAGATGTTTTAGTACATGAAGCATATCTTACTGGTGATAACAGGCCACAATATTTTGTTAAGGTCGTTAATTTATCGCCCATGACGGAATTTACTATTACACATATTTTTGCAAAAGACGGGTCTCATGAAATTGATATTCTTAACCCTCAAAGACCCCTCCCTTACACATTAAATAAAACAAAAATGTGGGAAACTTGGTTTCCAAAATCACTAATTAACGATCATAACAAAATATTTGAAAATATTTATATAGTTCTAACAAACGGAAAGGAATATAAATCAAGAAAAAATAAAACAGTTAGACCTAAAGGATTTATTGCCGGTTTATAGCAACCAAACATCATATAACAAGGAATATCCGATTCGCAAACTAAATAAAATTATTTATCAATTATGAAAATTATAAACAGAACAAATTTAATAATTATTTTAATAGTTATTGTTGCAACCTATTTATTTTATTGGTATGAATGGAGACCTGCACGACTTGTTAAGGCTTGTCATCTTTGGTCGCTTGATAGAGTTAAAAGTGTCGATGGCGATAGAGAAGATGTAAATTATTTTTACAAAAAATGTCTAAGAGAAAATGGTATTGATAAATAATTTTATTTTTAACGCTTGCTCATCCAAATTTGCCTTCACTTCCTTTCGGCAAACTTCGGATATTCCTAAACGTTATATGAAATATGCTTTTCTTTTTACGGCTAACGCCTAACACTTTTCTATAATGAACAAATTTTATTTTTATTTTTTAAGAGGGGGGTATAAGGTATTTTCTCCGCTACGCTCCGAAAATGATTTATAAATATTTATGACTAAATTAGCAACCACAAACAATTCACTGGACGAATCATCTGAAAAAAAGATTCTTCGTCAAAAAGTCCAAGAACTCAAAGGCGAGCTTCTTTTATTAACCGAGAAAGTTGAACAATTAAAAATTGATCTTGTTGTAATTAAGCAAGAATATGACATACGAATTGGCAGACTTTATCTAAGAATGGACGAGCTTGATCTTGAGATTTTAAAATACAAGAAAATTGAAGATTTGTTAAAAAGAAACATTTCTCTTGAAGAAGCAGAAAAAATTGTTGAAGAAACTCTAAAAGCAAGACAAAAAACAATTGATGAAGAATATGCAAAATTAGATGAAGAAGAAGAAGTCGTCGAGAAAAGAAAAAACATCCCTGAAAATGAAAAGGAGGAATTGAAAAAACTTTGGCGAAACCTCGCCCATAAATATCATCCCGATTTAGCAAGAAACGATGAAGACAGAAAAAAGTACGAGGAAATAATGAAAAAGATCAACAAAGCATATGCTGACGGAGACCTAGAAGCATTAAAAGCAATTGAGCAGGAACATATTGAAGATTCTGACAGCATTTCCGCTGAACTTTTAAAAACTAAACTCCAAGATATTGAAAATGCAATCGTTCGTCTTGAAAAAGAATATTCAATGTTGAAAAAATCTGAATGGCAAGTTTGGAAAAACAATATTGAGGAAGCCAAAAAACAAGGTCGTGATTTATTGCTTGAATTAGAGCAAAAACTGCTACAAGATATATCCGCCAAAGAAATAATTTTACAAGATTACCAAAAACAATATGGATCAAAATAATTCATTACAAAAAATTGACCCTGAAAAATCGCTAAAAAAACTTAGCGAAGATTCAAGTTTAGCAAAGAGAGGTTTGCGTGATATTGGTATTTGGCCAAAAATCGAAGAATTATTTGAAAAATTAAAATCGCAATATGAAGCTGGAAAATATCAAGATTGCATAATCACGGCTGAGGAAATTTTAAAAACTGACGCAAATCATTTTTTTACATTGTGTTATTATGGTCGTTCGCTTTTTCATCTTGAAAAATATGATGAAGCATTAAAAGTTTTTGATCGCTGTTTAGAGGAAGAAAAAGACTATTTCTATTTATGGTCGTTTAGAGGCGATGTTTACTATAAAATTCAAAATTATGAAAAAGCAATTTCTGATTATTTAAAATCGATTGAATTAGACCCCGACAATGGGGCGGATTATGATAATGTCGCCATGTGTTTATCTTTGAATGGCGAACATGAAAAGGCACATGAATATATTGACAAAGCTATCGCCATTGAAACAACAGAAGATATGCCGATGATAAGAAAAGCTCAATTTTTTGAATTTCAAAAACTAGATAAAGAAGCATTGGCACAATATATAAAAACCTTAAATAACTTTCCAAGCAGTGAATATGCAAAAAAGAAGACCGTCGAACTCTTAGAAATACAAGCAAAAGAGAAAATTGGTGATGATAATCAAAATGCACTCATCGATATTGATCTAGCTTTGTCATATGATCCCGAAAATGCAAATTTATTATCTATAAAAGCAATTTTGCTGGATACTCTTGGGGATAATGAACAAGCCAAAATAATTATTGATAAAATTAAGGAACAAGACCCAAACAACCCCGATTTAGATTTTATTTACAGGAAGATAAATAAATTAGAAGACCTGCAAGTTAAAGAACAAACAAATGAAGGACAAAAAGTCTACAGAGGAACATTAGAAAAGCCAATAGTTTTTCCAGAAAGCATAATCATTACTGCTAAAAACATAGATTCCATTGATTATAATAAAATTATTTATTGTGAAATTACTCCAATGGGAGCCATGGGTAATGAGGGCGGAATTCTCATATATGTACTAACCGAAAAAGACACTCTAATCACTTTCGAAATCAATCTTGAAATAGATGAGCAAGCTTTTAATATCGTATCAGAACGAATTAGTCAAAATGCCGATCTTTTCATCAACTACTATGGTGGTATGGGAAATCGTGTTTATGTTAAGAAAAATACTAAACTTGAAATTGACGAAAAAAATAATTGTTTTTGGTATCATTCACAAAACACTAAATTGAAAATAAATAGTTCTGTTCAGGGTGTTTTTCTTTCCGTGGTTTCTAATATGAATGATAAAAATTCTAATAATAATCATGGATAGAAAATGCCAAAACTACGAAATCAATTTGAAATAAGGAGTCTTGGCTTCGGGGCATTCACCCCCAGCCCCTCTGCCCCTACGCCAAGACAAAAATAAAATTTGTTCATTACAGAAAAGTGGTCTCGCTAAGGCGAGACAAAAAGAAAAGCATACATCATATAACACGGCATATCTGGTTACGGCTTTTATACAAAAGCCTCCACCCATATTTGCCTCCGCTACGCTACGGCAAACATCAGATATGCCGAAACGTTATGCGCCATAATAAAAAGCTTTCTTTATTTAATTTAATTAATCATTTTTGCAATTTATTTTGCGAGTAACTTTATTAAACTATGAAAATTAAAAAACTATTTCACCTTAAACCATATATAAATTTACTGGCGGAAAATAAAATCGACCTTGAAACCCTGATCTATTTGATTTTTTCAGTATTATTATTTGGCATGTTTAATATAGTGCGTATGAATTTAAGTTTGATAACCGAATCTTTCCAGGACTTTACTGGTATGGATCAAATTACGACCGCTTTAACGATCTTCCCTCTAACATTTTTATTCATGTTTTTCACTGTTATATTTCATGTCATTATTGGATCCCTTATTTATATCATAATTTTCATAGTCTTAAATTTCGTTTTGCAAAAAATATTTCATCTATTCAAGAAAAAAATTACTTTTTGGAAATTGATCAATTTAACAATTTATGTTCTGTTCATTAATAAATTTATTATTTTAATTTTAATTACGATCATGACTCTTTTCGGTTTCGACTTTACTTCTTTTGCGATGGATGGTTCTCCTGTCTTACCCGCTCTTCTTAATTACATAATTAATATCGGTTCATTAGTATTGTATATCTTAGGTGTGGTTTGGACTATAAAAAATACCAACCAAGCAATTGGTATTATAAACACCTCCGATCAATCAATCACAAACTCTGAAAATATAAATTAATGTTTGTAAATTTAATAATTGACCAAGTAAAATTAATCTTAAAATTTAATATCACAGCGTATAACAACGTATATCTGGCTACAGCCTCGCCGTGGCGGAGCCTCCGCCCAAATTTTCATCCCTTAGTTCGATGAGGATTTGGGTGGACTTTATTAAAAAAGCGTGCGTTCTGACAGTCAAAGTTTATTTCGTTTAATCGGGATGAAAACTTCGGATACACGCATACGTTATACAAAAATTAAAATACCCTATGAATATAAATAAATACATTTTAGAAATAACGGTTTTCCTTTGCGGAGCCGTTGTCATGGTTTTTGAACTAGTTGGTTCTAGAGTCTTAGGTCCATATTTCGGCACCTCTATTTTTGTTTGGACAAGTTTAATCGGTATTATTTTAGGCAGTCTCAGCCTAGGTTATTATTTAGGCGGAAAACTAGCCGATAAAAGACCTAGCTTAAATATTTTGTCGTTAATTATTTTTTTCTCGGCGATTTTTATTGGCCTAACAATTTTAATAAAAGATTCACTACTCGCCGGTTTGCGGGTTAGTTTTACTGACATTAAAATAGCCTCTGTTTTTTCATCTTTAATCTTATTCGCGCCAACCAGCGTTTTATTGGGTATGGTATCGCCTTATACGGTAAAATTAAAAATAGAAAATTTAAACACTTCAGGCGAAACCGTTGGCAATCTTTATGCTATTTCTACGGCCGGCAGCATTATCGGAACATTTTTATCAGGTTTTTATTTAATCCCTAAATTCGGCACTAACAATTTATTAATTATTTTAACGCTGACTTTAATTATTGTTTCTCTAGCTTTAAATTTTAAAAAAAATCTAAAAATAAAATTGTTTTTTTTAATTATCGTATCTTTAGGCTGGTTAGCGGGTAGCGCTTATAATATTTACCAAAAAAATAATTTAATTGATGTTGATACGGCTTATAGCCGCGTTTGGATTTATGACCGCGTTGATAAAAATACCGGCAAAATGGTAAAAATGATGGGTATTAACAACGAAAACCATTCATCAATGTTTTTAGATAACGACGAATTAGTTAATGAATACTCAAAATATTATGATTTGGCCGGATACTTTAAACTAAATTTTAAAAAAACTTTAATCTTCGGCGGCGCCGGCTATTCCTATCCTAAATATTTTTTATCTAAATATCCTGAAGCGACGATTGATGTTGTTGAAATTGATCCCGGCGTAACCGAGCTAGCCAGAAAATATTTTAGACTTAAAGATAATAAAAGATTAACTATTTACCATGAAGACGGTAGAGTATTTTTAAATAGAACCAAAGAAAAATACGACGTAATTTTCGGAGACGCTTTTAGCTCGCGCTATTCCCTGCCCTATCAACTAACAACTAAAGAAGCGATTCAAAAAAAATATGACATTTTAAATGATGACGGCGTGGTTATTTTAAACTTAATTTCAGCTATTAATGGCGAAAAGGGGGAATTTTTAAGAGCTGAATACGCGACCTATAAAGCGATCTTCCCGCAAGTTTATATATTTAAAACGCTTAATACCGCCGATGCTAATCAAACGCAAAATCTTATTTTAATAGCCTCAAAGTCAAAAGAAAATTTTAAATTTGTTGACGCCGGATCGCAATTTAACCAATATTTAAAAAATTTATGGAAAGACAAAATTGATATGGATATGCCAATTTTAACTGATGACTACGCTCCGGTAGATTATTACATAAGTAAAGCCATATAAAAAGCAAAAATAAAAAAACCGCCGGTTAATTCCGGCGGTTTTTTTATATATTTACATTCTACTTATTTCGCATCAGGATATTGAGCCAAAACTTCTTCTAAAACATCGATAATGGAGAGGCCACGGTATTTCCAGAGTTCAGCTAAAGTGGCAATATAGTTCTTTTCTGCGTTCATGATGTAATAGATCTTTTTGGTGAGGATGCTTCTTAAGAGAGAATTGTCAGGATAAAACTTAACGCCTAGAATATCACCGGTATAATCAGGATATTGGGCCAATACTTCTTCGCTCACATCTATTCTTTCAATACCGCGGTATTTCCAGAGTTCAATGAAAGTCTTAATATGCTTCTTTTTACCTTCAATAATGTAGTAAATCTTCTTGGTTTCAGTGCTTCTTAGGAGTGAACCGTCAGGATAGAACTTAACGCCTAGAACTTGTCCAGATTGTCCTAGGACGCCGAATCTGCCGTTAAACATTAAACATTCCGGGAGATGAGGATTAGCTCGGCACATTTTCTGTTGTAATAGACTTAAGGGGTTTAAATTTGATTCTTCCTCTTGATTAGGAGTATTAGATCCGCTGGAACTGCCGGACTCGCTAGCGCAGGATTTTGAACCGGCTGATTGCTGTTCGTAGGTTAAATTACAGAAACTCGGAGCTTGGCTTAAAATGCTGCGATGTTGCATGCCGTTGACGCAGGTGCTCCAATCGCTATAGACTACATCGGTGCAAGGATAAATAGCTACGCTGCCGCCGCCTTGTTGATTGACGTTTATAGTTCTGGTGGCGGTTCCGGTATTACCCATAGCATCAGAAACTGTATAAGTTACTGCATATGATCCGGCTGTGCCTGTGTCTACTGGGTCAGAAATTTCAATATCTTCGGTCAAATCACCATCAAAATTATCTAAAGCGGTCGCGCCCGGTTCGTTATATGCTTCACCAACTTTTAAATTCATCGGGTTATCGCCGTTTAAGGTTATAACCGGAGCGGTGCAATCATTATTATCATTTTGACATTGATCGCAAACATCGCCGATGCCGTCATGATCTGTATCCGCTTGATTAGCATTGGCTGTTTCTGAACAATTATCAACATCCACACAAACACCATCATCATCTTGATCATCGCAAAAAATTGTAACATCTACTTTAGTAGTAGTGGCTTGAGCGCCTAACGAAGAATCATACACTGTAAAAAATTCATAAGTTTGTCCTTGTCTGCCGGTCGGCATTACTGACCAGGATTGTTCGCAAGAAGCTCCAGTCTGCATATTAGCAAGACATTCAGCATCAGTGCTAGTCTGAGGATTTTGCGAAGTTGTATAAAAAGGATTGCCGGAATTCATTGGAATTACACCTTTACCTCCGCTCGCGACCCACCTTATAACATTAAGAAAATATTTTTGAGAATCCTCATTAACGGTATAATCGGCTGAACCGGCTGAATAAGTTCTGCCTGAACCAAAAATATTAACAATAGGATTTTGGGAATTTCTTTCGTTGTATCCTATTTTAATACCAGTCCCAATATGAGAATCATTTATATCGCATTCATAAAGACCGCTATTACTGCTACCAACACTACCAGATATTCCATCCCAAATAGGATGATCAGTATATTTATTTATAATACCGCTATATGCACAATCTCCCCACGCCTCCATACCGGCTAAATCGCTATTATAACCGAATAAATCATATATACTCGGCCAAATTGGATTACTCGTTCCTGCTTCATAATTATCGCCATTACTTTCTAATATAAGGCCGCCGCCATGCTCAACCCAATTTCTTAAATCAGTTGTATTAACATATCCTGTCTCTCGAGATCGCCCCAAATATAAAACATTATAATTAGCAAGTACACTAGCATCAACAACATTGGAATTACACCAATAAGTATAATCAATGCCATTATCGGATAAATATTGATAAGGCAATTTTCCATATTCCCCCACACAATATTCGCCGTTAGGTCCTACTGAATTTGGGTTATATATTAAAACTCTAACAGACTCGGGGTCTAAAGTTGCCGTAATATCTCCGCAGGCTCCATTGTTACAAGTTACTTTTGAGGTAAAAGTAAATGGAGTGTTTTGATAAACGGTTAAAGGTTCAACCGGATTTACTAATTCACCTAACAATTCTCCGGTATCGCAAACATCGCCAACGCCGTCAGAATCCGCATCAGCTTGATCAGAATTAGATACTGTCGGACAATTATCTGAATCATCGGGTATACCGTCGCTATCAGTATCAACCGGTCCGCCGCCGCCACCTTCTTCGCAAACATCTCCCACACCATCAGCATCAGAATCGGCTTGATCAGTATTAGCCATGGCTGGGCAATTATCGCAAGCATCACCAATTTTATCCCCATCTGCATCTGCTTGATCTGCGTTAGCTGTAGCAACGCAATTATCGCAAACATCGCCAACCTCATCTCCGTCTGCGTCAGCCTGATCAGAATTAGAAATGTAAACACAATTATCCATAGAATCGTCAACCTCATCTCCGTCTGAATCTGATATTCCGGCGAAAGTAAAATTAACGGCTAAAAAACTACTGGCCACAATCATGTTAACCATAACAAGAATTGTAACCGCTAGAACGCTAAAATCGCGCATTTTTGAAAATAAATTTTTAGATTTTTTAATTTTCATAGTTTTATAATTAAATTTTAATTATTTCGCGTTAGGATATTGAGCTAAAACTTCTTCGCCAACTTCTATAATATTGGTCATAAGTAAATTCCCGTAATTCCAACTTTGACCTGAAGTTATAAACTTCTTTTCTCCATTAATAATATAATATATCTTTTTAGTAACCGCGCTTCTTAAGAGCGAACCATCAGGATAAGTTTTAGCGCCTAAAACTTCGCCGGCTACGTCCGGATATTGAGCTAATACTTCCTCACTGACATTTATTATTTTTAAATTTTTGTACTGCCAAAGTTGAACTAAAGTTCTAATATGTTTTTTCTGACCATCGGTAATATAATATATCTTTTTAGTTATTAAACTTCGTAAAAGCGAACCGTTGGGGTAAGTTTTAGCGCCTAAAACTTCGCCAGTATAATCAGGATATTGAGCTAAAATCTCTTCAGAAACATCTATTCTTTTAGCTAATCTATATTGCCAAAGTTCAGCTAAATTTCTTACTAATTTTTTCTGGCCGTTTATAATATAATATATCTTTTTAGTTACTAGGCTTCTTAATAATGAGCCATTAGCATACGCTTTAACGCCTAAAACTTCGCCTTCCGTAGAAGTAGCTATCTCGGAAGTGCTGGTTGAGCTGGATGTTTCTTGATTAGTTATTTCCGGCGTGCTGGTTGCGGTTGATGATTCACAACTTCTTGATTTCCCGGCTAACTGGCTCAAAGTTAAATCGCATAAGCTCGGGGATTGACTTGTAATATCGCGCGATTCTATACCATTAATACATTCTCCCCAATCGCCGTAAACTACATCGGTGCATGAATTAAATGTTGTACTAAAACCGCTGCTGCTATTTTCACTTACAGCCGGAGCAACATAATTAACCGTAACATTAAAACTGCCTTCAGATATCATCCCTTCCGCATCAGTCGCAGAACAATTAACCTTGGTCGCGCCGACGGCGAAAGTTGAACCAGAAACCGGATCGCAAGTTACTGCTGGTTTTTTTGGATTAGCGTCAGTCGCAGTCGCCGCATAATTTACTATAGCGCCGTCTAAACTATTAGTTGTAACGTTCATATCCGATGGTAAGTGAAGAACCGGCGGATTATTGTTTACGATAATAGTAATATAAGATGATAAAGAAAAATTTCCGTTTCCGTTAAAAGCTTTAGCAAGTATATAATAAGTTCCGTCATTGACAGAAGTTGTATCCCAACTTGTTGAGTAAGGAGAAGTTATATCTTCGTCAATTTTTACAGAAGGGAGCGCTACGATATCTGATTGCCAAAATTCAACTCGATTAATTCCAGAATCTTCATCGGTCGCATCCGCGCTTATGGTAATTGTACCATTTACGGAGATGCCATCAGACGGAGATGTAATAGAAACTGAAGGCGGAGTAAAATCAAAAATAACTAATGCTAAAGCATTTTTAGTAAACATAAAAAAACCGCCTATTAAAATAGCGGCGCACATAAAAATCGCTTTTTTAAAAGTTATTTTTAATATTTTATTTTTCATACATTTTTTATATTAAATAGAAATAATTATTATTTATTTTTAACATAACAAAATTGATTTGTCAAGATATCTATTAATTATGGCTAAAATTAAAAGACCCTGTCTTTAATTAAAGGCAGGGTCTTTATTATCTTAACAAAAATTATTTCGCATCCGGGTACTGAGCTAAAATTTCTTCTGCTACATTAATAATCGGGATACCTCTATATTTCCAAAGTTCAACTAAATTCTTTATATATAACTTTTCCGCATTCATAATGTAGTAAATCTTTCTGGTTAAGATGCTTCTTAAAAGCGACCCATCCGGATAAACTTTAACGCCTAAGACATCGCCGATATAATCAGGATATTGAGCTAAAACATCATCGCCAACATTAATAATAGGAATACCTCTATATTGCCAGAGTTCAATGAAATTTCTTATATATTTCTTTTTACCATCAATAATATAATATATTCTGTGGGTTGTTAAACTTCTTAATAATGAACCGTCTGGATAAAACTTAACGCCTAAGACTGCTCCACCGCAAGATCTAGCAGCGGCGTTTTGCTGAGCTAAAGTTAAATTACAAAGCGCAGGCAACTGAGTTAAGATGTTGCGATATTGCATGCCGTTATTGCAGGTTCCCCAATCGCTATAAGTTACTTCGGTACAAGGATGAACTGTAACGCTGCCGCCGTTCATAAAAGCACCGCCCAATAAACTGCCTGAAGTTCCGTTAACATTAACAGTCCTAGTCGAAGTGGCAGTATTTAAAGCCGCATCAGTCACAGAATAATTAACAGTATAAGTTCCGGCCGTTCCTGTATCAACCGTCCCGGAAATTTCAATAGCTTCAGTTAAGTTGCCATCCAAAATATCAGAAGCGGTAGCGCCTGGTTCGCTGTAAGATTCGCCAACATTTAAATTCATCGGGTTATCGCCGTTTAAAGTTAAAACTGGTAAAATTCTATCAACAATCGGGCCGGCAATTATTTCTGATAAGAAATTATAATATAAATCAACTATAGTGTTATCTATATTCGCTCTAAAATCAACCGGTAGAATTTCATAAGTCGGTTCATCGCCAACTTCGAAAGGTTCGGCTAAAGTTAAAATTACGACTTTGTCAGCGTAAGAAATTCCGGTTATTTCAATTGGATGGCTGCCACGATCGCATCTTAAAATATACTCTGGTGTTAAATCTTCGACTAATAAGGCAGTAGCCAATTCAAAACCGCCGCGATAAACGCAGAAATCTTCTATTTTTGGACTATGTCCATCTTCTTCTCCTTCATTATTCATTAATTCTTCATCAAAAGTAATTTCAACGGTTGTTGGAGTAGTAGCAATAACCGGAGCGACAACGCCTGGCGCTTGTCTATCTATATTAGCGACAATCGCAGTTGTTGAGCCAGTATTTCCTGAACCATCAACAAATTCAAAAGTAAAATCTCCGTTGCTAGTAAATGTATAACTATCTGAACCGCCGTTATTAGTAACTGTAACCGGTTCGCTCGGAACTAAAGTGGCAACAACATCATCTGTAGTGGTAGCGGTTTCTGAATATGAAATAGTGGCCGTCGGAGAAACGGTATCAACAACATTTACAACTCTAATCGCCTGATCGGCTGTTGATGTACCTGTATTGTCGCCGATATCAGCTCCAGTAACATCATAAGTCACAGTATAATTTCCAACTACATTGGAATCAACTGGATTGTTAGTAATAATATCTTCAGTAATATCAGAACCATCTCTGTCTACAGCGGTCGCGCCTTCATCAGTATAAGTTGAACCTCTCTCAACGGTTACTGGGCTTGGACCGGTTCTATAAATAATTGGTTTATTTTTCTCTACAACATAAACAGCTCTATAAGTAATTGACGAAGTATTACCACTATAATCAACGGCCGTATAAGTTATACTGTAAAGCCCTAACTCTCCATTTTTAGTTCCATTGTCTAAATCTTCTTTTCCTTCAACGGTTACAGATTCAGTACCAGTTAAATCACCGTCAACTAAATCTATAGCTGAATAATCTGGTTCAGAAATATAATCGTGATAATGCTCATTTATATAGAGGTCAAAAGGGTTATTCCCAAATAAAGTAATAGCTGGAGGTGTTGTATCAACAATAGTAACACTAGAAGTAGCAGTTGAAACATTGCCAGCATCATCAGTTGCAGTCCAGGTGACTTCCCAAGTTCCTAAAGCAAAATCTTTCGGAGAATAATCAATGGCTACATCAGTATCAATATTATCAGTAGCCGTGGCCGGAGTTAAAGTTGGGGTAGTCATTGGTCCGGTCGCTTCAAATTCTTGATTAGCTGGAGCTGTAATTACCGGAGCGGTATTATCAACTACAACGTTAACTGAAGTTGAAGTTGCATGATTTCCGGCATTATCATAAGTATCAACCCAAACACTATGATCTCCATCAGCGACATCGGTCGTATTCCAAAAAGCAGAATATGGAGCAGTAGTATCAGTTCCGATTATTGTCGGATCTGAAGCGCGATGAAAAATAACGCTATTAACTCCTGATTCTGAATCAGAAGCATCGGCAGTTACTTCAATAGTTCCTTTTAAAATAGCTCCTTCGGTCGGATATGTTACTGAAGATGTTGGAGCAGTAGTATCAAGAGTATAATAAACTGTCATTCTTACATGATCTATGCTCGCGATTACATCGCCACATCCACTTCCATTTTTTTCTACTCTAATAGCAACTCCAAAATCAGTATCATTAATATAATCTCTGGTTAAAGTTTCTCCCCATGAATCGCTTGAGCTACCATAACTTTCATAAGCATCACTTTTTGTATAATTTGATCCCGGAGCTTTGTTAGTGCTAGTTATAGAACCGCTAGCGTTGATCAGTTTGACTTCTTCGGTTCTAACTGGAGAATAATGACTACCTCCCCAACAAGTATCACCAGAGTCATGATTAGCTTTTCTTTCAATTTCAACGACTATACCATTTATAGTAGCGCTAGTAGGAATAGCAAAACCAAAATTTGCGGCTTTTATATATTCTGACGTTTCATAATTATCTAATGATACTGTAGCGTATTGGTTGTCAGAAACTTTTACATTATCGCGAGAATAAGTATAATAACCATCATAACATCCTCCCCACGGGAAAGACGCGGTGCAATGCCAAATCCTATCCCAATTAACATCCGAGGTATTTGTTTCGGATATACCATACGGATTTAAAGGACCTACGCTAGCAGCCGAAACTGTTCCGGCAATTAAAAAACCGCCTAAAATAAGAGCGGCGCACATAAAAAATACTTTGCTTTTTAGCATTTGATTTTTTAATGTTAAGATTTTCATAATTTTCTAAGTTATGCGTTATTTCGGCATAAAAGCCGAATAAGAAATAACTTTATTAGTAAATATTATATATAAATTTTTAAATAATTTTTGCTAATATGCGTAATAATGACTATATATTCTTAGCACAATTACGGTTTTTGTCAATATTGACAGGAACTAAAAAAATCATTATATAAAAATAATGACTTTTTTAAATATTTTTAGAATAATATAAATAAAATTAACAAACAAATTAACCCGGCGCCCGAAGCGATTAAATGCGGATGCTGTCTTCTGATTTCTATAAAAATGTTAAGCAGTAATGAAATAATCGCTAGAAATAAAATTACTTTAAAATAAATTGCACTGATATTAAAAATTAATTCTAAACTTTTAGTCGGATGATTCTTTAAGAAAAAATATTGTTCTAACGGTGTAATTTGTCGCGGCTGGATATTTTCCTGATTAATATCGGAAACAACCGTTTGGCCTGAAGTACTAACGACGGTTATGGCTGCTGGCGAAAGCGGCGCTGAAGTTTTAGAAACAGTCGAGACAACCGCCTCCCCGCTCCACTTATTCGGTTCACTTTCATCTTTTTGTAAAACTATTTTTGTATCGCCTACGGTCGCTTGGGCTTTTTTAGTTTCCGGAGCTAAATAGGCTTCAACTTTTACTGCTTGTTCATTTTTAACCGGAGTCGTTACAGCGACGACTTTAGTTTTTTCCTGATCTATAACCGGGCTAGCGGTTGTTTTTTCGGCTAAAACGTTTTTCTTTTCTGAACTTACCGGCATTGGGATAGAAACGGCTGGTTTAACGGTCGCAACCGGCTCAACTTTTACTTCTTCGGCTTGAGCGGCGAAATATTGAGCTACTAAATTAGTATCTACGCCTTTAAATTGGCCCTCGGTCATACCGACGCCGATTAAAGTATAATCTTTATCAATAATATTGGCATAATGAGTCGGACTCTTTTCCCAAGCGGCCACAACTTCTTCCGCGCCGGCAAACCCCATAGCTAAATTTTCTCCAGCCACAGCGTATTTAAAATTAGCCTGGCTTAACCAATAATTAAGCCCTTTATTTTCCGGACTAATATGAGCAAAATATTCTTTTAAAAGCATGTCTTCGGCCTTAGCGAAAGCCACCTGATTCAATTTATGATTTTCTACTAAAATGCTAAGACTTAAATTTTTTCTAATGTTATTAGTGAGTGCAATAATTTTTCTGCCTTGTTCTAAAGCGATGTCTGGCGAAAGCCAGGCGCTAAGCGGAAATAACACAACTAAAACAACCATCACCGCTTTAACGGCGATAGCCGAAGCGGCATGAAAAAAGATTCTTCCGGGATGAAGCGATCGCGGTTCATAATTATTGCCTTTATGAGGAATAAATAAATCTTTGAGTTTGCCCGAACCGAGCGGATTTCTACCTAAAAATACTTCGTCGCCGTCGCTTACGCCGTCGCCGTCAGTATCTTGATCGTCCGGATCGGTCCCGTAAATATGAGTTTCTTCCCAATCGCTTAAACCGTCTTGATCGCGATCAGCTGAATGTTTTTCCTGTTTTTTATTAATTTTTTTCATTTAATTTAGCGAAAAAATTACATTAAAATACTATAACATAAGTTTAGAAAAAAAGCAAGTCATTCCAATATTTTAATTTGCTAAACACAAAATATTTGCTATAATTAAACTAACAATCATTACTTTCATTTTAACTAATTTCGCATAATAATTCAACAAGTTTATAAATCTATCTATGGAAAATTTTAAAATCCAAGAAAATACTTCGGAAATACTTTCAAAAAAACATGATGAAGCTTTAGAAGAAGCTTCTAATATATCTAATAAAATTCAACAACTCGAGAATAAACTTTATGAAAACAGTATAAAAAAATTCCCGCACGGAGATAAAAAAAGCGAAAGAGAAATTAATGAAGAAGTAAATAATATCACTAAAATGCTAGGCGGATATAAATCCGATCTTAAGGAAAAATGGAAAGAAATACACCAAATTCAAGGCAAATTATTAGATGAGGGGAAAAATCAACAATCAATCTAATTATAAAACACAAAAAAACCACCAAAATAAACAGGTGGTTTTTTAGTTAAAAAAAGCCGGCGTGTTATAAACTTACGCCGGCGAAAACAGGTTTAGAGAAAAAGTGCACCCTTATATGCGCCGATGAAACTCTTTTTAAAGTCTAAATGCTTTAAATGCTTAAAAAACTCTTTCATGCCAGCGATAAGTCTTTTTTTCACGGCCGCCCCCTCCTTTTTTTTCTCTATAGTTTTCGAGTCCTTAAATTTCCAAAAAATTGGAAATTCCCTATGCTAATATAATTATAGCACACTATACAAAAATTAAACATTAAGTTTTAGCTCTACTTTTAATTTTAAGCTTCTCCCCTACTTTAACGATAAATAAGCCAATCGGCCAAGCTGATTTTAAAATAAAATATTGGTAAGTTGGATGCCATTTTTTAAAATATGACAACATTGAATCGCGGAAATACTTTTGCTTCATTAATACATTGACCTGCTTAAAACTTTGGCCGACCAAATCAATACATTCAGCCGTCGGCATATACCAGACTTCTCCGCCAGCGTCTTTAACGCGCTTGCAATAATCAACTTCTTCATACCAAAGAAAAAATCTTTCGTCGAGTAAACCAATTTTTTCAACTGCTTCTCGCCTGATCATAAAAAAACCGCCCCTAACCGAATCAACCGAAGCCGCTTTTAAATAATCAAAGTCGTTCCTTAAATATCTATTGGAAACGGCCGGAAAAATATGAGGAATTTTTAAAATAATCGCTAATTGGTCAAACAAGGTTGGAAAACGGCGCACCTGCTTAACGACCCTGGCGCTTTCGTCTATTAACCGACATCCCGCCACCCAGGCTTTTTCATGCGCATTCATCCAAGAAAACATTCTGGCTAAAGTATCATCAAAAACTCTCATGTCAGGATTTAATAATAAAATATATTCACCGCTCGCCTGTTTAATGGCTTGATTATTGGCTTTAGCAAAACCTAAATTTTCTTGATTAGCGATTAATTTTACTTCTGGGTAAACATTTTTTACCATTTCAACCGAACCATCGGCCGAATTATTATCAACCACAAAAACTTCAAAATTAATATTTTTGCTTTCAAAAATCGCCCTTAAATTATCTTTTAATTTTTCCCTGACATTCCAGGAAACAATAATAATTGATATATCCATATTATTTTATCTTTCTTAAAAAAATATAATAATTTACCATAACGCGATAAACGGCATACATTAAAGCCGATTTATAACCTATAAAAAATTCACGATATCCGCCGCTCAGTAAATCTTTTATTATCGTTGAAGTAAATTCAACTGGCATTAATAATAACGGATACCTTTTTCTTAATCTAATCTTTAACGGCCAATCGCTTCTGTAATAATTAAATTTAGAAATCACTGAAAAATCTTTAAAATAATTAGCCGCTTGGGCTTTAGCCCAATTAAGCCATTTAACCCTAAAACATTGCCAAGTAAAATTATAATAATCCGGCTGATGAATTAATTCAAGCTTACTTCTATAAATCGCGCCGCTAATTTCCGGCAAATAATGAATTACTCCTAAAAATGAAATCTTGTTTTTCCTAAAAAAACAAACTTT
The DNA here is from genome assembly GCA_964431805.1 of uncultured Gammaproteobacteria bacterium. Classification (GTDB taxonomy): domain Bacteria; phylum Patescibacteriota; class Patescibacteriia; order Patescibacteriales; family GWC2-42-12; genus JACPHD01. Next base: position 16,991 of record CAYSKV010000009.1, read on the forward strand.
ATGCGGCCAATTATGGCTTATGGATTTTTTATCTTTATAGATAAGCCATAAAAATTCATAGGCAGCTACTTTTTCATCTTGCATTAACGATCTTAAATTATTTTTTAATTCTTCTGATAAATATTCATCGGCGTCAATTCTTAAAAGCCAATCCCCTTCAGCCTGATCAAAACAAAACGGCAAATGAGCTTCCATAAAACCAGCGTGCTCGCGAATAAAAATTTTAGCGCCGAAAGCGCGGCAAATTTCCAAAGAATTATCAGAACATTCGCCGTCATGCACAACAATTATCTCATCAACCGCCTCCTTAATGCTCGCTAAGCATCTCGCAATATTTTTTTCTTCATTATGTATTACTAGGCAAGCTGAAATCTTCTGCATATTTTATAAGCCTAATTTTAATAAGATTGTTCTAACAATTTTTCTAAAACTGCTTTGCTTTAATAAATAATTTTCAGGATGAACTAAATTAATAAAACCGACATTCTTTTTTACTTTATCTTTTAGCAATGGATAATCTTCTATGTTTGATTTGTTAATAAATAATAATAAATTCTGGCGATACCACCATTCTATTTTTTCATTATCCCAAATTAACTCTCTTAAAATATCTATAGGCGCATAACCGTATTTATCGAAAAAATTTACCCAATAGCTTGGCCATTGTTCGTTAATATGGTTATGTCCGCCCTGGCCGGGAATGGCTGCGGAAAATAAAATTACCGGAGCTAAATCGGTTAATTCTTTAATAAATGATTCCGCGCGGCTTTTCGGAAGATGCTCGGCCACCTCTAAAGATACTGCTAAATCAAACTTTTTTTCTATCGTAAAGGGCCGGCTTAAATCATGAGCAATAAATTTTTCTTTTGCAATTTTTAAATATTCTCTCGGCACGTAATCTCCGTCAACGCCCGTCACCTCAACGCCAAATTCAGAAAATTCTTTTAGCCACTCGCCGGTACCGCAGCCAATATCAATTATACTGGCTGGTTTTAAAAAATTCATAATTATCGGCGCTACTAAAGCCGCCGAACCGCTTGAACCGCCTTTAATGGTTTTATAAAAATTTTTATTATAAACATTATTTAATCGCATTATTGTAGCGTGATATTATTTTATTTTTTATCTTAAAAATTTTTAAATACTCCTTTAATAAATACTGTTCAAAAAATAATGCAAAAACCAACATTTTAATTTCAAACCAGATAATCGCTATTTTATTAATTAAACTTTGTAAACGCCAATATTTTACAAAAATAATCTGCTGATTTAAAAACGATAATTGCTTTACCAATCGGCTTTTATTTTTTCTATTTGAAATAACGGCTAAATTACCCTCACCTTTACCGGCACTAGACCGATCATGATAAACGATTGAGTCGTTAACGCATTTAGCTTTATAATTATCTAAAAAAAGCCGATAAGCTAAATCACAATCTTCTTTGTACATAAACATTGATTCGTCAAAATATTGTCCATTTTCTTTTACTTTTTCTAAAGCGCTTAAACGATAAATCGCGCAAGCGCCGGAAACGCCGATTATTTCATCGTCGCAATCTTTATTATCTTGCTCCCCTTCCCGAAAATCAACGAATCTTAAACCGGGCAAAAGTTTAATACCGCAGCTATCTATAATCTTAGTTTTTTTCTGATTGATAAAATCCCATTTTAAAACTTTAGCGGTTGCCGAACCTAATTCGCTATTATTATCCATAGCCATTACTAATTTTTCTAAAGCGTCATTTTCTAGTATTATGTCAGGATTAATTGCTAAAAAATATTCCGCCCCTTCCTTTAAGGCCTGTTTAATCATTAAATTAAAAGCCTTAGAGAAACCCAAATTTTCCCCAGACCACTTTAAGTTAATCTCTGAAAAATTTTCTTTAATATATTTCGCGTTTTCGTTTTCAGCGGTTTCGCTATTATCAATCGCTAAAATTTTAAAATCTTTAAGGTTTTGATTTTTAAGGCTTGGTAAAAAATACGGCAAATATTTTGCTGTTAATTCGCCGTAAGTTATAAAGCCAATGTATAAGCGCATAATAAATTTATATTTTCTTTTTCGCTAAAGTTTTTAACTCTTCATTAAATTCTTCTATCGCCTTGTTAATTATCGGATCAAATTTTTCGTTTAACTTTTTTTCCTTAACATATTGGCCGGCTTCGAGTAAAGAGTCAAAAGTGCCGGCATCTAACCATTTGCCTTTAACTAAGCCGACTTCAAGTTGCCCTTTTTCTAAATACCAATTATGTAAATCAGTAATTTCAATTTCTCCTCTATCACTTGGTTTAACTTGCTTCGCAACTTCTATTACTCGATTATCATAAATATAAAGCCCGGGAACAATATAATCGCTAAGCCATTCTTTAGGTTTTTCTACAATTTTTACGGCTTTCATATTCTCGTCAAACACCACCACGCCGGATCTTTCCGGATCTGGAACTTTTACCGCAAAAACCTTGCCGCCGCTTTTAAAATTTTTAATATCTTCGGAAAAATCGTCTTCAAAAATATTATCGCCCAGAATCATAGTAACATTATCATTGCCGATAAAATTTTCGCCAATAATAAAAGCGTCGGCTAAACCGCGCGGAGTTTTTTGAACTTTAAATTCTAGGCGGATATCATTTCTTTCAAAAATTGAACCGAGCAAATTAAGAAAATGACCTGAATGCTCGGGCGAAATAATTATTAAAATATCTTTAATGCCAGCCTTAACTAAAACATTAAGAGGATAAAAAATCATCTGCCGATCATAAATCGGTAAAAGTTGTTTTGAAGTTGTCGCCGTTAAAGGAAACAGCCTTGTCGCCGTGCCTCCGGCTAAAATAATTCCACGCATATAAAATTTATTCGTCATTGCGAGGAGCTTGAGCGACGAAGCAATCTCGCGAACTATTAGTTTAGTAAATTGTCCGTTAGATTGCTTCGCTCCTTTCAGTCGCTCGCAATGACATTATATATTAATTTATTTCAAATATTCTTTCAGAGCTTCGCGGTAATCTCTCAATGACGGGAATTTTGTATTAAGTAAAACCGAATATTTCGGCCGTTTCGCCGGACGCGCTAAATCTTCTGACTTTATCGGCTCAACTTTTATATCTTGGCCGGTTATTTTAAATAATTCTATAGCGGCTTCATACCAACTGCCAAACCCGATATTTGTTAGATGATATATGCCATATCCGTAATCTTTTTCAATTAACTCTTTAGTCGCTTTAGCTAAATCAGGCGTATAAGTAAAACAGCTAACTTCCGAATTAACCGCTTTTAAATTTTGACTGCTTTTGCTTTGCTCTATCATAATATCAAAAAAACTTGGCTTAGCTATTTCACTCTCGCCTTTTGGCCCAAATAATTTTGAAGTTCTAATCAAATACCATTTTAAACCCTTGCCGCTAAGCTCTAAAATTCTTTTTTCGCCATGAAATTTAGTTTTGCCATAACGGTTAATCGGCTTAGGTTCATCGGTTTCATTATAACCATGCTTTTTTTTACCGTCAAAAACATAATCAGTTGAATAATGAACTAGCGTAGCATTAGCTTTTAAACAAGCTTCAGCTAAAAATTTTGGCCCATCAATATTAACTTTTTTTGCTAAATCATATTCTTCGTCGTTAGCTTCGCATTTATCAACCGCGTTATAAGCCGCAGCATTAATTACCAACTCGGGTTTTAAATCAGTGATTTTTTTAAATATTAACTCTCGATCGCTAATATCAATTTCTCCCCTGCCCCAAGCGATAACGTCATTATCCGGTGAAAAAATTTTTACTAATTGCTGACCGAGGTTCCCTTTAGCGCCTAAAATTAATATTTTCATATTATTTTATAAAGTTAAAATTTAATGGCCGTAGAATTCTACTCGCTATTAAATTTTAACTTTATACATTATATTTTTTGTTTACCCCTCTCGTCGGGTAAAGTATTGTTTATACCCTTTAGGGTGAAAACTTTTTCTATTTATCCCCTTGTGGGGAAAAAGTTTTCAAAGGTTTATGAATTAATTATTTTTTCTAAATATTCTTTAGCTTCTAACTGACGTTTAAGCGGATTTTCAAGTTCTATACTAATTATATCTGCTAAATAATTTTTATACTTTTTAATATAATCGAGTTCAGACAAATCTGTTAAATTGTGATCGCTATAATTATAAAAATCTTGATTATAAAAATTGTCATGATAATGGACTATTTCCTTTTTTACGGCTGAAATATGATTAATGCCAATTTTATATTTTTTTAATAACTCTGGAAATTCTTCATAATTCGGAAATTTTTTCATAAAGCCATAATCTTCCCAATGAGAAAAATCTATACAAGCTCCAGCGCAATAATTTATAGCTTCTTTAAAATTGTCATCCATTAATAAATTTTCTACATAAATCCGATCTTTATATTTTTCATTTCCTTTGACAAAGTTAATAACCTCCGCGGGATGAATATTAAAAACTTGTGTTTTAAACTTTTCAACCAAATAATCAAGCTCCCAGCTTTCTGTGTCTTGACCTCTTAAATGAACATGCGGGATACTTACTATTCCGGTATTTTCTAATAATCCGTAAAGTTCGCGCCGCTCTTCAATATTAAGACAAGTCGGAAATAAAGAAATTTCTTTAAGCCCTAATTCGTCAATTTCTTTAATTTTATTTCTCCATTCGCCGGGTGTAATTGTAGTTAGACTTGGCAGAATTTTTCTATTTACCATATTGCTTTTCGTAATATTTTTGATAATCGCCGGACTTTATATTTCTCCACCAACTTTCATTATTTTTATACCATTCTATAGTTTTCTTCAAACCTTCTTCAAACGAAACTTTAGGTTCCCAGCCTAATTCACTTTTTATTTTTGAAAAATCAATCGCATATCTTCTGTCATGGCCTGGACGATCTTTTACATATTCAATCGAACTTTCATCTTTACCCATAAGCTCAATTATTTTTTTAGTAATTTCAATATTTGATTTTTCGCTATTTCCGCCGACGCAATATGTTTCACCGATTTTTCCTTTTTTTAAAATTATATCAATGGCTTCGCAGTGGTCTTCAACATAAAGCCAATCGCGAACGTTCATGCCATCTCCATAAACCGGAACTTTTTTTCCTTCCATTAAATTCGTAATAAAAAGCGGAAAAAGCTTTTCTGGGAACATAAAAGGACCATAATTATTTGAACAATTAGAAATAGTTATAGGTAAACCGTAAGTTTGCCCATAAGCCCTGACTAAGTGGTCTGAAGCCGCTTTAGAGGCGCTATAAGGGCTCCTAGGGGCATACGGCGTTGATTCATTGAAGGCTGGGTCATCTGAACCTAAGTGGCCAAAAACCTCGTCCGTTGAGATATGATGAAAACGTTTATTACCATTATTTTTAGCCGCTTCTAATAAATTATAAGTTCCTAAAACATTAGTTCTAATAAAATTTTCCGCGTCTAAAATTGAACGGTCAACATGCGATTCTGCAGCAAAATGAACAATCGCATCAACTTCCTTCACTAAATCGTTAACTAAATTTTTATCGCAAATATCACCTTTAATAAATTTATAATTTTTATTATTTTCTACTTCGCGCAAATTTTCTAAATTTCCCGCATAAGTTAAAACATCCAAATTAACTATAGAGTCATTCGGATATTTATTTAACCAATATCTTATAAAGTTTGAACCGATAAAACCGGCGCCGCCGGTAACTAATATTTTCATAAAAAATTAAATTAATTACTCCTTAATTTTTGCTAAGGTTTTTTCATATTTACCTTTAAAATCTTTTTTTACTGTATCATAAGGTTTTTTAAAAAATATCGTGGAAAAATAATTTATGGTGTAGCGCCAACCAGTTTTTACCATGCCATCTTTTTCTAATCTTCTGCCAGAAGCGTAAATCGGCAAATCAAAAGTGAATTTAACATCACCCGCTTTAACTAAGCGTCGCGCTAAATCTGCGTCTTCTCCCCAAAAATCAAATTCTGAATTAAAGCCGCCGATCGCTTCCATGGCTTTTCTCTTTACTACAAAATTACCACCCTGAAGCATCGAGCCGACGCCGAGGACATAACGATTAATTAAGTAAGAAAAAAATCCAGCATAATAAAATGTTCTTACCGCCGCTCTGGCATTTTTTGATAAATCATAATAAATAAACGGTCCGCTTAAGGCAACAAGTTTATCGTTTTTAGCGAATTCTTTAAACACTTGATCAAGCCAACCTGGCGTCATTCTAGTGTCGGAGTCAATATTAGCAATTAATTCGCCTGTCGAAGCTAAATAACCGGCGCGACGCGCTTTTACTAAACCCTTATCAGGTTCGTCAACTAATTTAACTTCGGGAAATGAAGCAATAATTTCTCTGGTTTTATCAGTTGAAGCATTATTAACCACTACGATTTCCATATCATAATTTTTACCATTCATTTCCGCTAAAATTGAATTTAAACAGCCACCGATATGTTCTTCTTCGTTATAGGCTGGGATTACTACGCTTAATTTCATAAATTTTATTTAATATTAGATAAAATTAAAAAAACAGTTTTTTCAACTTCTATCTCATTATACTATTAATCTATTAATTTTCAAGCTTTATTTTTATAATCTTCTATAACTTTAATATATAATTTTTCCCAAACTCTCGCGATATTTGGAGCGGAAAATTGCTGAACAAAGTTATAAGCGCCTTGGCTTAATTTATCGCGTAACTCATTATTTTCTAAAATTAAAATAAATTTTTCCGCCATGGCTTTTTCGTCTCCCGCCTTTACCACATAACCATTTTTTTCATTAACATATTCAGGCAAAGCTCGCGCATCAACCGCCACTGCCGGCAAACCGCAAGCTAGGGCTTGCATTAATACCATGCTTTGAGTTTCTGACGTAGAGGCAATAGCAAAAACTTCCGAAGCTCGATATAATTTAGCCAAATCAATTTTACTTAATGTCCCTAAAAACTTAACTTCATTTTCTAAATTTAATTCTTTAGTAAGTTGCTTAAGTTTGTTTTCGATTTTTCCTGAACCGGCGATAGCCAAATTAATATCCTTAATCTTTTTTTTCGTTAAGGCAACGGCTTTTAAAATCACATCTATATTTTTTTCTGGAGATAAGCGGCCGGCATAAACGACAGCATGATTAGACAAATTAAATTTTTTCTTATTTTCTATTTTATCGCCAGATGAACAGAAAGTGCTAATGTCAATCGGATTGGATATAGCTTTATGCGGTTTATTAAAACCATTGTCCAACATTTCTTTAAGCACTGACTCTGACGGACCGGTTACGAAATCGCAACGATTGTAATACCAAGTTTCATAATTCAAACTCTGCCTTTTTAAAAACTTGCCGGAAACAAAATCGGTGACTGAAGTATGATTAGTGCCGATGAAAGGCAATTTATTTAATTTAGCCGCGATTAAAGCATCAAGCCCAGCGCCTAAAAAAAGTTGCGAATGGACGATATCGGGTTTAAAGTCTTTAAATAATCGTCCTGAAAAAAGCGGCAAAACCAATCTTGACTGCGCTCCGGCGAATGGCGCGGGTAAAGCAAATAAACGTTTTACTTTTATATTTTTACCTAAATCTAATTCCTTTTCTGGCAAATTTACAACTTTAAAATCTTTAGCGCCATAGCGTGGAGCAAAAAAACATATTTCATGGCCTAGTTTTGATAATTCAGTCGCTAATTTAGCTATAGAGTCGGCAACACCACTTAACTCTGGATAAAAATTATCTGAAAAAATAGCAATTTTTACCCCGTTAGATTTAGACATAAATTTAATCTTCGGAAAATATATTTAGATAATGCTATTTTATTATAAAATTATAAAAAATAAATAAAATATCTAACAGGGGTGAATATTACAACTTTATATTAATTTCTTCTTTAGAAATTTTCTTAGACAACCTATTAAATAAATAATTTATGAAAATAAATAAAATTATAACTAAAATTATAAAATATTGACCAAAATAAAAATATTGCGCTAATTGATCATAGGCTCGCCCGAAAAAATAACCTAATATCGTAAAAAAAACCGCTTTAGGCAAACTTAAAGCAAATAAAACATAAAAAAACTTTTTAAATTTAAGCTTAGCCGCTCCAGTAATAATAAAACCTGGTATTGGTATAATCGGAGAATATTTAATTACAAAAAGCGCTTTCCAGGTGTGTTCATATAAAAATTTTTCCAATTTTAAAATTCTGGAATGGTCAAAACCAAAATAATGGCCAAATTTTTCAACCATGCCGGTGCGGCTAATATAACCAATCAAATAAAGAGCGACATCAACCGCCATCTCGCCGAAAAAGGCCAAGCTAAAAATAATATAAACATTAAAAAATCCTAAAGCCGCAGCGAAAGCTGCGGCTGAAATAAAAATCGGCCCGCCGATTATAATAGCGGCAAAAATCATTAAATAGCCGTTGGCTAAAACCCAAGGCAAAATTGTAGAAAAACTTGAAGCTAACATTATATAATTTTAATTTTATTTAAAATTTCTTCGGCTTCATTTTCTTTATATTTTTTCTGAGGCCATAAACCTAGCCCGTCATCTAAAATTCTCGGCACTACATGAAAATGCAAATGCGGCACAATCTGCCCGGCCGCCGGATCATTATTTTCTTGTACATTATAACCTGGCGCTGCCAGATTTTTCTTTAAACTCTCCCCTACTTTTTTCACAGTTTTTATAACTAGCGATAAAGTTTCTTCGTCCGCCTCGTCAATATTAGCAAAATGTTTTTTCGGTATTACTAAAGTATGGCCTGGATTAACCGGATTAATGTCTAAAAAGGCTAAAGTAAATTCATCTTCGTAAACTTTATAACTCGGAATTTCACCGGCGATAATTTTACAAAAAATACAAGACATAAAATTAAAAAAATTATTATATTTTATAAGGTGAGTTTTTATCCTGCTCCCATCTAATTTCATCCACTTCTTCTTTTTTCCCTTCACCTTTGTATAATTTATCTGGCAAATTAATGCACCAAGCGTCTACGCTTGAAATATTTTTATAACCATGAACCACGCCTGGCGGCACAATTACTAAAACAGGATTGTTTTCTCCAACTTCCAATTTCATATACTCATCTTTAGTCTGGCTATTTTTTCGATTATCCCATAAATGCAATTCAAAATTACCTGAACCGATAAAAATAAAACCATCAGCTTGAAATTTATGTTCATGCGGTCCTCTTATTACACCAGGCTTGGTTACGCTTAGATAAGCCATAACCGGCTGATATTCGGCTTCGTCTTGACGATAAAATTCCGCTAACCATCCCCTAGAATCCTCATTTTTAGTTATCTGCTTAATTATTACATCTTTAATCATATTTATTAATATTATAGCACATTAAAAATTAGTTTCTTCTTACCTTTGGCGTTACCCAAAAACCCATATATTTACCAAGCATTAATCTAGTTTGCGCTTCTAACCCCGGAATAGAGCCAAAAAATATAATACTAACCGGCAAAATCATCCATTGTAATATCATGGTTAAACTCTTTAAAAAACCATAATGTTTAGGCCTCTTAGGCAAAAGCAAAGAAGAAATAATCGCGGAAAAAACCATGCCGATCATAGCTACGCTCATTAAAGTTCGCGATACCACTGGTAAATTACTTGACAAAACAGTTATATTAAAGCGATCGCCGCCTAAAATCATGGGCATCCAACCGATGACGCCAATGATTAGCGCATTAGTCGCCCAAGAATGAAAACCATAAAGTTGAGTAAAAATTTTATTAAACATTTTACCGATCGGCAATTTTTTTCTTTCTTTAATGGAATTAAACATTAAATAAGGAAGATTCTCCACCCCCCAACCCCAACGCCTCTGCTGCTTATATAGATTTTTCATGGTCTGCCAATTTGTGTCATCCATACAGACATCCATAGAAACCGGAAAATATAAAGGCTCAACGCGATAATTTCCTTTATAATGTAAATAGCAATGCCAAAAAACCCGAGAGTCTTCGCTCACCATATTGGTTGACCAAAAATCAATATCAACTAAAGCTCGCCAGGTCATAGAATGTGAAGAATAAGTCGCTAATTTTTCTTGTCTAATCTGCTGCATCATCTGCCAAAAAGTATTGGAGGTTGCCGCGACTCTGGCAAAAAAAGGCGCTTGCCAAATATTATTATGGTAAACCGGTATCGGCTGATAACTAGCCAGATATGGATCCTTAACAGTTAAAAACTTATAAGTTAAACAATAAAAATAACCGGGCATAACAATCGTATCCATATCAAAAATACTGGTTAAAATTTTATTATAATCATAATTAAATTTATCAATAATTTCTTTTTTAACTTGCCTTCCCGCCCAAGCCTGATTAGCGCCCTTACCCTTAATTTCTCCGGCGATTCCGTCCGGATGAACAGTTATTAAAAAATGTTTAAATTTACTAGCAAATTCCAGCTCAATTGCTCGCGCTCTTTCCTTAGCGGCTTCGCCCGCTCTTTCTTCAATCGCTAAAACCATAATCATTTTATCGGTCGGGTAACCATCTTGAATTAAAGCTTCAAAACTCGGCCTGATAACTTCAAGACTTTCATTATAAGTCGGGAAAATTATTAAGTGAATAATGTCTTGCCATTTTAAATTATTAGTTAAAGAAGGCGGCAATTTTTCACATTGATCGCGCCAATCAATTTTTAAATTATTTTTCATGCCTAAATAAGCAGCAAAAAGATTTATGCCTAAATAAACTACTAAGAGCAGCCAATAAACATCAAAAGCAATGATAAAATAAGCTACCCAAACCGGCTTAACGGCTGAAAAAACAAGTAAAAATATTAAAGTCGCCCATGACAAAAACCCAGGAAAAATTTCCAAAATGCGATAAAGTCTCCTGTCTTTAATATTAACTAAATCGGTTGCTTTACTTATTTTTAAATAATCCATAAATTAATCTTTTATTTTTCTAAACAAACATTCACCGCTAAAATATAATAGATAAAGAAAAATTGTAAAAATAAACCAATCTATAAAATAATTTACATTTAGAAAATAAACTAAAGCTGCTTGGGCGAGTTGAGCCGGAGCAATAAAAATATCCCAACTATTAAAACGATTTAATAAGCCAAGTAAAATACCAAAAGAAGTTATGGGGACAATTAAGCCAACGAAAAAATAAGGCTCTAATTTATTAAATATTTTATTAGCTAAATCTGACATTAATTTCAAAATATAATAAAAAGAAACCCAGCCAAAACTAGCATAAGTAAAAAAAATTATAATCATCCAGGCATTAAGCGAACAGACTCTGTCTGGCGAATCTATCGGACAATAATCTAGAAGATGCCTAATGTCGGTTATAATATAAGCTGTATTAGGAAAAAATAATAACCAAAAAATAAATAAAACCGCCGCCACTATTTTCTGATTAAATTTAACAAGGCCGGTGCGAAGCCAATATGATTTTAAAATTATATAAAAAACTAACGGCAATAAAGCTAAAAAAATATTCCAAATGATTGTAAATAATTGATAATTATTTATAGCTATACTATCTAAAAATGGATGATGGCTATAAAAACTATCGAGACTTAGAAAAGAATTATTTATAATCCTGTCCATAAAAAATATAAAACTACTTCACCATATTATGACGCCGCCGCCTTTTAATAATAAAGTAGTTATTCTTTATTTAATATAATATCTTCATTCTCCTTTATGACAACGCCGGAATGGTTATTTTTATTAGAACTATCATTTCTGAAATTATCGCGCCTTGGTTCAATTTTTCTTCCCTGAAAATTAACTGGTCCGCTTTTTATTGCCTGTCCTAAACTAACGGCTGGCGCAGCCTTAAAATCGGAAAAATTTTCACGAACCCCTGAATTATCCTTGCTGGAAATATTTAATAACTCACGCTTTTTAGCTTCTAGTCTACCTTCTAATTCTTGTTTCTTTTCTTTTTTAGTTAAACTTAAACAATCTTTACAGAAAATTGGTCTAATTCCGTCTGGCACGAAAGAAACTTGGGTGGGTTTACCGCAACGGCTACAGACATAATTATATTTATTATCGTCAGATTGTCTAAAATTTTCCGATTTTGGCCTAAAGCCATTATTTCTGTCGTTAACCGCTGGCGAAGAAACTCTTGGCGCTTCTCTAAAATCTTTTCTTTCCGGTTTTTTATCTGGCTTACTTTCTGCCTCGTCGCCATTAGTATGCCAACGATTAATTTTATCTTCAACCATTAATCTCTGCTTAGCATATCTTTCCCGAGAAACTTTAATGACCTTATCTTTATTGCCGGTTTTTTCTTCTTCGGTTAAAGGAGCTCGACCGCGCGCAGAGAAAGGATCGGACGAAACGCCGTCAATCATTAATTTAATATAAAATTCATATTTAGCTAAATTAACCAAATCTTCTTCGGTAAATATCGGAGTAAATTCTTTAACTAATTCTTCAGCATCAGTCGCGCCCACTCTAAAAACTACTAAAGTACCAACGTTACCAAAAACTGCCGGCTTAACTATTTCTCCGAGCTGTTCAATATATTGATGAGCCATAATTAAATTTAAGCGATATTTTCTGGCTTCAGATAAAATATTGGCGAAACTGTCAGTTGTAAAATTTTGAAATTCATCAATATAAAGATAAAAATCTTTTCGTTCTTTTTCTGAAATATCAACTCGGCTCATAGCTGATAATTGAACTTTAGTAATCATCATAGCGCCGAGTAGTGCAGAATTATCTTCACCGATTCTTCCCTTGCTTAAATTCATGATTAAAATTTTTCCTTTATCCATAACTTCTCTTAAATCAATAGAAGATTTTACTTGACCGACGATATTTCTTATAAGCGCGCTAGATAAAAACTGCCCAACTTTATTTTGAATTGGCGAAACCGCTTCTGAGGCAAAATTATTAGCATAACCGGAAAATTCATTAACCCAAAAAGATTTTACTACTGGATCCTGTATTTTTTCTATAACCTTTTTTCTAAAATTCTTATCTGACAACATTCTAGTTATAGCGAGTAAAGTTGCGCCCGGATAATCTAAGACTGCTAAAATAGCATTACGTAAAATATACTCCAGACGCGGTCCCCAGGAATCTGCCCAGAGTTTTTTAAAAACTCCAATTAAACCTGAAGCAACTAAATGCCTTAGATGCGGCTCTACCTGCTCAATTATATTAAAAGCAATCGGATATTCCATGTCCGAAGGATTAAAATAAATTACATCATTAACCCGGCCAGAAGGAATATATTCAATAATTTTTTCTGCTAAATCGCCGTGAGGATCAACCACCATAACGCCTTTACCTGATCTAATATCATCAACAATCATATTTTCTAAAATAGTTGATTTGCCCATGCCGGTTTTACCAATCAAATACATATGCCGGCGGCGATCGTCGGTTTTAATGCCAAATTTTCTATATTGATTACGAAAATTTGTTTCCGCGAATACTGTTATTTCTTGTGGCATATCATTATATTAAGTAAAATTTTATAAAAGTTACACTATTGGAAGATTCTCTGGCGGAGAATTTTTATACTTAGGCTCTGAATTATCGATATCAATTTTATTTTCCGGCGCAAAAATATTTTCTGACTTGGGCATATTTGATTCAAAATCTTTAGACGAACTCTCAATACTAACAGGCAACCCAGCCGGCGGCTCAGCTTTTCTACCAGGCGCTTTTTGAATTAAAGGCGCTTTAACTGATGCTTCAATCGGGAAATGCCAAATTGAAGCCAATTCTTCAGTATTAAGTATGCCTGGCAACCTACCGCGAGCGTCACTTCTTAATCTATAAGCCGTCATTAATTTATTTTTTCTTAAATTAACACGATACTTTCCAAAAATTCTATCATAGGAAACTTTTGTCATGGTGCCGCCATCACCGACATCTGGTTTATAAGAATTTAAATCGTTAAAATTAAACTGCTTCATATAACCAGTCAAACCATAGGCCACCTTATTTTTATTCATCATTTCTTTTCTAGCGATATACACATATCTTATTTTAACGCCAAAGCCAAGTTTACCGGCCTTTTCCTGAATTTCTTCAACCTGTTTTTTCTGTTTAGGCTTTAAGCTCATCATTCTAAATTTTGTATCATCTTTGTCGTCCTTTTTTTCGGTTTCAATATCTCCCCATAATTTATAAATTCCTTCGCTAAAAGATTCCATAATACCTAACAAACTGTCAATAAATTTATCGACTAAATCATTTGATTTTATTTTTTCACCAATAATCTTTTTTATTTCATCATCAGCCTTATCAGCCCATTCATGCCCGATTGGTATAGTTAGAATTTGATACCATAGTTGCTCGCCCTTTTTCATACTGCCCATTAAATCCATTAATACAGCCATCGGATCTTTATATTGAGTTTCTGGCTCACCCATTTGGTGCTCAAAATGCTTATAAGTTTTAATCGGATAAACGGAATTTTTTACTAAAATATATTCGCTGCCAAAAATATCATATTCTTCATCAGGAAAACGAGTGGGCAAACCGTGAGTATAGTCATTAACTTCAATAATTTCCGCATCAGGATATTGGGAATAAATTGCAGCTTCAACTAAATTACGATATTTTTCTGGCGTCCAAATTAAAAATTGTATATAGCCATTAATACTTACTATCTCAAAACTAAAATAAAGTTGCCACTCGCCTAGCCACCACTTTTCAAATAAATCCTTAGTGCTATGAGCGCCAGCCAAATAAGCAAAAATATTTTCTACAGCCATTGGCGTTTGGGCATTGCCTCGCGGTAAATCAATCGCTAATAAAATCGCCTTTTCCGTAGCGCCATAAGCCAATTTTACATACCTTAGCCAGACCTGACCGACGCCCCAAATAAAAGTAATGGCAATCGGTAACCAGCCAACATAATAAAACAGCCTCAACAGTATTTGATCTGCGGGTAAATTTAAAAAATCCAATATTGGCTGTATGTTTATAACTATGTCCATATCTAATAAAAGTGGTTTGGGTTTCCTTTATTATTTTACCATATTTCACCTAATTTTGCCAAATCTCCAGCGCCTATAAATATGCGTGGAAATAAAAAACGCCACACTCTACTCTTAACTATTTAGCTCTAAAGCCAAATATATAAAAAGGTGTGGAATTTTATTAAAATTCTTATTTTATTCAGCGGCAATACCGCTTTTTTTAATCCTGTATTTGCCATCAGCAACAACTTCAAATTTATCACGATTCATTAAAGCTAAATTTATAGTGGCTTTTTTAACAACTCTTTGCGCTAAAACTTTATCAATAATTTCTTCGCGACTTAAAGGTTGGTCTAATTCTGACATAATTTTTTCAATTACATCGGAGACCGTTCCTTTTTGATAACCCCATTCTTTAAGACCGTAAAGACCGCGGCCAACTAAAATATATTTTTCATCCAAAATTAATTCATTATGCACTGTAGCGGCATTAGCTTTTTTCTTGTCAAAACTTATTTGATTTATTTTATCGGCAATCTCAGCGAAATGCATTGGTTTGCCGTTATTTTTTAAAATTAAATAAATTTTATCGTTAATCGTTTTTGGTTTAATCTCGCGTGAATCATTAATACCCCAAAAACCAAATTTATTCTGCTCGATTTTTTTAGCAGCTTGCAAAATTGAATAAATGACTTTATTAGTATTAATAATATCTGCTTTTTCTTCAAATAGATCATTATTTAAAATTCCAGAAATATCTAAATTACCGATAGGATTAAATTTCTCTTGATTGTTTTGATACGATTCCAACTCTTTTGATAAATCAACTAATTCCTCGGTCATAAATATTTTTTTGACCCCTTGTATTTTTTCTAAAAGTTCTTTAGCCAAAGCTTCTAAATGTTCTAACGACTGATATTTTATTTTTAAAGATTCTTTAAAATGTTCCGAATCGCTTACAGCTTCAAATTCATCATGCAATAATTTTGATATTAAAAAATCAAAATGACGTTTATGTTTTAATTCATTTTCGCCGTTCTTTCCGCCGCCGATAGAAAAATTAACTAAGTTATTAAATAAATACTCTTTTTCCATCAAGCCGCCATGCTCTTCTAATAAATTGATTATAATATTTTTTAAGCCGTTTAAGTGGCTATCTAAATTTTCTAGTTGTCTTAATCTTTTTATGCTGGAAGTTTCAATTTGTCTAATGCGTTCTCTGGTTAATTTATGCATTTTACCGATTTCCTCTAGAGTTTCTTTCCCGTCGCCACTTAAACCAAAGCGCCTAATTAAAACATCGCGCTCTCTTTCGTCGAGTTCGTTAAATAAGTTAGTAATTATTTCAACCGCATCAAGCCTGGCAACTTCTTCAGCTTGGTGGTTGTTCATTATTTGATCTAAAATTGATTTGTTGTCGTTATTTTCCATAAAATGAAAAAAATATATTAATATCTCCTTTTTAAATACATATTAAACAAGACTATTAAGTTTTTGTCTATTATTTATTTATTGCAATATATTAACATATTTATTTTTATAAGTCAAGGGTTATTAAAAAAAATAAATAAAAAAGGCTAAAATTAGCCTTTAATTATAAAAAATAAAAACAACATTTGATTTTTAAATATATTGTATTTCTTCTTCTAAATTAATTCTATATTTATTTTTAAATTTTACTTTTATTAAATTTATTAGTTTAATAACATCTTTAGAGGTGGCTTTACCTGTATTTATAATAAAATTAGCATGTTTTTCACTAACCTTAGCTCCGCCTATAATTTTTCCTTTAAAACCAAGTTGATCGATTAAATAACCAACGCCTATTTTACCGTCTCTGATTAAATTTTCAGCCATTAAAAATTCAACTAGCTCTTTATTTTGTCTGATAATTTTTTTATATTCTAAATTTTTAAAAACACACCCGGCGCTTGGCTCTTTAGGATTCGAAGCAAAACGATGATTAAAATTTTTCTGGCTTAAAATTTTTATTTTTTTAGCCATGCCTTTCACTAATTTTAATTTTACCCCAATAATTAATAAATTTTTTCTTTTTTTAAACATTGAGTTGCGATAACTAAAACCGCAAGACTTTTTATCTAATTTAATTAATTTTCTTTTTATTAAATCATAAGCCTCAACTTCAACTATTGAATCTGATATATTAGAACCATAGGCGCCAGCGTTTCCTCTAACTGCCCCGCCAACGCTGCCAGGAATACCAAACGACCATTCTAAACCCGCCAACTCGGCCAACTCACAAATTTTAGATAATTTAGTTAAACTTGTGCCTGCCCAGCAAGTTATATAATTTTTTTTAATTAAATATTGTTCGCCAGACATCTTTATAACTAATCCTTTAATTTTTTTACTAGTAATTAAAATATTACTGCCCCCCGCTAAAATAGTTAAAGGTAATTTTTTAGCTTTAGCCCAATTGATTGCTTCTATCAACTCTTCCCTATTTTTAACTAGCAAAAAAAATTCAGCTTGTCCGCCGATGCGAAAAGTTGTAAACGGGGCTAAATTAAAATCTTTTTTAATTAATTTATCTATTAACATAAACAAACTATTAAATAACTTTATTATCAAATAAAATTTAATACAATATATTTTTTGTTTATCCCGCTTAGGCGGGAAAAGTATTGTTTATACCCTTTAGGGTGAAAACTTTTTCTAAAAAAGTTTTCAAAGGTCTTACGGCAATAAAATAGAAACAACAGATAAATTATCTAAATCAACCATGGGTTCAATAGTAGCGCTTTGCCAAACTTCGTTATTTTCTTTATTAATCTTAGTCACTCGGCCGATTACTAGACCTTTGGGCACGCTCTGTTCCAAGCCGGAAGTGGCGACAATATCGTCGGGCTTAATATTCTCTGTCTGAGGTATAAAATCCATTTTTATGGTTAAACCTAGATCGCCTGAAGCAACACCAGAAGTTTTACTTTCTCCTAAAATTGCGGCTGCTAATTTTATATTTTTATCAGTCACTAAATAAATTTCAGAAATATGTTCTTTAACATTGGCAATTTTTCCAACGATAACTCCTTGGCTTGAAGTACCAACGGCCGTTGAACTTACAACAGCTAAACCTGCATATAAACCGTCGACCGAGCCCTTATCAATAATAACTGATTGATTGCCTTCTTCATTGCCACCAGCTAACTCCCCGCGAGAGATAATATTAGCTATTAAATAACGACGATTATCTTTATTTAAAAAATTAAGATGTTTTCTTAATATTGAATTTTCTTCTTCTAAAAATCTTAATTTAACATTTTCGGCAGTAAGTTGATTTATTTTATTTTTAGCTTGTTCTAGTTCTGAAGCTAAATCTTGTTTCTCGGTTTGTTCAAGATAAGTTTTATTAAAATTAGCGCTTAGAGAATAAAAAACACTTAGTGCCGGCCTAAACCCTTTATTTAAAAAGGATTCAACCGGATTTAATAATTTAGTATAATGCAAAAAAATAAGCAGCATAATAACTGCTGCTAAAATAATATACTTTTTTATATTTAATTTAATCATAATGATTAAGTATTAATATTCTTCCGTAACCGGCGACAATACTTTCTCGAGTAGAGCCGGATCGGATAGCAATATTCCTGTACCCCTAACTACGCAAGTAAGCGGATCTTCGGCCACTCTTACGGGTATTTTTGTAGCTTGGGCAATTTCTTTATCTAAGCCGCGAAGTAAGGCTCCGCCGCCAGTCAAAACAATACCATGTTCATAAATATCGGAAACTAACTCTGGCGGTGTGGTTTCTAAAGTTATTTTAATATTTTCTATAGTCTGCCTAATAATTCTTTGCATAGCTTCTCTAACTTGGCTGTCGGTTATCATAACTTCTTTTGGCAAACCATTAATTAAATCGCGTCCACGGAGCGGCATTTCCATTGATTCTTTTAAAGGCGTGGCTGAGCCAATTCTAATTTTTATATTTTCCGCAACTTGCTCGCCGATTAAAATATTAAATTCTTCTCGCACATATTGAATAATATCATTATCTAAAGCATTGCCAGCTAAACGCAAAGTTTTCCAGGTAACCACCCCGCCTAAAGAAATCACCGCGATTTCAGTTGTGCCGCCGCCAATATCAACTACCATAGTAGCTTGCGCTCCGGTAACATCAAGACGGGTGCCGATAGCCGCGGCCATTGATTGCTCAATTAAAAAAACTTCGCGTGCGCCAGCCGATTTAGCCGCATCTTCAACCGCTTTCTTTTCTACTTCGGTTATATCTAAAGGAATACCAATAATAACTCGCGGCCTAGGCACTAAAGTAAAATGCTCAGCATGAACTTTATCAATAAAATATTTCAACATTTTTTCCGTAACTTCAAAATCAGAAATCACGCCGTCAACCAAAGGTTTAATGGCTTGAATATGGGGCGGAGTTTTACCCAACATTTTTTTAGCTTCAGCGCCAACACACAAAATTTCATCGGTCCGCAAATTAACCGCTACAATTGAAGGCTCGTTAATTACAATTCCCTTTTCTGGAGTATAAACCAAAGTATTATTAGTGCCTAAATCAATACCTAAATCTTTTGAAAATTTTCCGAAAAATTTGTTTAACATTATGATGAATTTGTAATTTATTACTTCTCTAGTTTACCTTAAAAATAAACCTTTTGTCAAAAAACGGCTGCCAATAAAATGCCGCCGTTTTTATTCAATAATTTATTTTAAAAAATTTATTTTTTACCTAGTTTCTCCCAAACCGCTAAAATCGGTGAAGCTACAAAAATTGATGAATATGTACCGACAAAAATACCAACCGCTAAAGCTAAAACAAAAGTTCTGATAGAAGCTCCGCCAAAAATAATAATCGCGACTAAAACTAACAACACTGTTAAAGAAGTATTAAGCGAACGGACGATAGTTTGATTTAAGCTAGTGTTAATTGTACCTTCAAAATCTTCATTGCTTTTAGGCAAATTTTCCCTTAAACGATCAAACACAACTATTGTATCATGAACCGAATAACCAAGTACGGTTAAAATCGCTGCCACAAAAGCTGTATTAATTTCTACCCCATAAAAATGACCTAAAATAGCAAACACCCCCATAGTAATAACTACGTCATGCAACATAGCGATAATTGCGGCCGAACCATACTTCCAAGAAGCAATTGGTTTAGAAACTTTTCTAAAAGCGTAAGTAATATAAGACAACATAGCTATTAAAGCAAAAAATATTGCCCAAAGCGACTTAATTTTTAATTCTTCGCCGATAGAAGGTCCGACTGATTCAAAGCGTTGTTCTTCAACTGAATTATCTTTATTTTCTTTTTTAGCAAGCTCGTCCAGTTTAGTTAATAATGCCTGATGGGTTTCTTCGCTTGTTTCCTGAAATTTTAACATCATTTCTTGCTCACCTACCGGTTGGATAATTAAACTGCCTAATTTAAGGTCAGCTAAACCGGTTTCGATTTGGTTGACTGACGGCCTGGCGTTCATAAACTTTACTTCCGATAAACTACCGCCAGTAAAATCAATACCAAATTTAAAACCCCAAATAAACAAAGCCGCAGCAAAAACTACAAATAAAGCTACTGAAATCCCCAACCAAATATTTTTCTTTTGAATTATTTTAAAATTTGTCATATACCCCTACACTTAATTAATTATACAATTCTTTTTTTATTAATGATTCTTTTTTAACTCCCACGCTTATATACAAAATCAGCAGACTATAAGTGTGGGGGTAAATTATTTTTTAATTGAAGTAATCAACCCGTGACGTTTTTCCAGCCAAGACGAAGGTATTAAATCTAAGAAATTTCTAGTAATAAATATCGCGGTAAACATGGAAATAATAACACCTAAGCCTAAGGTGACTGCAAAACCTTTAACCGCGCTAGTCGTAAACATTATCAAAATGAAACAAGTAATTAAAGTATTAAAATTACTATCTCTAATTGACGGCCAAGCGCGTTTAAAACCATCTTCAATAGCGGTGGTGAGCGGTTTGCCGTTCGCAATTTCTTCTTTCATTCTAGCAAAAATTAAAATATTAGCATCAACGGCCATACCTATAGAAACAATAGCGCCGGCTAATCCAGATAGAGTTAAAGTTACTGGCGCTAAACCGCCGATGAAATACAATAAAATATAACTTAAAAAAGCAAATAATAAAAACCACCCATTAACCGTAATACCAATTAGAAGGAATATGCCAACCAACAATAAAGCGGCCATGGAAAAACCAATCTTAAATATAGCAAAAACTATTAAGCTATAAACCGTAAGAGCTAAAACTGCCATTAAGCCTGGTAATCTATAAAATAGAATCATGAATAAGGCGATAATGATAAAACCGATAACACCAGCGCGAGCGCTATCCGCCATGGATTTTTGACCTAAGCTCGGTCCGATAGTTTGTTGATTTACTAAATTAATCGGAACCGGTAAAGCTCCGGCATTAAGCCTTTGCGCTAACAATTTAGCTTCACTAATATTAAACTTACCAGAAATAACCGCCTTACCGCCAGTAATTTTTTCATTAACATTCGGAACGCTAATCGCGTAACCGTCTAAATAAATCGCTACTGGCTTACTTATATTACGAGCCGTAATATCCTCAAACATTTTTGCTCCCTCATCGTCAAAAACTAATGACACTTCAGGGGAGCCATTCTGAGAATCAAATTCTACTGTAGCTGATTTTAAATTTTTTCCGGTTAACTCAGTATTTTTCCATTCACTCTGCGACCCGATTATATCTTCCATAGTTTTAGTCGCGATAAAAATATGACTAACCTTTATTTCTTCAATTTTTCTTTCATCTTGCTTATAAATTAAATGATAGCCAAATTCTGTTTCTACCGGTCCAGAAATCGTGCCGACCGCCTGTTTAAATACTGCATCTTCAAAAGCCTGAACCATAGCACCAGCGCCAAACCAGCCTAATTCTCCAGCATTATCGCGCGCCCCAGGTTCAGTTGAATTTTGTTTAATTAAATCTTTAAAATTAGCTGTTGTAGCTTCGGCTTTTAGTTTATTAATTTTTGCTAAAGCCTCTTCTTTACTTAATCCGCTTTCGCAATTAGTTATACCAGCCCAACAAATTAACAAATGCGAGGCTTTAACTTCTTTTTCTTCAGCGTTAGTAAAGGAATTAGTTTTTACTTTTTTATCTTCAACTTTTATAATTTCAAAACCGCCAGTAATTCTTCCTAAATCAGAGCTAGTTTTACCAACTTCAATTTTTTTAGCTAAATTATAAATTTCCGGATTATCTTTCTCTGTAATATAACCTAATTCGCCGCCCGAAGCTTTAGTTTTTTCATCTTGACTATAAGCGCTAGCTAAAGCTTTAAAATCACCGCCGGAAATAACTTTACCTAAAATTTCAGTAGCTTGTTTTTCAGCCGCTTTATTATAATCTTCTAATTGCTTAATCTCTTCAGCCGTCATTTGTCTAATTTCTGTATTTTGCTCTTTAAATTCAAGCAAAGGCGTTTCGCCAATCATCTTTATGGCCTGCTTCACGTCTTTAACTCCGGCTAATTCTACAATGATTCTGTAATCGCCGCCTGAAGTGCGATTAATCTGCACATTGGGCTCGCTAACGCCAAAAACATTGATTCTTCTCTCAATTACATCTCTAACGCCCTCAACCGCGTTACCTTTCTCAGCGGCCGAAAGAGCGGAAACATCTGCTTCGTAAGTTAATTGAGTTCCACCTAATAAATCAAGGCCTAAAGTAAAAGGAATTTCTTTAACCTTTGGAAAAGGTATTTTAAATTTATCTACTGCCTTGTTATAGTAACTACCAAAATCAATTAACGAAGTCGCTAAAACTAAAACCATTATACAAGCAAAAACTAACCAAACTTTCCCGCGGGCGCTTGGCTTTAATAATTTTTGTAAAATATTATCTGACATAATTATTTATCAAGTAAAAATTTAATGGCAGTAGGATTTTATCCGCTATTAAATTTTTACTTGATACGTTATATTTTTTGTTTATCCCCTTGCGGGGAAAATATTAAAAACTTTTTTAAAAAAAGTTTTTAAAGCTAGTAAATTAATAACACCCAATTAGGGTGCAAATGAATAAAGGCATTCTCTTACTTAATATATTTTAGTTTAAATTTAAGATAAAATCAAGGGGAAATAAATGGCTAATATTAAAAAAATAACAGGTCGTGAATTTTCATTCTCGGCCTGTTTTTATAATTTATTTGCTGCCGCAATTTATCAACTAATAGATTTTTTAAATTTCTCCACTTTATCTCTGAGAGAAATTTGATAAATTGCATTTTCAATGAGTGTTTCCAACTCATTGCGGCAACCGAACAACAAATCCTGATAATCCTTCTTGGTTTTTCTTACCTTCTTGCTGCGCAAAGCTAAAAACGCTTCATACTCTAAAATCTGCACTTTTTGACTTCTAATAGGTAGGGAAAGAGACATGTTTTTAAAAATGTCGCATTTATCAACATTTTTAATTACGACACAGATTGGCGACTCCGCCAACCTGTTAAAATATATGCCGGCAGCAAGCTTATATTTTTTAGTCAACATTTTTAAAAGTTTTTTTCTGTTGCTGGAGAGACTACGACGATAAGACCAATCTTTTTTCATTTCATGGTAATATTCAGCAATAAATTTGAAGGCTTCTTCTAAAATATGGTCTGGTAAATCACCTTTCTCTCCATCAAGCTTTGTGAGCCTAAAAACATCATCGGCAATCCTATCATTAAAATTTTTTTGGATATAATCTAGACTCTTTTTACCTGACTCTACTAAATCATGGAGTAAAGCCTTGACTAATTCTTCTTCATCATGGACTCCCCTGCACCATAAAGACCAGGCGACAGAGATAGAATGGTCGGCTTCGTCCTGACCGTTTTTTCTTTTCATGCCGGCATAAGACGAAATAACAACTTGAATCGCCCGCCCGAGAAGTAAAAATTCTTTGGCGATTGCCAATTCAAATAATTTTTGGGCTGCTCTGCTATACGAAAAGTCTTCCGTAAACTTTTTCATACCTCTCACCTCTCTTTCATTTTAATATTTGTTGTTTTGATTATTTTATTATAAAGATCATTATTTTTTTCATACTTTACTCCGGTTGAAATAAAAAGTCAATTATAAATTAAAATAAAAAAACAGGCATAAAATTTTACTACCTGTTTTAATATATTATTTTCCGCAACACTTTTTAAACTTTTTTCCCGAGCCGCAGGGACAGAGATCATTGCGTCCCACTTTTTCCCCTTCGGCGTCTTTAACTTTTTCATGCACTAGGTCGACGGTATCATTTTTCTTTTTGCTATCGCCGGTTTGTTTAAAAGCTGAGAATGAACCGGTATTTTTATCCATGGTTTTAGCCGGCGCGATATAATTTTGTGGCCTCATTTTTAGAGACGGCGCGACAAAATTTCCTAAATCAGCCACTTTAAATATAGAATAAGCGACTTGCTTTTGAATTAAATTATTTAATTCGTTATATAAAATATAAGCTTCTTTTTTATATTCAACTAACGGATCATGCTGACCATAACCCCTTAGCCCTATGCCGTGGCGCATATGATCCATAGCTTCTAAATGCTCAATCCAAAGCATATCGATTGATCTAATTAAAACTGATTTTTCAACCTGCAACCAATTAACGCCTGCCTCGCCCGCTAACTTAGTAATTTTTTCATAATTGGTTTTAGTTAAGTCAAC
The DNA here is from genome assembly GCA_964431805.1 of uncultured Gammaproteobacteria bacterium. GTDB lineage: Bacteria > Patescibacteriota > Patescibacteriia > Patescibacteriales > GWC2-42-12 > JACPHD01. The sequence continues at coordinate 41,604 of CAYSKV010000009.1, forward strand.
TAAATGCTCAATAATTTTTGTTCTAACTCTTACTTTATCTAATTTATCTCCGTCTTTGACAAGCGCCATTAAATCCTCTTTTAATTTAGCTGGAACATTAAAAATGGTTGAGGTAACCTGATAAATTTCTTGGATATTCCAATCTCTAGAACTTTCCGCGGCCGTATGAAAAATTACCGCCTGCTCAATTTCATTTTCAATCATTTCTAAAATTATAGAAGACAAACTTCTTTCGTCGTTATGAGCGACCGGAGGGAGCGTGGCGATCTCATGCTCTGCCGATGTTTGTGAGATTGCTTCGTCGCTATCGCTCCTCGCAATGACAGTGGAGTCTTTTTTCTCCGCTAATTCTAAAATTTCTCTACGTTTTTTATAAATGCTTTCTCTATGCTTATTAATTACGTCGTCATATTCAACTAAATGTTTTCTAATATCAAAGTTATTACCTTCAACTTTTCTCTGCGCCGATTCAATAGAGCGCGACACCATGCCGTTTTCTATGGGCATATCTTCCGGCACTTTTAAAGTTGACATTAAACTTTTCATTTTGTCGCCGCCAAAAATTCTCATTAAATCATCTTCCATGGAAACATAAAACTGAGACGAACCAGCGTCGCCTTGGCGTCCAGCGCGGCCTCTTAACTGATTATCAATACGCCTTGATTCATGACGCTCAGTCCCGATAATATGCAAACCTCCAACTTCGTTTACTTTTTTCTGCTCTTCAGGATTAACCGGATTACCGCCTAAAATAATATCAACGCCGCGACCAGCCATATTAGTAGCGATAGTTACGCCGCCGAATTCACCGGCGCGCGCTATAATTTGCGCTTCTTTTTCATGATGTTTAGCATTTAAAATTTGCGGAATAACGCCTTCGCGCTCTAGCATCTCGCCTAAAAGTTCATTTTTTTCTATAGAAATAGTACCGACTAAAACCGGTTGGCCGGTGGCATGTCGACGTTTAACTTCCTGAACCACGGCTTTAAATTTTCCCATTTCCGTGGCATAAATTAAATCATTTAAATCTTTTCTCGCCATCGGCCGATTAGTCGGAACAACTACGGTTTCTAAGCTATAAATTTTTGAAAATTCTTCAGCTTCGGTTACGGCCGTACCGGTCATACCGGAAAGTTTAGTATACATTCTAAAATAATTTTGAAAAGTGACCGTAGCTAAAGTTTGGGATTCGCGTTGAATCTCTACTTTTTCTTTAGCTTCTATGGCTTGATGCAAACCTTCGCTATAGCGGCGGCCGTGCATTAAACGGCCGGTAAATTCATCAACGATAATAACCTCGCCATCTTTAATTACATAATCGCGATCGCGTTTAAATAATACTCGCGCTTTTAAAGCTTGTTCAATATGATGCACATCCGACATGCCGTTAGCGACATAAATATTTTCTACGCCTAAAAATTTTTCCATTTTAGCGATGCCAGCCTCGCTTAAAGTAGCGGCGCGCATTTTTTCATCAATATTATAATCTTCATTTTCAGTTAGTCGTTCTACGAGTTGAGCAAATTTATAATATTTATCAGTTGATTCTTCGGCCGGCGCGCTAATAATTAACGGGGTTCTAGCTTCATCAATTAAAATTGAATCGACTTCATCAACGATAGCATAATTTAAACCGCGCTGAACCATAGCCTCAAGACTCGGCGCCATATTGTCTCGTAAATAATCAAAACCATATTCATTGTTAGTGCCGTATAAAATGTCGCAAGCATAGGCCTGTTTTCTTGGCACAAGTTTTAAAGGAGATTCTATCTGATCGTCGGTTAGATTGTTTTCGTCTTGAGAAAATTTAAAAGCTTGTTCGTGGGTAATACAGCCTACTGTAAGACCTAAAAAATTATAAACTCTACCCATCCACTCGGCATCGCGTTTTGCTAAATAATCATTAACGGTTATAACATGAACGCCGCGACCAGTTAAAGCATTTAAATAAGCTGGCAAGGTCGCAACTAAAGTTTTACCTTCTCCGGTTCTCATTTCCGCAATCTGGCCATGATGAAGCACCATGCCGCCCATTAATTGAACGTCATAATGTCTTTGGCCTAAAACTCTTCTGGCCGCTTCGCGCACCACGGCGAAAACCTCTGGTAAAATTTCATTTAATTTTTCGCCACTAGCTTCCGAGCCTAATCTATTTTTAAACTCCCCTGTTTGCTTCTTTAACTCCTCATCATTCATAGCCTTAAATTTATCTTCTAGGCTATTAATTTTCTCTACAGTCGGCCTTAAAGTTTTAATAACTTTTTCATTTGGATCGCCAAAAATTTTATCTAAAATGCTCATATTATAAAAACCCACGCTCAAGCGTGGCATTAATTTATTAGAATAAATCAATTATACAACTTAATATGTAAAAAATCAATAAATTATAGAATTAGACTAATATTGACAAGATTACTATAATATGTTATATCAAAAAATTGTAAAAAAATAAAAACAACCGCCAGGATTTTAAACTGGCGGTTTTTCTTTTTCTAAAAATTGTTTTAAATAATTTTGCTTAATTTCTTTTTCTGCTTACTTCTGTCTATTTTCTTATCTTTATATTTTTTTATAACCAACTCTAAATGATCTTTTACTTTATCAATAGCTTTAAATAAATCTTTTTCGGTTTTTTCTACGCGAAGTAAATCGCTACCAAAAGACAAATTAACTTCAGCCGCATAAATTTCACCTTTTAAATGATGGTTAGTGGTTTTACTAACTTCTACGCGAGCATTAATAATTTTAAGCTTACCGAAATATTTATCCAACATATCCATTTTTTTCTGCACATAACTTTTTAACTTCGGCGTTAATTCTAAATTAGTCGCTTTAATGCTTAATTTCATAAATTTCTTTAATTTATGTCATTGCGAGGAGTCCGCTCTGGGCGGACGACGTGGCAATCTAACATACTATTTATTAAATTATAATTTATTTTTAAAAAATAAGTCTTATCTTATTAAATTGTTCGTTAGATTGCTTCGCTTACGCTCGCAATGACAATCTTAGAACATTTTATCCCAAATATTTTTAAAAACATCACCAAACCTAGCTACGTCTCTAACTGTTACTATTAACACTAAAAGCATTAATAAAGCGAAACCAATATTATGAATAGCGCCTTCAACTTCCCTTTTAACCGGCGATCGTTTTATTTTCTCAATAATTAAAAATAAAATTCTTCCGCCATCTAAAGCTGGAAAAGGAAAAAAGTTTATAACCGCTAAATTAATTGATAGTAACGCCGTAAACTGTAAAAGATAAGTTAAGCCCATTCGCGCTACCTGGCCGGTTAAAGTAGCAATGCCAACTGGCCCGGATAAATCCGCGGTTACACCATGGCCTAAAATCAACCCCTTTATTAATTCATAAAATGCCACAATAATCGCCCAAGTTAAAAGCAATGTCATTTTTATACCTTCAAAAATCGCTAAATACCAAGGGTAGCTTACAATACCAGTTTCGGTAATGGCAACGCCGATACCTCCCCTATTTGTTTCGGCCATTAATTTCGGCGTAATCCCCACTTCAATTAAATCCTGACCGCGTTTTATTTTATAATTTAAATTTTTATCAATACTAGCCGCAACATAACTTTGCAACTCCTGATAATTTACGAAACTCTGATTATCAATAGCTACTATTGTATCGCCAATTTTTAAACCAGCTAAAGCGGCCGGAGTATTTTCCATAACTTGCATAATCTGAATTTTTTTATCACTTACGTTAGCCTGAGAATTTAATTGACCGTCTAAAGACTGGGGCAAGCCAATTATAAAACCGAAACTAATCAAAACCGCCGCTAAAACAATATTCATCACTACGCCGGCAGAAAGCATAAAAGCTCTTTGCCAAATTTTTTTACTGGCGAAACTATCCGGTTCGACTTGATCTTCGCCGTTTTCACCTTTAATTTTTACGAAACCGCCAAGCGGCAACCAATTAATAGAATAAATCGTCTTAGGAGAATCGGAGACTTCTTTAGCGCCACGAACAAATTTCCATTGGCCTTGATCATTTTTATAAATGCCAAAAGCTCTAGGTGGAAAACCTAGGCCAAATTCTTCAGCTTTAACGCCAAATTTTCGCGCCATAGCAAAATGACCGAGTTCATGAGCTAACACCAAAACAGATAAAACTATGAAAAAAATAATTATTGTTAACAACATACAAAAAATTTCTAATTTTTAATTTCTAATTTCTAAACAATGCTTCAATTTATCAATTATTCAATTGAAAATTAAAAATTGATTATTGAAAATTACACCTAGATTGTCATTATTTCTTCTTCTTTTTTATCTTTGGTGTTTTTTAAAATATCATTTTGCTTAGCAGTTTCTTCGTCTAATTCTTTTATAAATCTAAATTTATCATCCTCGCTCATAGCTTTATCTTTAAAAGCTGTTTCGATTGATTCTTTAATTTGATCTCTAATTTGCCTAATGGCGATTCTAGCGGTTTCCATTTTTTCATTTAACTTTTTTACCAACTCTTTTCTATTCTCTTCAGTTAACTGCGCCACAACTAATCTTATTTTATCGCCTTCGTTAACCGGATTTATTCCTAAATCGGCGGCCGTAATGGCTTTTTCAATATCTTTAGTAATAGTTTTATCCCAAGGCGTAATAACAATACTGCGAGCCTCCGGTACGCTGATAGAAGCTAAGCCGACCAAAGCGGTTTTAGTGCCATAAGCTTCAACCACAATGCCATCTAGAATGGCTGGATTAGCTCGTCCGGTTCTTATGCCGGAAATATCTTTCTTAAAAAAATCAATTGACTTAATATAATCGGCTTGTTTAGCTTGGATGTATTGATTCACCCCGTTAGAAATTGCCATATTAATAGTAATTATGATTTATCCCATTAAACATCTTGAAATTTAAGATTTCTAACGGGGTTCATAAAAAATTATTTAATTATTTTTTAATTTTATTTGCTGCCAAATAAACGATAGCAGGATTTTTAAAATCAAGCAACAACTTATAACCAGCTCTGGTGGTTGGTAATTTCTTTGAAGACCAATTTTTACCGCCATCTAAAGAACGATAGAAAGTCGTACCGGTTGCATAATATATTTCGTCGGCGTTACTTGAATTAACCGCAATAGAATATATTTTTGCTTCTTCTTCGGCGGTTAAAAGTTCAATTTTCGACCAAGTATTGCCATTGTCAGTTGATTTTAATAAGCCATAATTAGTAGCTAAGAAAACGACCGCCGTGTCCGCTCCTGATATAGCTAAATCGCGAAAACGATTGCTACCATCAAAATTTTCTAATTTACTATTTAAGCTTTCCCAGGCCTCGCCGCCATTAGTAGAACGAAAAATTCCTTTAGATTTTGTTCCAGCGAACATAATTTTAGAATTGATCGGATTAATAACAATTTTATAAACATCACTGTCAAACCTGTCTAAAGCGCGCCAGCTCGCTCCTTTATCTGAACTTTTAATAACGTCGCCGTTGGAGGTGCCGATAAAGACATTTTTACTATCGGCATGTTCAATAACCAAAGAATTTATAATTGTTTTTGGATCATTATCATAATAAACTTGATTCCAGGTACGGCTGCAATCCTCTGACTTAAAAACTTTATTAGCTGCGGTGGCATAAATTAAACATTTATTTGCTGGATCAACCGCTATATTAGTAACGGTTACTTTACCTAAACTAGTGGCAACTTGCCAACTTTCACCGCTATCATAACTATAAAATAAACCATTTTCTGAACTGCCGGCATAAATTGCTTTATTGTCGCTCGGATCAAAACCTAAAGAAATAATATCAATACCAGCAAAACTCTTTTTATTGCCGACTGTCGCGATTGAACCTTTTTGCACCCAGCTCGTCCCTTTATTCGAGGATTTATAAACTGCGCCGTCGGAAAGACTAGTTGAAGTGGTGCCCGAACTTGTGCCGAAACTAAGAGTGCAGCCCGATAACATAAGCGCCGCCAGCGGCAACAAAATAAATAATTTTAAAGATAATTTTTTTGACATATATTTTAAATAATTTAAAAACTTATCGCTACATTTTCTAAAACCATTTTAGGATTAACATTAGCCGATAAATATTTTCGGCTGTTTTTAAAGGCATTAATTAAATTTAATATTGCTGGTAAATTAAGCTTATTTTTCAACTCTTCTAACTCCTTAATAAAAGCTTCGTGTTGGATTAAATCAATTAAATTTAATTTTATAAGCATTAAATCTCTAGCTAAATTTTGCCAAACATTAATAATCCCAATCGCGGATTTAACCGCTTCTTGACCGCGCGCTTCTTTGCCTAAAATATTTTCAATAGCATTAAAACGTTCATTTATATCCGAGCTTAAAAGATCAGCAAAAGATTCAACATAAATTTTATAATTTTCGTAATACTCTTTGTCCTGAAAAAACTTTATGGCTAGAGCTGGTCGTCCGGCGGCCAAACGAGAAAAATTTTTAGCTTGGCTTCTTGACGACTTATAATTTTTAACTAACTCATCGTAAATAATATCGCTTGATACCGCTCTAAAATTTAAAATTTGGCTGCGCGAAATTATAGTCTTCGGTAAAGCTTCAAAATCAGTCACGGTTAAAATTATTACTACTTTTATTTTTGGCTCTTCTAAAGTTTTTAATAAAGCGTTAACCGCGCCTTCGCTTAAATTTTCCGCGCCTTTAATAATTCCGATTTTATAAGAATTTAAAAATGAACTCATGCTTAAACTTCTAATAAAATC
>CAYSKV010000010.1:0-6385 GCA_964431805.1 uncultured Gammaproteobacteria bacterium
TTAAATACCTGCGCCGTAAAAACTAAAATCTGCGCGTTTTTATCTTTATAGCAACTTGATTCTAGACCAACTTTTTGCGAGCATAATTCTGATAAAAACTCTTCTAAACTCCAACCGGTTTCGGTAGCTACTTGCGGTAAAAATACGCCGCTACGTCCACCCTGTTTTATAATCACGCCGTGTCTGCCTAACTCAATTTTACGCCAGTCACCAATCGGTTCCGGAACAGACAAAACGCTTATTTCATATTCCAACTTTTTTAATTCATCTTCGCTCACCGAATTAAAGCGATAATCTTCGGAGCAAGCGGCGATAGCCATATCTCTAACGACTTGCCAAAGAGGTTCATCGTTTGGCACAATTTGCCCGATACAACCGCGCAATTCTCCATCTTTATGTAAAGTAACAAAAGCTCCTTGTCGCTGTTTTAAATTCTCATTAGTAATTTTAAATTCAGATATTTTACCATTTATAACAAAATTTTCTACAGATTCTTTAGCAATTTTCAGTAATTCTTTTTGCTCTTTATAATTTAACATTTTATTTTTTATTTATAACTTTTAAAATTTGCGCATGTACTTTACCGTTAGAAGCCGCGATATTGGGTTCGCCTAGACGCCAATCGCGCCCGTTAAAATCCGTCACTCTCCCGCCGGCTTCGCGGACTAACAATACGCCAGCAGCCACATCCCAATCGCGAGTGCCGGGAGCTAAAAATGATTCTACGCGGCCACAAGCTATATAAGCTAATTCTAAAGCCGCTGAACCTAACTGCCGACAATCAAAATTTTCCAACTTCTGCCGGCGATAATATGCTATGGCTTTCTTTATATTCTTTTCTTCACGGCCATGGCAAAAAGTATTAATAATTTTTTCACGGCTTACTTTAGAAACAGAAATTTTTTTGCCATTTAGTTCCGCGCCTCCTCCGACTTGGGCAATATATATTTCATCTAGCGCCGGCGCATAAACCGCTCCAAAAATTAATTCATTATCTTTAGCTAACGTTAAAGAAATTGACCATAATGGATTATGCATGGAAAAATTCGTGGTGCCGTCAATCGGATCAATATACCAAACATATCCGAAAGATTTTTTTTCATTAGCCTTTTCTTCGGAAACAATTTCATGGGCAGGAAAATATTTTTTTATTTCTTTAATAATAATTTCCTGAGAGAGTAAATCCGCTTTAGTTAAAATTTCATGATTAGATTTAAGCATAACCTCCCGACGGTTAAAACTTTCGTACTCCCGCTTAAGCATGGCGCCAGATAATTTAACGGCGTTAACAGCAATTTTTTTAATTTGTTCTATCATATTAATTCTAATATTTTTAATTCTAATTTACCGGTCTCACCATCAAAAATCGCAAAACTGGCTTTATTAAAAACTCCGCCTAAAGTCCCTGGATTAGCCATAGTAATACCATCTTTCTCTTCAATCCACGGTTCATGCGTATGTCCATAAAAAATAACTTCACATTTTTTTATTTCCAAAACATTTTTTATAAACCAAGGCTCGTGGCAAGCGCCAATGGCTCTTCCGTCAACTTCAAACACGCCAAACCTATTTAAATAATTTATATTTTTATATTTTTTTATTTCGCTTTCATCGTATATTTCTAAATTGCCACGCACTAAATAAATAATTTTAAAATTTTCTGATAAATATTTTAAAGTCTCGGCGTTAACTACGTCGCCACAACAAATAGCGTTTTCGACTTTTTCATTTTTACCCCAAAAAATACTTTTCTTTAAATTAACTAAATTATCATGAATATCAGAAATAATTAAAAATTTCATAAGATTAATATTTATTGCAAAACCATCCAAATTTCGTAAATAGCGCCCAAAACAAAACATAATGACAAAATATAAGCCAAAGGCTTATTTAATTTACATTTTATGCAAGAATCTTTTTCCGGATTAGATTTAACTTTAAAAGCCAATAAAATTAAAATTATGCCCGATAGCCCTCCAGTTATTGCGCCGGTAAAACTTATAATTTTAATTAAATCGCTTAAGCCGATTAAAAATAAAAAGTAAGGTATAAACCCGGCTAAAAACCAGGATAATTTATTATTTAATTTTAAATCCCAATTATATATTTCTTCCGTGGCTTGAGCGGTAACTATATAGGAAGTAATTATGGCTAACAAACCAAAAATTAAAGAAAAAGTAATAACGCCGTCTTTTAATATAAATGCCAAACCAGTCAAAGCGTCTGGCGTAGTAGAAGATCCTGTTATACCTAAATTTACTAAAACAAAAATTGAAGTTAAGATGGCAGGTAAAAAAGTCCCCCAAGCAATTGCGCTTTTGATTTTTTCTTTCTGTTTATCCAATAAACGGCAAACTTCCGGGATGGCCGCTCCGCCGCCAACCGCAAAAAATATCGGACCATAAGGCAAAAAAACATTTTTCCAATCAATAAGATGATAATTGCTTAATTGGATATAATTAAAACCGCGCCAAGCGATTAAACCTATGGCGAGAACTAAAAATGAAGTTAAAACTAATTCGGTTCCGGCTATTAATTTTATGTCGTAAAAAGCAATTAGTGAAACAAAAACAAATATAGCCGTTGAATATATAAAAATAGTACCGCCCAAATAAGGCGACAAAAGCTGATGCAAAAAAAGTCCACCCATAATTATATAAGCTAAAATTGACCCGTAAGCTCCGATAATATCTATACAAAAAGTCGCTGCCTTACTTTTAATATTAATGTATTTACCGACAAAGCCTGGTAACCTATGCTTCTCTTTAGTAGATAAAACAATTTCAGCAAAAAGAGTATGTAAAAAATATTGTACCGAAACCAAAATTATAATATAAAAAAACAATGGTATAATTCCGGCTTTATCAATAACATAAGGAATCGTAAATAATCCTACGCCGATAATTGTGCCCATTAAAGTGGCGATAGCTAAAAGATAATTTTTTGACATAATGAATATTTATTTTTATAACTTAATTATAGCTTAAAAAACTTGAATTACCAAATTAAAAAACGAGGTTAGATAACCTCGTTTTATGCTTATTTAATCTTATTTTCTTAAATTTATTTCGTAATTTATCTGCTCAATTTTTCTTAAATGACCCTTAGCTTGATCATATTTTGTGCGCAGATAACTTCTCATATCAAATTCTACTAATTCAGCCATAACATCATCAACAATTTTATGAATTTTTTTAACTTCATTATATTTTCCTAAAGTCGCCATTTTAACCGCCCAACGAACTAATTCACCAAGTAAATCACTAATGCCGCCGAGGTAACTTTCATAATCAATTTCTATGCTTTTAATTTTATCGACAGTTTTTCCGGTCATAACTAGAAAAAACATTTTAGCTTCAACGTATTCTTCAACAGCCGCTTTATATGCGCCTTCTTCCATTAACCGATTATAGCTAAATTTTTTCTGTAAATTTTTTAAAATGTCGTCAATCTCCTGAAGCGTCTTACCCGCGCCAGAAACATCGTCGCGATGCAATGAAAAAATCGCTTTTTTAGAATCGTGTAAAATGGCATTGGCAAAACCAATAATTTGCTGCCGTTCTTTTCCATGAACATCAAAATCTTTTTTTAATTGCTGAATAAACTTTTTGTTAATCATAATTATTTTTTATTTGATACTTTGTATAAGGTTTTTAAAGTGTTTTATTCTGCTACTCTAAATACTTCGTCAACGCTAGTAATGCCTGCAATCGCTTTTAAAATTCCGTCTTGGACCATTGTAATCATGCCGTTTTTCTTGGCGTTATCGCGCATGTCATATTCACTGGCCGTACCGCTCAAAACTAATTTTTCAATCTCTTTATTCATAGTCAAAACTTCATAAATACCAATTCTGCCTTTATAGCCTATACCTTGGCAAGCTTCGCAGCCGCTACCTTGATAGAATTTTAAATTATTAAAATCAATACCTTTTTTATCTTCGTCTAAAAGTTCATTAAGCAAATCTTTAACCCTTTTTAAATTACTATCATCAAGTTTTATTTCATGTTTACATTTCTGGCAAATTTTTCTAACTAACCTCTGTCCGATCATAGCGTTTAACGCTGGCGCTAATAAATATGGTTTAGCTCCCATGGATAAAAATCTTGGCACCGTACCAGCCGCGTCGTTAGTATGGATAGTTGATAAAACTAAATGCCCGGTTAAAGAGGCCTGGATAGCGATTTCGGCTGTTTCTAAATCGCGAATTTCTCCAACCATAACAACATCAGGATCTTGACGAACGATAGAGCGAAGACCTTGGGCAAAAGTATAATTTTTGCTGGTTTGTGATTGATTAACTCCGGCAAGTTGATACTCGATTGGATCTTCAATGGTTATAATTTTAGTTTCTGGGCTGTTTAATTTTTTTAAAATCGCATAAAGCGTAGTAGTTTTGCCTGAACCGGTCGGACCAGTCGTTATAATCATGCCGTTCGGGCGCTCTACTTCTCTTTTTAATTGATTAAAGGCTCGATCACGAATACCTAAATCGCTAAACTCTAAACCTACCGAACTTGAGCGCAGTAGCCTCATAACCACGCTTTCGCCAAAGTTAGTCGGTAAAAACGAAACCCTAATATCAACCCGGTCATTTTTCATATAAATTGACATACGTCCATCCTGCGGTTTATCCGTAATATTTATTTTTACCTCAGCTAAAAGTTTCATGCGGGAAATTATTTTATCCCAAGATGATTTATCAATAGTAGCTACGTCATGCAAAACTCCGTCAATTCTAAACCTAACTTTTATAATTTTTTCTTCAGCTTCAATATGGATGTCTGAAGAGTCTGATTTTATAGCCGCAGCCATAAGCATAGTAACAATTTCCGTAACTTGCGCCTGACTTATTTCTGCTTGCAAATCTTTAAAGCTAGAAAACTTTTCTCCATATTTACTTAATTCTTCTTCAGTAACTTTAACGCCTCTAATAATTTCTCTTACCTTGGGTAGGGTTTTATACATATCTAAGCCGTAATTAAAACTATTTTCAGTAACTAAATAAACGCTAATATCTGAAAAATATTTTTCTGCAAGCTGTTTGGCTAAATCTTGCACTTTTTCATCTTGGGGATTTAAGCTGGCTAGACGAATATTTTTACCGTCATAATAAAAACATAAAACCTGAAGCGCGGTAGCCTCTTCTTCATTAATTAGAACTAAAGCTTCTGGGCTTATAGGAAAGCCGACTAAATCAACATACGGCAAACCAGCGGCATCAGCCGCTTGCTTAGTTAATCTTTCCAACTCTTTAATTCTTAATTTTTTTTCTTTGGCTGAAAATTTAGCTGCTGCGCTCTCGTCGTTAGTGGATTGCCCGGACGCATTGCTAAATAAATCATTGATTGATTGGTTAATTGACATAATTACATTATAGCTTATTTTTTCAATAAAAAAAAGACGGGTAAGCCCCGTCTTTTAATAATATTTATTTTTTTCTTTTTACTCTAATTAGTCCTGATAAAGGAATAATTTCTAATCCCTTCTTCTCTAATTCATCTAAAAATAAATTTAAACCTAGAGAATCCGAGGCCATATGTCCGGCGATTACTACATTAATATGATATTTTTCCGCTTCTTTTCTATGCTCTTCGCCCATATGCATACCAATCACCGTACCGATGCCAACTTGAGCCATTTTTTCATAAATTTCTTTTGAACCGCTAGTGCCGCCGGTAAATTCGGTTACAGTCACCCTGCCGCAGCTTGATTCCGGAGAACCGACAAAAATTTTCGGACCAGCGTTAAATTGTATAGCCGCTTTAAACTCTGGAATTTCTTTTAACATATCAACCACATCGCCGACAGTTTCTGGTTTTTTCTTTTTAAGAGTTTTAACTAAAAAATCAGCGCCTAAATTATCGGCTGGCGTATGCACGCACATAAAATCCAGCTTTAAAATTTTTGCAATATCTACGCTACGATTATGATTATAGGGTGACATACCGCGATTTACTTCGGAAATTCTCGGCCTAATAACTGACTCGGCAATATTAATCGGTACGCCATAACCGGCCAATACTTCGGCCTGTAAATCCATAACACCGGATAAATCAGCTAAAGCCTTACCTTCTGGGTGATGAGAAATTACTAAATCAACACCCATTTTTTCAGCCAACAACAATTCCGGCCCTTCCATATCTACTCCGACAAAAACTTTTTTAATATTTTTCTTGCCATTATCAACTAAAATGCGAGTGTCGCTAAAAGGATTAGTTAATTTTTCTGTATCAAATTCCTTTTTTTCTCCCACGCTCATTTTTTCATATTTTTTCTTAAAACGATCTAAATATTTTTTTACTTTTTGCTCGCCGCGTAAATCAGCCTTAATTCCCATTTTGACCGCTAAGTCATAAATTTGTTGGATTGTCATATATTTTAT
>CAYSKV010000010.1:6485-35693 GCA_964431805.1 uncultured Gammaproteobacteria bacterium
TAATTCCCATTTTGACCGCTAAGTCATAAATTTGTTGGATTGTCATATATTTTATGTTTTACCCCGTTAAATACGCTACGCGTAAATTTGCTGAAAGCAAATTTATTTAACGGGGTGAATATTAATTATTTTATTTTGAACTTTAGTCGTAATTATTAATTTAAAATTCTCATTGATATAAAAATCTATTTCACTCCTAACACCGAATCTATTTTTAAAATAAATTCCTGGTTCAATCGTATAGCCGACGTTAAGCGGCAACGGCTGTTTACCCTTTCTACTAATTCTAGTTCTTGTTCCATGAGGACTAACAAACCCCAGCGAATGGCCGGTGCCATGTAAAAATTTATCACCATGGCCATATTTTTCTAAATAATTTCTAACCACCGCGTCAATCTCTTTTCCGGTTGGCACAATTTTTTTCTTTAAATTATTTTTTAAAAAACTAATCGCCTTATTTCTAGCTCTTGCTACTATTTTAAAGGCATTAACATACTGTTTCGGCGCCTTTACGCCATAATACATCATCCAAGTAATATCTGCAAACGGCGCGCTAATTTCCGCTAATCTTGCCCAAATATCAATCATTATTAAATCGCCATTTTTCAATTGACGCTGTTGTTCAGCATAAAAATGAACGTTAGACGTATCATCGCCGAAAGCCACAATTGATTTTTGCTTATCTGATTTTAAATTATATTTTTTATATTGTTTTTTTATAAATTGCCTAACTTCTACATCAGTTGTTTTTGGATTATTTTTTATAAATTCAACAATTTTTTTTATTATCTCATTTAGCGCTTTAGCCGCTTTCTTGTGCTGTGCTATTTGTTTTTTTGTCCAAGACATAAATTATTTTTCCATTCCTCTTAACGCCGCAACTCTTTCTTCAACCGGCGGATGCGTCATAAACAGTTTGGTAAAAAATCCAATTTTCTTGCCAGTATTTTCTTTAAACGGCGAAGCAATATACAAATGCGCGGTAGCGCGATTAGCGACTTCTAACGGTTCTTGATCAGCCGAAATTTTTTCGAGTGCCGTTGCTAGACCTTCGGGATAACGAGTAAGTAGCGCTCCATCAGCATCAGCCATAAATTCTCGTCTACGCGAAATCGCGAATTGCATTAAATAAGCGAATAGCGGCGCCAAAATAGAAAGCACGATAGCAGCAACCATCATAATTAAACCAAGTTGTCCGCTCTCTCTATTACTTTTTCTACCACCAAAAAATGACCATCTTCTAAACCAATCAGCTAAAAGCACTATCATGCCTACCATAACTGTAACTAAAGTAGCGAGTAAAATATCACGATTGCCAATATGAGATAATTCATGAGCGATAACACCTTCTAGTTCCGTCTTGTTTAATTTTTTTAACAACCCGGCCGTAACAGCGATTACCGCATGCTTAGGATCACGTCCGGTAGCAAAAGCGTTTGGCGCCGTATCATCAATAATATAAATTTTTGGCGTCGGCAACCCGGCAGTAATGCAAAGATTTTCTACAATATGATAAAGCTCGCGGTTAGAATCATGATCAATTTCACGCGCCGAACTCATAGCTAAAACTATTTTATCGCTCCACCAATAACTAACAAAGCTGGAAACTATGCTAAAAATAACCGCAAAATATAATATAGAAGAATCATTTAAGGCATAACTAAAAACATAACCAATCAAAATAATGGCAACCAAAAAAACAGACATCAAGAGCCAAGTTTTTCTCTTGTTAGAGTCAATTTGCGTATAGAGAGTTGGCATAAACTTAAAATTTTACATTCACCACTTCTTTTTGTTTAGCATCTTCAATGCCAAAAAATTCTCGAGATTTAAAACCTAACATGTTGCCGAAAATATTAGTCGGAAAAACCTGCAACTTAGTATTAAAGTCGCGCACATTGCCGTTGTAAAATCTGCGAGCTGCTTGGATTTTATCTTCGGTATCGGTTAACTCTCTTTGTAGTTCAAGAAAATTTTCATTAGCTTTTAAATTCGGATAACTTTCAGCTAAAGCAAAAATTGATTTTAAAGTATCGCTTAAAGCATTTTCGGCCTTAGCTTTCGCATCAGCGCTCCCAGCGTTCATAGCTGAATTGCGCGCTGTTATGACAGCATCTAGAGTTGATTTCTCGTGCGCCGCATAACCTTTAACCGTTTCTACTAAATTAGGAATTAAATCATAACGTCGCTTAAGTTGGACGTCGATGTCTGACCAAGCTTCGTCAACACGAACTTTTAAACGGATTAAACCGTTATACATAGCGATTATTGCCACAACAAAAACAGCAATAACCCCTAAAATAATCCAGAGAACAGTAGTCATAAATTTTTTACCCCGCGAAATCCGGCCTTGCCGGAAGCGAAGCTTATTTCACTGGGGTTAATTAATTATTAAGTATATTTAATTTAACTTTTTTTCCTCTTGATTTAGTCGCGTAAT
This sequence comes from uncultured Gammaproteobacteria bacterium, assembly GCA_964431805.1. Classification (GTDB taxonomy): domain Bacteria; phylum Patescibacteriota; class Patescibacteriia; order Patescibacteriales; family GWC2-42-12; genus JACPHD01. The sequence continues at coordinate 8,926 of CAYSKV010000010.1, forward strand.
ACCCGGTTAAAACTAAACTTAAATCAATTATTTCTTCATCGGTTTTTTCTTCACCTATTTTTAATTCACCCATCTTTAATTCTTTGGGAACTTCAACTTCTCTAATATTTGACGCTGAATATTTTATACCCCTTATTAAACTTGTCGGACCATTTTCTTCAACTAACTCTATTATTATATCTCCCTTTCTCGCCGATTTATTTAAATTTTCATTTTCTTTTTCATCTCGTCCAATAATTAATAAAACATTTTTATCATTTTTGTCTTTTAGCCAAAACACTCTACCATATCTTAATAATGTTATATCATTACCGTCACAATCAGGCCAAAATTCAAGTATTTTAAGTAGTTTTTCGCTAAATTCAGGATCAGTTAAGAGACAACCGCCGGCCGGACTAGAAAATTCTTTTATGCCATATTTTTTTACTAACTCCAGTTGTCTATGGCGTGATCGACCGCTAATATCTAATAATTTTCCTCTGATTAATTTACCTTGTTTTTCCGGTTCGCTTTCATTAAGTAATTTCGCCGATAGCGGCCTAACTAATTTTCCTTCGAGTCCAGAATTTTTTTCTACAATTTCTAAAGCTTGTTTATTTTGAGACATTGGTCGTTGCCCTAAAACTTCGCCGGTCGCCACAAAATCAAACTTGTCTTTTTCCATTATCTCTTTGGCCTTTTTTAACATTAAAGTATGACAATCAATACAAGGATTCATATTTTTGCCGTAGCCATGCGCCGGATTTTTTACCATCTCTAAATGTTCATCAGTAAAATCCGCTTCAATAAAATTTATACCTAATTGTTCGGCTGATTTTCTGGCTTTATCCGTGCTAAAAAAAACACTCTTAAAACTTAGGCCGACGACTTCGACGCCTTGTTCCATTAAAACTCGTGCCGCTAGCATTGAATCCAGTCCGCCCGATAATAGTACTAAGGCTTTAGACATATATTTAACTTTGTCATCCCGGGCTTGACCCGGGATCCATTTCCTTATTTATTTTAAACTAATAATCTGATACCCATATTTTAAAACATCTTCTTCGGGGAAAATATTAACGTCTTTAGTTTTTAAAACACAGCCGACTTCTTTTTCAATTTGTCTGCCAGTATATTCTTTATTATTAGGATCCCATTCACGTAAAACTAAAATGTCGCCTGCTTTACATTCCCAGTCAGCTAATCTTAACTCAAAATTTTTCTCGCCGGAAAGTACTTTTTTAAAATATTCAATATTGGTTTTTTTCTCAATCTTCATATTAAATCTTAAATTTTTTATATATTTCAAAAATCTGTTACACATCCGCAAAGAAAACTATCGCCTATGTTTATTAAGAATAATGGATAAAAAATAATGAGAAAATACAAAAAAATAGACCACCATTTTTTATACCATTCTAATTTAAAAAACTTCAAAATTAGATATATGCCAAATATTAAAACCAGAAGAAAAATTGCTATAAATAAAAATTCTCTAAAACTAGGTATTTCTTTATTTATTAAACTGCATTCAAAACCACAAAAATTAACAACTCTTATTCCAATTAAGCCGGCAATAGACCAATAAATTATAGCAAAACATTTAATAATGTTTTTCATATATTTTGTATTATATCTTTTTTATTCCTAATTTTACTATTTCTCCATTAACTTTTACTTCTTCGCCGTCTCCACCTTCAACAATTTTTTCGCTCAAAGTATCTTTTTTTAATTCTTCACTCATTTTCGCAAAAACATTTTTTATCATTTCCGAATCGCTCTGCCATGATAAAACTATTTTATCTTGAATAGTTAATCCTTCGTTTTTGCGCAAATTATTAACTAAACGCACGATTTCTCGCTTTAAACCTTCTAATTGAAGCTCATCAGTTAAAACAGTATCCAACTCAACCGATAATTCGCCTTTACCTTTTTTAGCAACTACATTTTTAACATTCAACTCATCCATAATTAAATTTTTATATTCATCTCGTAATTCGTAATTTGTAATTGTTAATTGATTAAGTACTTGCCGAACCTTAATTCCGGCTTCATCTCTTTTTGCCAACCCCAACTCCACGATTTTTCTAACTTCTTCCATTTGTTTTAATATTTCCATATCTTCTTTTTCAATCGGGTCGTCATATAATGGCCATACCTCTAAATGCACACTTTTATTTTCATCTTTAAAATTATTGCCAGTTACTTTTTGCCATAAAGTCTCGGCCATAAAAGGCATAATCGGAGCGATAATTTTAGATAATTCCAACAAAACAAATCCGGTAATTTTTATGGCCGCAGCCTGATCGGCAATATCCTCTGATTTAAATCGGTCTCGCGAACGCCTTAAATACCAGGTGGAAAAATCATTGATAAAATCGCTTATTGGCCGGGTGGCTTTCGGTAAATTATAGGCTTTCATATTTTCGGTTACGTCTTTAACTAAAATATTTAACTTCGCCATGATCCATTTATCTAAAACGTTTTCGCTTTGAGGCGTTGCAAATCCATCACCGCTGGCTTCCGTCTGATACATTTCATAAAATTTATAAACATTCCAGAGAATCATGATATTTTTGCGGAAAATATCTCTTAAATCGCGCTCGTTAAAAAATAAATTTTCCGCTTGCATGACGGCCGAGATCATTAGATAAAAACGCAAAGCATCCACGCCGTATTCGTTAATCACTTTCCAGGGATCGGGATAATTCTTTTTGGACTTGCTCATCTTATCGCCCTTCTCGTTTAAAATCACGCCGGTGGCAATAACATTCTCAAAACTGTTGGAATCAAACAGGGCCACGGCCATGACATGCATCACATAAAACCAGGCTCTAGTTTGGGAAATATATTCGCTGATAAATTGCGCCGGAAAATTCTCTTCAAACTTTTCTTTGTTCTCAAATGGATAATGCATCTGGGCGAAGGGCATGGAACCTGATTCTACCCAGCAATCTAACACTTCGCTGATGCGTTTCATCTGACCTGCGCATTTGGCACACGGCCAGATTAGCTGGCTCACCTTATGAATATGAATATCGGTTATATTTTTTTGGCCGCTTTTTTCTTCCAACTCTTTAACTGAACCGATAACTTCCAACTGTCCGCATTGATTACAGCGCCAAACCGGAATCGGCGTGCCGAAATAACGGTTGCGGGAAAGATTCCAATCCGGCGCCTGCTCTATACCTAAAGCGAACCGGCCGTTTTTTAAATATTTCGGGAACCAATTGATACGCTCGTTTAGCTCAAGCATCCGCTTTTTTAATTTACTGACTGCCATAAACCAGGCCGGGATGGCGTTATAGAATAACTGCGTATCACAGCGATGGCAAAAAGGATAAGAGTGCGCCAGCGCTTCAGTCGCGAGCACCAAGCCGCGCTTGTCTAAATCTTCAATCACCAGTTTATCAGCTTTTTTAAAATACACTCCTTTAAATTGTAGCGCAGCTTCATTAAAAATGCCTTTTTCATCCAGCATGGGAACGGCTGGCAGATCGTATTTCAACCCGAGGTTATAATCGTCCTCGCCGTAAACCGACGCGATATGCACTATACCCGTGCCGTCTTCAGTGGTAACAAAATCAGCCGCAAAAATTTGATAAACTTTTTTACCGCTCTGTTTAAACGCTGGCACGTCAAACAAAGGCTCATATTTCAAACCAACCAAATCTTTGCCTTTAATATCGTTATGCACTATTTCAATTTCTTTATCTCTAAAAATTGTACCAGACAAAATCTTTGAGGCAGCAATTAACATCTCTTTTACTCCTTTAATTCTAAAGGCGGTATAGTCAATATCTCCTCCGACCGCTAAAGCCACGTTGCCCGGCAAGGTCCAGGGCGTAGTGGTCCAAGCAAGAATATAGGTTGAATTTTTTGTCTCTTTATCTGTGCCATATTTCTGGCCCGGCTTTAATTTAAATTTGGCATAAACACTAGTTTCCGTTATTTCTTTATAACTATTATCCATGGCGACTTCAAAATTGGAAATCGGAGTTTCACACCTGGGACAATATAATTGCACTTTCCGGCCTTGATAAATTAAATTTTTCTCATACAAATTTTTAAACGCCCACCAGACCGATTCCATATAACTCATATCCATGGTTTTATAAGAATTCTTAAATTCCACCCAGCGGCCGATGCGGCGTATCATGACTTCCCAGATATCGGCATATTCTAAAACGCGCGAACGGCAAGTTTCGCAAAATTTATCTATGCCTATTTTTTCAATTTCTTTTTTTCCGCTGACTTTTAAATCTTGCTCAATAATATTTTCAATAGGCAAACCATGACAATCCCAACCCCAACGCCGTTCCACTTGATAACCTTGCATGGTCCAAAATCTTGGCATAACGTCTTTAGAAATACTTGAAAGCAAATGTCCATAATGCGGTTCACCCGTACCGAACGGCGGTCCGTCATAAAAAACATAGTCGCCGCGCGGCGCTTCTTTCTTTAAAGACTTCTCAAAAATTTCATTCTTTTCCCAAAAATTCAAAACCTCCTCTTCCATGGCCGGAAAAGGATTATTTGTCTGTTTTACTTCTTGTTTTTTATCAGCCATATTATGAAAAAATTTCACGAATTATTAATTTATTTTAGCCTAAATTAAGCTAAATGTCAAAAAAATTTTTTATAAAAATCAAAGCGGAAAAAAGAGACTCATAATTTGTAAATCACAAGCTATTAAAATTAAATAACCTTAAATATTTACGTATCTATCTATTAATAAGATATGTAGAGAACATTAAAAATGATATTAATTTCATAATTTTATTTAAAAAAACGCTGCCGATTATACTGACAGCGTTATATTAAAAAATATTAATTCCATAGAATCTTACTTCTTCACAATAGGTTGGTTTCGTAAAAATTTATAACAAAGTATAAAATTAAAAATGAGCATAATAAATACAACTTTAATTTTTTTCAACAAACTAGCTTCTCGCCAAAATTTATCTTTATCTTTAATGCCCATATAAGCATAAAAAAGACAAATCCTCTCCTGCGATTGCGAATATGTCTCACGGAATACTTCATATTCACTAAGCATTGGCGCCTCCTTTAAATGTTAAATTTTATAATTAATTATATAGTTCGTTCTATCGTGGCTAACTATCTCAGCCACACTTTCCAAAGAACAATTAATCCTTCAGCTAAAACAATGGCGGCCATGATAAATTTTAATTTTTTAGATGAGGCTATTTTGCTTAAAGCCCTAGGACCAAAGAATCCACCAATCGCAGCCCCCAGGCATAAGGGTATTGATAGCCACCAATCTGGAAAGCCTTTAAGCCAAACCCATAAAGCAAAACTAAATAAACAAATCGGCGCTTCAGCAAAATCCGTTGAACCGATTGCCCCTTTCTCTTTACGCCCATTAAGAATCAATTGACCTCCAGCGACTAAAGGGCCATAACCTCCACCAGACAATGCTTTATTAAAAGCACTAGCGAAACCCAGAATGTAGATTTTAGTAGAAGTTAAATTAAAAGTCTTTCCCCAAAAAATCATCAACCCTATTACTATAACCAATAATGCAATATAAGTATTAAGGACTTTTGGCGAAATATTAACCGACACACATACACCAATAATCGAAGCGATAATACCAGCACATGCAATTACTAAGGTAACTTTTCTATCTAACGCACCCTTAGAAAAATCGGCATTTCTATAAAAATGATGTCGCCATGAAGCCATAAAACCACCTATCGCCTGCGAAATAAGAATTGACGCGACGACGGTTTTCACATCGTACCCCATTATAATTAATAATGGTGACAATATTGTGCCGTACATCATTCCTAAAAAACTGTCAATGAACTCCATTATAATCGCTAAAACTACTAACATCAAACTTTCCATGATCTTTCCTCCTATATTATTTAAAATTAAATTAAATCAGCTAAAGTGAATTTTTCTAAACGCTTCGCAATAAAATTTCTTATCTCTCGCAAAATATTAATTATTTTTACTTCTTTCTCAAGGGGAGTATGTGAAAAAAAATATTTGCTCACCGATTCGGTTGGCGCCAAAGCTCCATCCATTAAACGTATAATTTCCGCCACGGTTATTTTTTTTGCTGAAACGGCTAAAGAATAACCGCCATTTATACCCCGTTTAGTTTTTATATAACGATTATTTTTTAAAATATAAAATATTTGCTCTAAATATTTTTTTGACAATCCATATTTTTTACAAATATCTTCTGACTTAATAAAATTATTTTTTCCGTATCTGGCAATATAGATTAAAGCCAATAAAGAATACTCGCTTTTAGTGGTTAATTTCATATACCTTGTTAACATTATATTGTCTATAAAGATTATAGACTTTTTGGTATTATCCGTCAAGTGATTGCTTATAAATAAAAGACGGGGTTTTAAAATCCGTCTTTATACTAACTTTTAATTACGCGATTATTTTAATAGACCCTTTTTATTTATATAAGTCATAATTTTATAAACACATTCATTAAGCGACATTTGATCTGTTTTTAAATGTATGTCAGGATGTTTTGGTATCTCATATTCATCTCCTAGGCCAGTAAAATACTTTATTTGACCACTTCTTGCCTTTTTATAAAGACCCTTGGCGTCTCTGGCTTCGCAAACTTCTAAGGGTGAATCTACAAAAATTTCAATAAAATTTTTGGCATTCCGCTTCGCTATTTGTCTGGATTTACGATAAGGAGAAATAAAAGTTGCTAAAACTACAACTCCGTGTCGACTTAATAACCCGGCTACATATGATGCTCTTTTAATATTTTCATTTCTATCTATAGGAGAAAAGCCGAGATCATTAGTTAAATTTTTTCTCACTATATCGCCGTCCAGTCTTTCACAGTCAATATTTTGTTTTTTCAACTTCTTAAATACTTCATCCGCAATAGTGCTTTTTCCTGACCCAGATAGGCCAGTAAACCATAAAACCGAACCATTTTTAGTTAAAATCTTATCCACTTTTATATTTTTTTTTAATTTTATTTTTCCTTTATCTAAAATTATACCAGCCGCAACTGTATTTTTTGTTATTTCATCAATTAAAATAAAACCGCCAGTATTCCTATTCTTTAAAAAATGATCATAGACCAGATAATCGTTACTCTTTAATAAAACTCGTCCAATTTCATTTAAATACAATTTATTAGTTTTGTTTTGATGTAGTGTTTTAATATTTAAACGATAATAAATTGAACTAATTTCAACTCGACTTATTTTAGTCGACAACTTTATTAAATAACTTTTACCATTACACAATGGCTCATTAGATATACAACATAGCATTGCTTCTAGTTCATTATTTATTATTGGGACATTATTTTTTTTAGTAATCATATCACCACGGCCAATATCAACCTCCTCAGATAAAGTCACAACAACTGACTGTGGAGAAAAAGCATAATCCACCTTTTTACCGCCAATCATAATAGTTTTAATTTTTATTTTTTTCTCTAAAGGCAAAATAATCACTTCATCTCCAGTTTTAATAATACCGCTTTCAATTTTACCGGCATAACCACGAAAATTTTTTTTAGACCGAATGACTATTTGCACTGGCAAACGAAAATCAATTAAATTTCTATTTGTAAAAGATATATTTTCAATATAATATAACAACGTGTCACCGCCATACCATGGCATATGATTACCACGGCTAACAACCATATCACCTCTTAAAGCTGAAATAGGGATAAACTGTAAATCTTTTATGTTTAACTTAGTTGCATAGTTAGTAAAATCATTTTTTATCTTTTCAAAAACAATCTGGCTATATCCAACTATATCCATTTTATTTACTACTACTATTATATGAGGTACACCCAATAGCGAAGACAAAAATAAATGGCGTTTTGATTGAATAGTTATGCCTCGACTAGCATCAATTAAAATCAAAACTATATCAGCCTCAGAGGCGCCAGTTATCATATTTCTAGTATATTGTTCATGCCCGGGGACATCAGCAATAATAATTCGACGTTTTGTTGTATTTAAATATCGAAAAGCTACGTCTATAGTAATTCCCTGCTCTCTTTCGGCCGTCAAACCATCGGTTAAGAGAGATAAATCAATATTTTTAAGACCCCTTTTTTCACTAATTTTTTTTATACCTAAAAGTTGATCCTTAAAAATAGCATTGCAATCGTAAAATAATCTACCAATTAGAGTTGATTTACCATCATCAACACTACCGGCAGTGGTTAAACGTAATAATTCCCGATTTTGATAATTAACTATATTATTTTTTTTATCAATTTTTTTCATTATATTTTTTATTCTCGTTAAAATGAATTTAAACTGTATTTATAATTATTTTTAAAAATAACCTTCTTTTTTCTTTTCTTCCATGGAATTACTATCTGAACCTTGGTCAATTGCCCTGTTTTCTCGCTCAGAATTTTTTGCAATTATCACCTCTTTAACAATTTCTTTAATTGTTTTAGCTCTAGAACGAACTGCCCCCGTTGAAGGAGAGCAACCTAAAGTACGATAACGAAATGTATCTTTAATCACTCGCTCATTTTTCCGAAAATGAACATATTCATCAAGACGTAAATATATTCCATGCCTTCTAACAACCTTCATTTTCTTAGCAAAATACAAAGGAACAACTTCAATTTTTTCTCTCTTAATATAAAGCCAGACATCGGCTTCAGTCCAATTAGAAAGTGGAAAAATTCTAACTGTTTCTTTTTTATTTATTTTAGTATTATAAATATGCCAAAGTTCAGGACGTTGATTTTTTGGATTCCAGGCGCCATTTTTATCACGAAAAGAAAAAATTCTTTCTTTAGCTCTAGATTTTTCTTCTTCCCGTCTAGCTCCACCAAAAGCGGCATCAAATTTATATTTCTCCATAGCTTCCAACAACGGTTTAGTTTTTTTATAATAAATATATTCATCAGTATTTGCTAGCTCCGGCCCCATAGCGCAAGCTCTAGCTTCCTGATTTTTACAAACAATTAATTTCACTCCAATTTTTTTTATATAATAATCGCGAAACTTTATCATTTCTTTAAATTTATATCCAGTATCAATATGAAGAAGAGGAAAAGTAATTTTGCCAGGCAAAAATGCTTTTTGCGCCAGTCGCAGCAAAACAGAAGAATCTTTACCGACAGAATAAAGCATAACGGGATTCTTAAATTCCGCTACAGCTTCGCGTATTATATGTATACTCTCTGATTCCAATAGGTCTAAATAATTTATATTATACTTTCCCATATTCTATAAATAACAATCTAAATGAATAATTTTTAAAAAATAATTACTTATTAATTTATAACTATTTTAATTTTTTATAGCATTGTGATGGATATTAATAACCAAGGAGTTCATTTATATCTAGCGCTCTTGTATTGTTAATTTTATTAAATAAATCACTAGAAATTTTTCTTCTTGGCAATAAACTAATATTACTATTTTTAGCACCTCGAGAATGTTCTGGAGTATCAATATCTCCAGTTACATTAAAATAATTTGAAAAATTTTTAAACCGACTGCTATATTTCATGCCAGTATAATTACAAATTGCGTTCATTGTTTTAACCGGATTTTTGCAAAAATCTTCATAATAAAAAATTTTAATATCACAATTAATTATTGAAACAATAAATTCATAAAGATACTCAAGATTCTTATCATAAAAAGTTCTCGGTGAGGCATTAAATGATAACCAAATATCAATAGAATCTCTTACTAGCACAAATGATCTGACGGGAAAATATTTTGAAACCATATTAAAAGTCGCTAAACTTTTTGATGGGTTAAAATTATTATATCGAGAAGGCACAAAACTACCAAACGTCCAATCTCTGATAACTAAAATTTGTCCTGTTTGTAAACAATGATTGTAAAGTTCTTTTATATTTTCAACAAAACCTTCCGACTTTAATATAATACCATACCATTTTTTTACTTGATCTTTTATAGTATTACATGAACTAGGGCATAATACTTCAACATTAATTTCTGATAGCATAATCACACCTGGCATACTAGCTATACACCTATTAAGAAGCGTGCCGCCTGATCGCGCATAAGACAACATTATAATTATTGGTTTTCTATTCATTTGCTAAAATTTATTTTAAAAAATTATATTTATTAGAAATATTTTTTATTTGTTTTTTTATATCTTCAATAGACCCTTCTTTTGGAGCAGTATAATATGAAGGGGTATATAAAAATTTACCATTACGACCGCCAAGCCAATATCTTCCGTCAAGAAGTATTTTTTTCTGACCGCCTTTTAAATAAATTTTAAATTCAGGAGAAATGGGGGCAATTCTAAAGAAAAAATTTTTAGAAAACTGATATATTAACCCATATTTTTTATTTATTACTGATTCGACAATATTTATTTTTTTATTATTTATCCATTCGGTTACTAAATTTTTTATATCCTCAACAGACACCTGAGAATTATTAATATTTAATTCCTCTATCAATTTTAAATTTATATGATTGTCATAACAAAAATTAAATAATTCAACTAACGTTGGTAAATTTATATATGTCACAGGGGTATTAAATTCAACTCTCGCTCCATTTTTCATTATAACCTTCGCTGAATCTAAAATATTTTTAATCCTCTCATTATAAATTTTTTTTCTAACCGTTTCTTCGTATACATTTAAATTTAAAGAGGGTACATGAATATGAAAATCTAATAAACCACTTTTTATTAATAATAAACTAAGTTTAGGATTAATTAATGACCCATTAGTCGTAATACCAATATCTTTAATTTCTTGGTTTCTTAAAATACTAACTATCTCTGGCAAATCATTTCTTAACATTGGTTCACCGCCCGTGAGTTGAACGTGAAGATGTAATTTATTTATTATTTCTTTTAATTCAACTGCTAATTTTTTTATTTGAAGTAAAGATAAATTTTTATACCCCTTATTATATTTACCATCAGTAAAAGGACCACAATATATACAATTTTGATTACATGCCCCAGTGACAGAAATTCTTATTTCGTAAAATGGCATTGTAATATTGTATTCTTTTTTATGTATTAAACTCATATAGCCCTCCAAGTTATTAAATCTCCTACCTTAACACCTAACTCTTTTGCACCGTCTTTACATCTAACCTTACCTAATTCAGGTAAATCCATTGAACTACCGGGATAAAGAACCCAAGTTCCAGTATCTTGATTCATCATTCTCTCTGAAACTACAGCTTCGGTTGACATTTCCCCGTTCACAAATATTTTTATCTTTATACCGTCTTTATAATTTGGAAAATTACCCTTTATTTTCATTAAACCAAAATTATCTATATGAACAACTGTACCATCTAGAATTGAAAAATCACATAAGTCTTGTCTGCTAATTTTTTTGCCAAATTCCTCAAAAGCAATTCCTGATGCCATTTTAGCAACTACGGGAGAATGGATATATTTACCTCCAAAAGGATAAAATTTACTTTCTTTTATTTCATACAAAAGCTTTATACCAAAATCATCAAACAACCAATTTAATGTTCCTGTATCCGCGCCTTCAAAATAAATATTATTTGCAAGTTTGCCAAAAATTCTTTTTGGTCTTTGCTTTAATGGATTAAGAATCAGCATAAATAGAACATCGTTTTTGTAATGATCCGCCATTAACCGGGCGAGAAAACCTCCATTTATAATTGAAAACTCTTCTGCAGGAACAAGAGGCTCAACCTGTGTATATTTATTCCCCAACTTTTCACACTCGAACAATATTTGTCTTCTCATTTCACAAAACGCAACATCCTTACAGTCTGTGATAATCACAATATACTTTATTTTCTTTCTTTTTTTCATACTTTTTATTTTAATTAAAATTAACTTAATATATTATCACAATTAAATTTAAAAAACAACTAGTAATAGTCAATAACTGGTATTATTAAAGCGTAGCTTATTGGCGTTTTTTTATATTCATCTGCCGGATCCATAATACTCGCTATATAAACTTTATTTGTTATTATAGATAATTTTTCATATGCGTTTAAACGCATAATATCGCTAGGAGTAATAGTTTGAACAAATACTTCTTCGTGAATAACCGAATCTCTTGAATTAGTTTGTTTATAAGAATATGGGAGTTTAACGGTAATCTTTTTAGAATGCTGAATAATAGTTACTGTATACCAATGATGGTCTTGTTTTTTTGCTAACGACATTATTGCTTTAAAATTATCTTTATTGATGAAATTCTTTATCTCCGATTCAGCTTTTTTAAATTCATTGCTTTTCCATTTTTCTAATAATTTTTTTGTTTTATAACGAACAAAATCATTCTTTTTTTCTTGCCATTTTTTTTTACTTATAATTTTCCTGGACGAAGCAGCTGATTCAAAAATAAAAATATTAAAACTAGGCGGTAATAAAAACTTTTTTATTTCTTTGGCTGAGATATAAGAATTATGCCCTGCTTCAAATCTACCTGGAGGAAAAATGTCATAGCGATTATGTGCTCTGGCATAGGAAGCAAATGGAAATTTTTTCTGCGCACTTTTAGTTTCTCTATAAAGAATTTTTTTAAAAAAATTTACCAATTTTTTTGTTTCCCCTGTACGATCATAAAAAACTAAAAAACCTGGGGAAATTACAGTCTGATAAACCCCTGGATAAAATTTACCATTAGAAACAATATATCCTGGCATGTATGAAATAAAACCTTCGGGAACAATTTTATATCCATCAATTACTGATTCAAGACGTTCACCGTTAAAGGTATGGCGAGCGTGGCAGGGATGTGTAAAAATATTCGTTCTAAAATCACGCATTATATAATGTTCATCTTTTTTTGTTTGAAGGGATTTTTTAAGATCAAAATAAACCATTCTTCTAAACACTGAAGGAGTGACAAAGTGATTACTCACAGTAAATGACTGTCCGCAAATAGAAAATCTTTGACTAAATACTTCAGCGGAATTATTATGAAGTAATTTTTGAAAAATTTTTATTCTATTTAAAAATTTTTTCTTTTCTGCTGTAGGGAAAAGATCATCTCTCATGAATTTATTCCATGAAGATTTTTTAAAAAAATTTTTGTTTATAACAATAAGCGTATCTATGTCAGAAAAATCTTTATTTTTTTTATTTTCACGAATACCAAAAAATGGTATATAACTCATTGAACCACCAACAATAATAGAATCTACAACTTCGCAAAAAACTTCTGGTAAGCGTTCCATAACTTGAAAACGTTCAATGGTTGGTACAATACTCTCCACAAATGATGGTTGGCGTTTACCGCAAATAACTGGTCCGGGATAAGTAAGAAACTTAGGCAAAAATGTCAAGTTAATTATTTTTTTAATTTGGCGATCAAAATTTTTACGTACACTAATTTCCTTCCTATGCGCAGCAACATAATATGCATGCTCGCAGAGCGCGGCAGTCCACCCAGCAACCATTCGTTCGTCGGTAGGATCTCCGCAAAAATTTTTTATTTTATTAAGAAAAAAAAATATCTGATCAAACCAATTTTTCTCTGAAATACTAGCATAAGCCTTCTTGAATTCAATATGTATAACATCAATTGAAATTGAACATTTTTTATTATAATTACTAATCATATATTGAAATTTAATTGCTTCATAAAACTTTCTAGACATAAAAGTGTCCAAAGACGCTGTGCAGCACGTTCATGTTTGTGACTGTTAATATAAAAATCATATAGATATTTATCGATATTCTTTTCAGAAAAAATTAATTTTATCGAGGCATTAGAATTTAATTTTTTATATAAATATTTTTTCATAACAGGATTAAGTAACCACTGTTCTATGGGAGCACCAAAACCTTGTTTACGACGATAAACAAAATTATATGGCATATATTCAGTAAGAATATCTTTTAAAATATACTTTTGTTCCCCGTTACTAACTTTGTATTTATATGGTAAATTAAATACAAATTCTATTAAAGCCGTATCTAAAAAGGGTGAACGAACCTCAAGGCCATGCATCATACTCGCTCGGTCAACTTTTGTAAGAATTTGACCAGGCAAATGAGAAGTTAAATCAAATAACGCAACACAATCCATGGGATCAGCTAAATTTTTATAAATATCTTTGGCAACAATATCATCATTAATCATATTCGAAGAATCCCAAAGCATTTTTCGCTGCTTTAAAGGAAATGCGCATATTGAATTAATACGTTCATTAAAAGAATTAAGACTAGACTCTGAAAAAACATAATTATTTGAATCAAAATTTTTATGTTTTATATGCCACTTATATCCTAAAAATAATTCATCCGCTCCATCTCCGGAGAGCACTACTTTCACTTTCTGCGATGCCATATAAGATATAAGATGCTGAGGAAAATCAGATGTATCAGCATGTGGTTCATCAAAATAAGCAATCACCTCATCAAGCTCGTGAGTTAAGCATTTATCAATTTGTAGTACAAAATGTTCGCCACCAATTCTGTCACATACTTGTTTAGCAAAAGGAAACTCATTAATACCTTTATAGTTCACAGAAAAAGTCTTTAGTGGATAATTAATTTCTTTTGCTGCTAAAAACGTAACTAGTGAGGAATCTATTCCTCCGGAAAGAAAAGCACCTATTTCTACGTCAGAATTAGCTAATCTTTTTTTTACTGCTTCACATAGAAGTCGATGAACTTCTGCCTTTGCCTCTTCATAAGAAATATTAATTGGCCGGTAAGCGACTGCCCAGTATCTTTTGAGTAAAAATTTTCCCTTTTTAAAAACACCACTATGCGCGGGTGGAATCTGATGAACATTTTTATAAATAGACTTCCAAGGAGGTATATACATTAATCTAAGATAATTATCAACCGCTTTGTAATCTATTTGTGGCATTAGTACTCCGGAGGCAATAAGTGCTTTTATTTCAGAAGCAACTAATATCGTGTCATTATCAAAAAAGTAATAAAGTGGTTTTTTTCCTAATCTATCACGTGCAATAAACATTTCGTCTCGTTCATCATCCCAAATTACAAAAGCAAACATGCCATCTAAATATTTAGGACAATCACTGCCCCACATCTGATATGCCTTCAAAATTGTTTCTGCATCTGATTGTGTCCGAAAATGATACCCTTTTTTCTCTAATTTAGAACGTAATTCAAGATGATTATAAATTTCACCATTAAAAGTTATAGCTAATTTACCATCTAACATAGGTTGCTTGCCCATCTTTAAATCAAGAATAGCTAACCGTCGGTGTCCGAGCCAACAATTTAAAAAAAATTGCTCCCCTTCATCGTCTGGACCGCGATGTTTCAATTTTTGGAGCATAGCTTTAGTCCTATAGCGATTTATATTTATTTTTGTCCCAACGATAGCTGCTATTCCACACATAATATTATAATTTAGCTAATGTATGAAAAAAAATTTCCCAAGCATTTAAATAACTTGTATCAATAACCAAATCGTGTCCCGTTATATCAATATCGGCATTGCCCCTTTCAATTCTTAAATTAAAATTTTCTTTTTCTATGCTCGGACTTCTTCTTTTTAGTCTATCTTGACGAACTTCTTTATTTGTAATTAGATGTACCCAAAAAATATTTTGTCCGAGTAATTCTTTTATTTTCTTCGCCATTTTAACTGTTGGACAAACAAAACAATGATTGTCGCCACTTATAGCACTTCTGATCCATTCTGTAGGACAACCATAATATACTCCATTAAAATATGTTGATTCTAAAGAATCTTGCAAATAATACCCCTTAAAAAAATTAATTTTGAATTCTTCTTCAGTGATAAAAACTCCATCAACATTTTTAATTTCACCGTATCGCAACTCTCTAGTCATATGTACAGGCATTGGTTCAAGCCCAAAGTACACAATTAGACGACGGCATAAAGTTGTTTTTCCGGTTACTGAAGCACCTGTTATTATAATTGATTTATCTAAACATTTTTTCATAAAGATTTTATAAATAATCTTGAAAATATAATTTAAAATAGAAAAAAATTAAATAAATTTTTCTCCTAATTTATTATTTAATTCATTTAATAATTTTAAGCTTACTTTACTGCTAATTTCTTCTAATTATTAATTTATTTTAGCCTAAATTAAGCTAAATGTCAAAAATAAAAAACAGGCAAATTAGCTTTGCCTGTTTGTAAAAAATAACATTTTTTTATTCCCATTCAATCGTTCCGGGCGGCTTTGAAGTTATGTCATAAACTACACGGCCAACTCCTTTTACTCCATTAATAATCCGGTTAGCAACACGGCACAAAAACTCATGGCTTAAATCAGAAACTTCCGCGGTCATATAAACCGTAGTATCAACCGACCGTAATGCCACTACATAATCATAAGACCGACCGTCGCCAACCACGCCCACGCTTTTATCCGAAGTCAAAACCGCAAACGCTTGCCCGACTTCATAATATTTTCCGCTCTTATATAATTCATCCATAAAAACCGCGTCAACTTCTTTAAGTAACGCCAATTTCTCGCGCGTAACTTCGCCCATCGAGCGAATAGCTTGACCTGGGCCAGGATGAGGATGGCGCGCCCAAATTTCTTTAGGCAAACCAACTTCTTTCGCCAACTCCCTAACCTCGTCTTTAAAAATCTCCCGAAACGGCTCAATTAATTTTAAACCCATTTTTTCCGGTAAACCGCCGACGTTATGATGCGATTTAATTTTTGCCGTCGGACCGCCGTGCGCCGAAGTTGATTCAATTACATCTGGATAAAGCGTACCTTGGCCTAAAAAAACTATTTTTATACCGCGTTTTTCTTCAATTTCTTTAGCTTTTTTCTCAAATATTTCAATAAAAGTCGCGCCGATTATCTTTCTTTTCTCTTCCGGATCAATCACACCGGCTAAACGGGATAAAAATAAATCTTCCGCGTCAACTACTTCAACGTCAACACCGGCATTTTTTAAATAAGCCGGCACTTCAATTTCTTCATTTTTTCTAAGTAACCCATTATTAACGAAAACTGAAATCGCCCGTTTATCAACCGCGAGCGAACTTAAAACCGATAAAGTAGAACTATCCACGCCACCACTAACGCCGACTAAGACATAATCTTTTTCTCCTAGCTGCTCTCTGATTTTTTTTATCGCTTTATCTTTAAAAGACGACATTGTCCATTCGCCAGTAGCTTTGCAAATTTTCCGCAAAAAATAATTTATCATTTCCTGACCATAACGCGTGTGCTCAACTTCCGGATGAAATTGAACAGTAGTAATTTTCTTCTCGCGATTAACCATAGCGGCAATCGGACAAGTTTTACTTTTAGCGACCGCTTCAAACCCGGGCGGTAATTCTATAATCTGATCGCCGTGGCTCATCCAGGTAATAATTTTTTCTGGCAACCCAGTAAACAAAGTTTCCGCAACATTTAAAGTTTCAATTTCACGATAACCATATTCGCCTTTCCCGGGGATAATTTTTCCGCCGAGTAAATGGCCGACTAACTGATGACCGTAGCAAATTGCCAAAATCGGAATACCTAAATCAAAAATTTCTTTGCTAATCGTCGGCGCGTTTTTTTCATAAACACTAGCCGGGCCGCCAGAAAGTATAATCCCAACCGGCTTTATTTCCCGCGCTTTTTCTAAAAGTGATTCGGCCTGAACTATTTCCGAATACGCGCCGGCCTTTCTGCATCTATTAGCAATTAGTTGCACAACCTGGCTACCGAAGTCGCCAATTAAAATTGTGTTGCCGATTTTTCCATTATTATTTTCCGAAGTCATAATTTTTCTCTCTCCTTTAAATTTTTATTTAAAAATCATTAAAAATTTTTAATTGGATTATTCTAAAAGAATAGTTTTAATTATTTAAATTATCAAAATGTAAATTTTTGCTAAAAAACCCTTGCAGACACTTTTTTTTTATGGTATAATAAAGATATAACTTAAAAGAATTCACATAACCGGTAAAAAATTTCTTAAAATAAAATTTTTTATCAACACGAAAGGGGGTGCAAAAAATATGGCTAAGAAAAAAGCTAAAAAGAAAGTGACAAAGAAAGTTGCTAAGAAAAAAACTTCAAAAAAGAAAAAGAAATAGTTTGTAAAGCAATGCTTTATAAATAAAAAATAGAAGCAGTTCGAACTGTTTCTATTTTTTATTTAGAATAAACTCTTTTGTTTGTTTTTCTTTTTCTCTTGCTCGCTAAAAATTTTAATTGTGCCGTATTGTCCATCAAAACCAGGCGCAATAATTAGTTTGCCTTCACGCACTCTTTTAATACCTTCTACTATAGCTAAATTGGCTATTTTTTCTAACTCTTTTAGGCTAATATTTAATAAAATATTAAGCTCATTAACGCCTGACTTTATTAAATTATGATAAATTAATTGTACTCTTTTTGAATGTCTTGATTTAATATCTAAAGCTTCGGCAATAATTTTATCAAGCTCAACTAATTTTATAAATTTAGCTTGTCCCTCGGGCGGATTTAAACCGACTATTTTACTAGTTGAAGAAAAAGTATTAGCCGGACGATCAGCCAATTCGTCAACGCGATTCATCACGCCGATAACTAACGGTTTTTTACAAACCGGACAAATATTTTTTTGCTTTTTAGTTTGCTCCGGCGTAAAACTTATGCCGCAAGCGCGATGGCCATCGTAGTGATACATGCCTTCTTCAGGATAAAATTCAATCGTATACTTTATCCCCAGGTCGTTTTTTTTATCTTCAAATAAAATTTTATTTTTTATAATATTATAAATTTCATCATAATTAATTTCTTTCATTTCAAAGACATTAGCTTCACGCGCAATGTTTGGTAGCGAATGCGCGTCAGAGTTTGAAAGAATAGTTAACTTATCTAAAGCAGACAGACGCCAATTCATTTCCGGGTCGCTTGATAGCCCGGTTTCTATAGCATAAACATTTTTTGTATACTCATGAAAGCATTCTTCTATTTTATCAAAGCCAGATTTAGAACCGAAAACCGCGAACCACGGCGTCCAAATATGCGCCGGATAAATTAAAAACTTTTTATCAATATCTAAACATAATTTCATTAAAGTCGGAGCACTCATACCTAAAATCGGCCGTCCGTCCGACCGAATATTAAAATTTTTATCTAAATAATTATTTAATTTTTCGACCGCTCCAATATTGGGCGCGTGAATTACTAAATGTATTCGCCTAGCCTTACCCCCGTCTTTATAAATTAAAGCTACTTCGGTAGATAAAATAAATTTTACTTTATCATCTTTAGCGGTTTTTAATTTGTATAATCCTGAGCCTGATTTAGTTTCAACTAATTTATTTTTTATATCGGAAAACCAAAGCGGAAAAGTAAAATCGCCGGTAGCGATTATATCAACGCCTTTAATTCTGCAAGCCGCTTCAATATTTTCTAAAGTTAACTCCGGCGAACAGGAGCGGGAATATTTTGAATGGATATGTAAATCTAAAATCTGCTGCATAAAATTAATTTTCTCTTTTTCTTTTATCGGCCTCTATTAATTGGTCGTGCGTATTAATGCCAAACCATTCATTTGAATCTTTTAATTTTATCACGCTAAGCTTTGATTTACTAACTAAGGCTTCGCTTACAAAACTCGGCAAGCCATATTCTCCTAAGCCTTGTATCGGCTTTAAATTAGCATAATGTTTTTTAAACCAATCTCTTTTAAAACAAAATGTATTAGTATTTATTTCTTTTATTTTTTCCAACTCAGGCGTCATATTTTCCTTTTCAACGACCGCGACTACCTCGCCATCAGACCCGCGCACCACCCGGCCCAAACCTTTAGCATCTTCATGATCGCAAGTTAAAATGCTAATATCTTTATCTTTTAATAAATGAGATTCTATAAGCTCAAATAAAGAACTGAATTTATAAAATGCCGAATCATCGCCGTTAATTACTAAAAAATTGTCAAAATCAGGCGGTAAAGCTTCTTCGCCGGTCAAGGTGGCATGCGCCGTTCCCAGTCTTTCGGTTTGAGAAGCGTAAATATAACCCGAACCGATTTTTTCTTTTACCATTTCTTCTTTAAAACCAACCACTAAACAAATTTGATTTTTAGATAAACCGCCGCCGGCTAACTCTTTTAATATATAACTAACAATCGGCCGCCCATTTATTTCATACATAACCTTTGGTAAATCCACGCAATTAAGCCTTTTACCCTGACCAGCAGCCAAAATTACTACGCCAAATTTTTTTAATTTATGCTCCATAAAAAATTAATTTAATGCATTATTTATAACTTCTCCTATTTTTTCTGCTAAATTTTTTATTTCTTTTTCGTCTTTTCCTTCTACCATTACCCGACATAAAGGTTCGGTGCCGCTATAACGAACGGACACTCTGCCACTTTCACCTAAATATTTTTCTGTTTTTTTAATAACCTCGTTAATTTCTAGTATGGTCGAAAGTTCAGGCTTATTTTTTACTTTAATGTTAATTAATATTTTAGGCGCTAAAAAAACTTCTTTAGCTAATTCTGATAACGGCTGATTAAAATGTTTAATGGCTGAAAGTAATATTAAACCGCTTAATATTCCGTCGCCGGTTGTATGGCGATCTAAAAATATAAGATGCCCGGCTTCCTCACCGCCTAATATTGCTCCTTCTTTTATTAACGCGCTATAAACTTGCCTATCGCCGACGTCGGTTTGCAAATGTTTAATTCCCATCTTTTTTAAACCGTTAATAAAACCAATATTACTCATTATTGTGCTAACCACTGTATCATTTTTTAATTTGTTTTTTTCTTTTAACATTTTGGCATAAACATGAAGCAAATGATCACCGGTTAAACGTTCCCCTTTTTCGGTAATAGCAATCAGTCTATCGCCGTCGCCATCAAAAGCCAAACCAATATCGGCTTTATTTTCTAAAACTGCTTTTTGTAAATTTTCAGTATGTTCAGACCCGCAAGCTGCATTTATATTTTTCCCGTCAGGCGAATTAGAAATTACCATAATTTCCACGCCTAATTTTTTAAAAATATAAGGAGCGACTTTATAAGTTGCGCCATTAGCGCAGTCTAAAATAATTTTTAACCCTTTAAAATCGCTATCGTCTAAAATATTTATTAAAAATTCAGTATATTTATTATTATAGTCATCTTTAATTTCTGAAAAACTATAATTAGAGTCTATCTCTAAATTATCAATTTCTTCCGCTATTAATTTTTCTATTTCATTTTCTTCCGTATCGGTTAATTTTGTTCCGTCATTTTTAAAAATTTTAAGCCCATTATATTCATAAGGATTATGCGAAGCTGAAATAACTAATCCTAAGCCCGCCTTTTTCTCTTTAACTAAATAGGCTATTCCTGGAGTTGGAATTACTCCAACTAAAATTACTTGACCACCCGCCTTAGCTACTCCTTGCGAAGCTGCTTTTTCTAAAGATAGGCCCGATATTCTAGTATCTCTACCAATAATTATCTCTGTTTTAATTTTATGAATAAGACAATATCGGACTAAAGCTTTACCTAATTTAAAAGCTAGTTCTTCGTCCATTTCTTCGCTATCAGCTAAACCCCTAATACCATCTGTGCCAAATAATTTTTTCATAATATAACAATTTAATCTATTTTATCAAGTTAAAATTTAATGGCCTAAAAGTCAATTCTGAATTCTTTGCCTTGATCTTTAAAACCTAAACGTTCATAGAGCGCGTGAACTTTGGGCCGCGCATACCTTGAAGTACCGATTAATTTATAACAATTATTTTCTTTAGCGGTTTTAATTAATTCTTCAACTATTTTTGTGCCTAGCCCCTTACTTCTAAATTTTTCATCAACGAACACATCTTCCATAAAACCAAATGGTTCTTCATGTAAATCATTTTTTAAAAGATATAAATAGGCATGAGCAATTTCTTTGCCATTGTCTTCTACAAATAGTTTAATGCCATTAGCATTAATTGTTTTTTGTTGAATATTCATATTTGTAATTTTTGTCATTGCGAGGAGCGTTAGCGACGAAGCAATCTCACGAACTATTTATGCAGCAAATTGTCCGTTAGATTGCTTCGCTCCTTTCAGTCGCTCGCAATGACAGATTATTTTTATTCTACAGTTACGCTTTTTGCTAAATTTCTCGGTTTATCTACATCGCACCCTCTTAATATCGCCATATGATAAGCAAATAGTTGCAACGGTATAACCGACAAAATCGGCGTAATCATTTCTAATGTCTTGGGAATATAAATTACATCATCAACTAAATCAGTAAGCTTTTCGTTACCTTCTGTAGTAATCGCAATAATTTTTCCGCACCTCGATTTAATCTCCTGCATATTACTTAAATTTTTTTCATAAACGCTATCAACTGGCGCGATAAATAAACTCGGGAACTTTTCATCTATTAAAGCGATAGCGCCATGCTTCATTTCGCCCGAAGGAAATCCTTCAGCGTGAATATAAGAAATTTCTTTTAGTTTTAATGCGCCTTCATAAGCTACTGGCTGATTATATTTTCTGCCTAAATAAGCGAAATGCTCAGCTTGATAGTATTTTTCTGCAATACTTTTTATATGGTCATTCAATTCTAAAACTTTTTTTATTTTTTCCGGTAAAGCTAATAATTCTTTAATAATTCTCTGTCCGGTAACAAGCGACATCTGCCTTTGCCGGCCGAGTAAAATCGTTAAAAGAGTTAAAATTGTTACCTGCGAAGTAAAAGCTTTGGTTGAGGCTACGGAAATTTCCGGCCCAATATGATTATAAACTCCGGCATCAGTTTCGCGCGCTATAGTTGAACCAACCGCGTTAACTATACCTAAAGTTAAAGAACCTTTTTCTTTAGCTTCCCTAACCGCCGCTAAAGTATCCGCGGTTTCACCCGACTGGCTTAAAGCGATTACTATCGTTTTATTATCTAGTACGGGTTTCCGGTAACGAAATTCTGAGGCATAATCAACTTCCGTAGACACCCCAGCATATTCTTCTAACATATATTCGCCAACCAAGCCGGCGTTACGCGCCGTGCCGCAAGCCGCAATATTTATTTTATTAATCTGCCTTAGTTCATTTAATAAATTTTCTAGACCGCCTAACTTAATTTTTCCTTCTTCTAAAATAGTTCGTCCACGCAAGCTATCTTTTATAGTTTCCGGCTGTTCAAAAATTTCCTTTAACATAAAATGCGGATAACCCTTTTTTTCGCATTCAGCAATATCCCAATCTATGTTATCAATTTTTTTATTTATCTCCTGATTTTTTAAATTAATAATTTTAAAACCATCACCATTTATTTCAGCCACTTCGCCGTCGTCTAAATAAATAATTTGGCGCGTATGATTTACGATCGCCGAAACGTCTGAAGCGATAATCGTTTGATCTTCGGCTAAACCGATAACTAAAGGCGAGCCGCATCTAGCGGCTAATATTTTATTCGGCTCATCCGTATGATATAAAACTAAACCATAAGTTCCTTTTATAATGGGTAAAACTTTAACTAAAGCTTCAGTTAAATTTCCTTTATATTCTTCTTCTATTAAATGGGCGATAACTTCGGTGTCGGTTTCTGATCTAAAATTATGGCCGCTAGCCTGTAAACGATTTTTCAATTCTTTATAATTTTCAATTATCCCATTATGAACCAACCAAATTTTATCTTTACAATCTGTATGAGGATGAGCGTTAGCTTCGGTCGGCTTGCCATGAGTCGCCCAACGAGTATGCGCAATTCCTAAATTACCGGTATGACTAACCCCGTCTTCATTAAGTTTATCTTCTAAATTTTTAATGCGCCCAACAGATTTAACGGAAAAAACAGCCTCGCCGCCATTCATCAAAGCTATGCCTGAAGAATCATAACCACGATATTCTAAACGCCTTAAGCCATCTACTAAAACTGGCAAAGCGTTATTTTTTCCTAAATAACCAACAATTCCACACATAAATTTAATTTATATTAATTTCCACATTTGTAAAAACAAAGCCTTTTGCGTTTCATATATCATTTTATTTTCTATAATCACGCCGACTGGATTATTATGACTATCGCGAGAAATAAAAGCGCACTTATCCGCGTAAATTAAAATGTAAGTCATATTGCCTTCACTCGCCTTTTCAGTCTTTAACCATTTACGTTCATCCACGCCATAAGTTCCGCCGCCCGCGGAAAGGGAAATTGTATTAGCTTTTATATTATTTTTAATTCTTTTTTTATTAAAATCCGGGTAAGCGCTATAAACATCTTCGCGCACGCCGGCAGCTGAATAAACATAATAATTTTTATCAATCTGATTTTTTATTGATGATAAAACATCATCTAAAATAAATTTAACTCCGGCCGGACCTTCATAAAATTTAGTGGTTGGTTTACCGCCGCCTTTTTCTTGAAGCGATCTTAGCTCCGGTATTAGTTCTTTTATTTTTTCCTCAGATTTTTTTAAATCATGTTCGCGGTCAGCCAGTAGTTTTAAAATTCTTTCCGGATCTTCGGCTACGAAGTTTTGCTTAGTATTTTTATGAAAAAAACTTACTAAACCGACTTCTTGCAATTTTTTTAAAATATCATAGGCCGTACCGCGATTTAAATTAGTTAGCGCGGCTAAATTTCTAACTGAGCTGGCGCCATGTTCTAAAAGCGCTAAATAAACCGCCATCTCTTTATCACCCAAACCTAATTTTTTAAAAATAGTTATATCCATCTTATTATTTATCAAAATTTTTAATAATTTGCTGGCCGGCCTGACAATTAAATTTTATTCCTTTATGTCCGTCTGATTTAGCCTTAGCTATTAACTGTTTTAATTTGTTTAAATTTTCATCTTGACAAAATTTTGGACAACCGATGCAATTTATAGTTTTCATGATTTTCATTTACGTTTTATAATTTTGGTTTATCCCCGTTGGGGGCATTGAAAAACTTTAAAGAAAAACTACCGCGATTAAATAGTTTAATATTTAATAGCGCGGTAGGGTCTGTAGAAGTAATTTTTGCTTTAAATTTTTTATTCTAAAGCTTTATATTGCGCGAGTTACTATTTGTTGAACTCGCTTATATTTTACAGACTTTTTAATGAACTCTTCCTCCTACTTAAAATATAAACCCAATCTTAAAATCTGTCAACTATTTTTCTACAAAAATTATATAAAAATAAATAAATAGCTAAAATTAGCTATTTATTTATTAATAAATTGTCAATAATATTATTTATTTTAAAAATTATATAAAAAAAATACCCCTTGAAATTTCAAGGGGCTAAAACCTTCTAAAATACTGGCGACTTAAAGTTCAATGGCATCGTAGCAAAAAATTTGATGACCAGGATACCATTCAATAAAATCATTAATATCATTGTCATCTAAATGCCAGCCGCCATTACGCCAACGGCACTCAACCGCCCGAAGTTCGAAAGAAATATCGCGGATAAAAAATACATTAGCGCAACCATCGGTTAATAATACTCCCTTTTCGCCGTTGCCTTGTTTTTCCATTAAAGAAAACAGCTCATATAAAAAACTTTCCGCTTTACTTCTGCCGCCTAAAGCACTAATAACTTTTAAGCTAAAAGCCCACTTTTTAAGTTTATAATAATACATATTTCTGGGCTTCACCATTTCGCGCTTACTGAGAAATTTCATTTGAAAGCTTCCTGAAAGCGAAGAAATTTTTACTTTAGCTTTTTCGCTTTTGTCTACAATAAATTTCTCTTTAGCAATAAACTCTTCAATGGTTGTTAAAATTTCAACAACCCCGACTAAAATAAACAATTCTCTGGCTATAGCCAACATCTTTTCCTTCATGATCGGTCAACCTCCTAATAAAATTATAATTATTGCAAAGACCTACTTTAACATTAATTTATATCATGGGTCATAATTGCTGTCAATTATATAATTTTAAGTACTAAAAAAGCACCATAGTTCCGGCGCTGACCTACTCTCCCAGGGCTTATGCCCAAGTACCATTGGCGCTGAGAGGCTTAACTTCTGAGTTCGGGATGGGATCAGGTGTAGCCCTCTCGCTGGAAGCACCAGAACTATGATGCCTTTTTATATGTTTATCAAAGTATAGAGATTGCTTATGCAATAATTTATTTTTCAAAACAAAAATGTGGGAAAATCAAATGGTTTATTAGTACTCCTCGGCTCAACCCATTGCTGGGCTTACACCTAGAGCCTATCAAGGTCATATTCTCTGACCAACCTATGAAATCTAATCTTGAAGACGGCTTCACGCTTAGATGCTTTCAGCGTTTATCCTAACCGAAGATAGCTACCCAGCGATGCCCCTGGTGGGACAGTTGGTACACTAGAGCTTCGTCATTCCCGGTCCTCTCGTACTAAGGAATGTCCTTCTCAAATTTCCGCGACCATAGTAGATAGGAGACCGACCTGTCTTACGACGGTCTGAACCCAGCTCGCGTGCCGCTTTAATGGGCGAACAGCCCAACCCTTGGGAGCTTCTCCACCCCCAGGATGCGACGAGCCGACATCGAGGTGCCGAACCTTGCCGTCGCTGTGGACGCTTGGGCAAGACTAGCCTGTTATCCCCGGAGTAGCTTTTATCCGATGAGCTTCCGCCGTCCTATTTCGTACGGTCGGATCACTAAGTTCCGCTTTCGCGACTGCTCGACTTGCAGGTCTCGCAGTAAAGCTGGCTTGTGCCTTTACACTATCTCCCGGATTTCCATCCCGGGATAGCCAACCTTTGTAAACGCCTCCGTTACCTTTTAGGAGGCATCCGCCCCAGACAAACTACCCACCAGATACTGTCCCCAGTCCGGATTCACGGACAAGGGTTAGAATTAAAAGCACACAAGGGTGGTATCTCACTGGCGTTCACCTTGCGATGAACTCCCACCTATACTGAACATGCGTACCCCTAACTCAATATCAAG
>CAYSKV010000011.1:0-13209 GCA_964431805.1 uncultured Gammaproteobacteria bacterium
AAATTTAAATAAGTTATAGTTAATTGCAATACGGTCGCGAACGAAACCCAAAGCAAATATGGAATTTGCATATAAGTCACCCAGGACGCGTAAGGATAAATAGCGACCATCGCCCAAATTAAAGTACCAAGAACTAATAGAATATCAATGGCCGCTAAAAAATTATTTTGTAGACCGAATTGAATCGGCGTAAAAGCGAAATTAAAAATTAAATTTAAAATAAACGGCAAAACAATAATCAGGGCAATTTCCTTTTTAAAGGCCATAAAAAATACCTTACCGAAAGAGATGGCGATTAAAATATAAAGCATGGTCCAAACCGGTCCGAAAAGATAGGCCGGCGGCGACCAGGAGGGTTTTATTAATTTTTGATACCATTCATAAGTAGGCATAAAATTAATGTTAAACATTATACTATTATTTTAGCACTTTTTACTTTAAACTTAAACTTGCTAAAATACCTAAAAATTTTTATACTGCTTAAATGCAACTACCATGGAGAAAACCAGGAAAATATACTTATCTAAAACCCGATCAAAATCTGACCGAGGAAAAATATAATGAGCTTAAAAATAAATTAGAACGACTTAAATTTAATCGTCCGCGCTTAGCCGAAGAAGTTAAAAAATACGCTTCAGACGGAGATTTTTCCGAAAACGCGGCTTATCAAATCGCTAAAGGTAGACTTAGGGGCGTTAACCAAAGAATTCTAGAAATAGAAGAGCATTTAAAACACGCGGTAATAATTAAGCCAAATAAAAATTCTGGCATAGTCCAACTCGGCAGTAACGTAACTATTGAAGCTAACGGTAAAGAAAAAACTTACTTAATATTAGGCTCATCTGAAACCAACCCGCAAAAAGGCATCATTTCGCATAACTCGCCAATCGGCGCTAACTTAATGGGTAAAAAAATCGGAGACAAAATAAAAATAAAGTTAGCCGATAGAGAAATTGAATACAAAATTATAAAAATAGAATAATTAAAAATAAAAAACGTCCGACATTTTGCCAGACGTTTTTTTATATCTAAAATTTTAAAAAATAAATAATTTATCAATGGTAGTTTTTAAGGCTATTGCCACGTCATGAGCAAGTTTAAGCGATGGATTATATTTGCCTTGCTCTAAAAAAACAATCGTCTCGCGCCTAACGCCGGCTTTATTAGCTAATTCTTCTTGAGTGATATTTAATTTAGTTCTTAACTCTTTAATTTTATTTTCCATAAATTTTATTTACATTCAACTGTTGGTGCCGGAAAATCTGGCTGGCCATGCTTAATCCATTCTCCATTTTTACAAATCCAATCATCTTCGCCGGAAAAAAGTCTAGCGCTAAAAATTGCTAAAACTATAAATAAAACTAATACTAAAATTGTATAAATTAATTTTTTATCGCTTAATTTATATTTATTATAATAACGAAAAATTATCGCGTATAGCAACATTAAAATACAAGTTGAGTAAGCTAACGTCATAGCGACTGGTTCGTAGGCCGGATTTAAACCGCGATTGGCATATAAAATAAACATAGCAACAACCGCAATCCAAGAATAAATTTGTATGGCTAAAAGCGCTGATTTACCTCCGGTTAAATAATCTCTTTCATCAGCAATTATCTCTTTAACTCGGCTTCTTAAATAAAATAAAACTAAATAAGAAATAATTAAAACAACGATTGGAATTAGATAATTTTCAAAAATAATCGCCTGGCTAAAAACAGCCGCTAAAAGTACTACTACGATTAATTTAACAATTTTGAATTGTTTTAAAGTCATATTTTTATTGTTAGAATTAGTTAACATACTTTTATGTTATATTATTCTAACATTATTGTCAAGGGGTAATATATTTTAGTTTAAATTACCCCTGGACTTTTAAAATTTATTTTGCTAGCATAAAAACAAATGTTAACTATTCAAAAAACATTTAAAAAAAATTAGGAGGTGATTTGTGTTTTTAGATCTTTTCAGGGTAAGCACGGAGTTTAATTTTACCATAGCAACAATTATTTTTTTTGCGGATTTGCTTTTCTGGTTTTTACAAGTTTTTTTAATTAACAATGTAAGGGAACGTCATTCCGCAAAATCTGGAACATTTTCCGCACTACTGAATTTTACTAGTTACATCGCGGTCTTTTTCTTTGTGAAAAACATAGAATACCTAGCACCCGCTTGCCTAGGCGCTTTCGTCGGCGCAATGATGGCCGTCGAATATGATAAAAGATTTCACAAAAAAGAAATAAATAGTTAGCAACAAACCGTCAATACAAATTGACGGTCTTTTTTTATAAAAAATACTGCTTTTTTCTTAGTCTATTTTTATTTTACAACTGTCTATTTTTGAGTTAAACTAATGGTATGAAAAAAATTACTCTAATTTTAGCCTTATTTCTCTTAATATTTTCCCCTTACACGACTGGCGCTTATCATGTCGGCGAGGCTACTGGCTATATTCTTTTACAAGTAGAAGCTAACGGTGAAGCTTGGTATGTTTATCCAATAAACGGTAAAGCCTATTATCTTGGTCGGCCGGCTGACGCTTTTAAAATTATGAAGGCTTTAGCGCTTGGCGCTAAGCATGATTTTATTGCCAACACAGATATTTTTCCAGAAAGATTGTCCGGCATGATTCTTCTAGACGTGGATAAAAATGGTGAAGCTTATTATATTTATCCTAGCAATCTAAAAAAATATTATTTAGGAAGACCGGAAGACGCTTTTAAAATTATGCGTGAATTAGGTCGAGGCGTCGCCAATTTAGATTTAGCCAATATTCCAATTGGCATAATCGGAGAATCTGTAGCCTTTTTTGATGTTCATAAAAAAGTGCTAATTGATAATGTGCCTTTTACTACCCAGGCTCCTTTAGGCGATTGGGCGGATTCGCGCCAACAAAACGGTTGTGAAGAAGCCTCGGCCTTAATGGCGGTTAGATGGGCGCTCGGGCAAAACTTAACTAAAGATGAAGCCTTAAAAGAAATTACCGGCATCTCGGATTGGCTTTCAAAAAAATACGGCGAATATCGCGACGTTTCCGCTCAAGACACGGTCGATTGGATTTTTAAAGATTACTTTAAATATAATAAGGTAACTTTAGTCCATGATATAACCGTCAATAATATTATTGAAGAATTAGCTAAGGGTAATTTAATCGTCACGCCTATGAACGGCCAAATGATGCATAACCCTAATTATAAAGCGCCGGGTCCGCCTAGACATATGATAGTTATCCGTGGCTATGATCCGACGATAAAAGAATTTATCACTAACGATCCGGGGACTAGAAACGGCGAACTTTATCGCTACGACGCTACCATACTTTATGCGGCAATCCGCGATTATCCGACGGGTTACCACGAAATTATAAATGAAATAGAAAAAGACATGATCGTGATAAGTAAATAAATTTTATAAATATTTAAGAAAACAACATAAATTAAAAACGCTCCTTAAAATTAAAGGGGCGCTTTTAATTATAATAAGAGTTTCTTTATAGAGCTTCTACATTTCCTGCGCTTGGATTTAGATCATGCGGATCCGGACATTCACCATCAAAATTTGATTGCGCGTTGCAATAAGTGCCGTCGATTCGTTTGCACATCGGAGTTTTTGTGCCAACACCTTCGACTTGTCCGCCTGTAATCGCGCAATAAATCTGAGCTTCATTATCAAAACCAGTAATCTTTACTCCGCCTACCGGACATTCACCGCGAAAGAATGCCCATTCTTCACATTGTCGATTATCTTCAAAAAGACAAACCCCATATTCGCCTTGCTTGCCTTTTCGTATTTCAATCTTACCGCCTTTTTCAACACAATTTGTAGAAGCTGGGTTAGCCATACCCACGGCTTGTTCGGTCACAGTTTTATTTTCTTGTACTGCTGGAGTTTCTGAACTAGTATTTTTTACTGTATTATTCGTAGAAACATTTTGGCAGCCTGATAAAATAAATATCAAACTTACCCCGAAAACAAAAAATAGTTTTTTCATAATTTTATCGTTAAAAATAAAATAATTAAAAAATACCGACTATTAAAATACTACCATATTTATTGAGGTTTGAAAAATTTTATTTATATATAAAAACTCGGCTAAAGTAGCCGAATTTTTATTAATAAATTTACTCGTAAAAGTTAAAAACTTTTTATATTAAATTTTCCTCTCCATATTTTTTCAAGAAAAATTTTCCCTTATCAGTAAGAACAATAATTTCTCTATTACTACTATTACGTTTTATATTTATTAATCCATTTGTGTCGGCGAACGCCTTTAATTCAATGGATAGTTTAAAACCATTCCAATCCGTATATCCGTTATATTTATAAATAGAATCTCTTATTTGGCCAAAACTTTTAAAATATTTTGATTCTTTAAAAAAATTATAATCTTCATTCCAAATTTCTTCATCAGATTTTTCTAATTTTATTTTTTGAGTTTTTTCTAATATATTAATTTCGCTATCTAATTTTTTTTCTTTTATTTCAAAAATTTCTTTTTCTTTTGTTAATTTTACTATTTTATTCTTATATTCAAAATATAACCAAACCTTATAATATAAACCAGTAATAAAGGGCCATATAAATATAATTATAAACGATGAAAGGAGTGGAAATAAAAAAAGATGAGCGATACTACCCCAACTTATATTATAAATATTTATAATATAATCAATCTTTAGCATACCATACTTTTCTAAAAGTAATTCTGGGCTAACAAAAAATGTTATATACCAAATCTTCCAATTCCAAAGAAGCCAAGAAATAATAAAAGAACCATAAAAGGGACTTGCCATTTTATCGCTTAAATTATCTTGTATAGATTTTTTAATTTCTTCAACCATATTTTTATTATATTATTTTAAATATAGCTTATTTTGCAAAAAATATCAATAAATCATACAAAATAAAACAACCTTTAATTTTCATCAAGGGTTGTTTTATTATTTGTAGCCCCTAGGAGAATCGAACTCCTGTTACCAGGATGAAAACCTGCAGAGGCAAAACCGCTCAGCATTCGGAAAATCACTAAATTACTAATTAATATAAGTTTATCAGGTCTATTACTGTTTGTCACTAATGGACTAAAATGGGCACTGAAGCCCACCTTCTGGATACAATCTGGAGACAATTCTCCGAGTAGTATGGGCAGGGGGTGGGGTGGGCCCACAATACAATCTTTCGTTATATAAACTTAGGATATAAAAACAACTGCTAATTTCTGTTTAATATTTTCTTTATTTGCTTACTTGAATTAACAATCTCTTCGGCATTATTTAAAAATTTATTAACGACCTCTTTTGATAAAGCTAAAAATGGTTCTAAATTTAGATATAATTTATTGTCAAAATGTTCTATGGTATTTTTTTTACCTTCTCCAATGCTCAATCCAACATTTAAACTTAAGGTCGCGTTGTGTGTTAACAAGCACCTGTGATCTTTATAAACAAGCTCTAGCTCTTCTTCAGTTAGACCCAAATTATAAAAATCCCTATGGTTTAATATTTTAAAATGATCTTCTGTCGAACCACCTATAACATAAGAACCAATTGCATCAGCAATCGCCAATAATAAAACAGCGGCTGAATAACCAAAACAACCAGGTGCCCCCCAAACATTTTTATCTTTTCGATATTTAACACAAAAATCAGATACCGCCAAATATTCCATCATCGATTCTTTTAATAAGGATGGAATTGAATAATGTATTGCCATAAATAAATTTTAATTATCGTTTACCTTATTATTTTTGACAGCCAAAAATATAATCCCAATATAAATTAAATATTTTAATTGCTCATAAATGGCTGGATAGCCTCCATAAATTGCTTCTGTGTATTTTCATCCCCTGCGCCACCGCCATTTAATAAGCCACGAAAACCAACTGTAAAATTAGGATTTTTTGTGTCATCTCCATCATACCAAATATTTCCCGCGTCCGATACACATTTATTGGGAGTATTTAATAACGACAACGATGCGACATCACAATTACTATGGCCTAAATACATAGCATAATGTTTACCTTCTACGGCATCGTATAGATCTATGACCAAGGAATCGTCATCCATATTAAAATAGGAAACTAAAATAAAACATTTATTTAGCTTAGTATTGTAATGATTTTCATAATTATACTCACTCCCCCTCTTATCTCCCTTGCTAGTAAAGTATTTTGATGCCGTATCAGCACATTTTGTTTGCGGATCTATCTGTTGCTGTTTTTCGCTAAACTTTTGTTTATTTAATTGGCTGGCATAAATAAATCCTCCCAAGATAATACACCCTAACAAAATAGCAACGGGTAATATAAATTTTTTCATATTTTTACTATTGATTAATTAATCCATTTTCTCGCAAACACTTATTAAAATATTCATTAAAATCTCCATGAGAAGACCCATCTTCTATTAAGTGTGCATATTCCGCGCAACGAGTTGTTATCTTCGCTGGACGTAATTCTAACCAATAAAAGGCAACTGCTATAACGCAAATAATTAATAAAATTATTATCCAATACTCTTTTAATTTCTTCATATTATTAATGGAGGGAATCAAAAAAGGTCCCCCGACACAGTTAACACATCCTTTCGAATATGCGCCACGAAAGCTAAAAACTGGTCTGAGGACCATTTCTGCTTTCGTGGACTTAACACCATGCTCCCAAAAGGGAGTTTAGGTAAAATTAAATTGTATTTAATACATTAACATAAGAATGCCATAAATCAACTGAACAACTAGCTTATTTTGTTTATATTATAATTATATCATTTTATCAGGCATTATCGCCAACTTCCTGACACATACAAGTTTCATTTTTAGCCAGCCCCAATACGGCAACACGAGTGAAAAAGCTATTCCAATCGTTATCGCTAATGGTTTTTTCTAAGCATTTATCTTTAAAATACTTAGCGCAGACTCGCTCTTTATTATCCGTATTTACCATTATCTTTAAATAATAATCATGATTATAGCGATTATAATAATTCATGCTTAACTCTTCGGCGCTATCATGATTAAAACTTGATAAATCCGGCTCATAATACACCCAAAATACTAAACCCTTAACGGCATCGATATCTTTAATCTGATGCCTTGAGACAAAAACATTAAACGGAAAAACTAAATACTCCGGCTTACCGACAATATTTAAAGGTTCGGGCAAGAAACAATAGAGACGGCCGGTTGTGTTAATACCATTAATTTCCATAAATTTATTCGTTAATAATTAAATAGATTATAATTCATCTCCGGTAAAATCATAAATAAATGATCTGCCGACTAATATAATCTTTTCATTCTTCTCTAAGAATTCAAATGCTTGGACAAAGGTTAAATTATGCCTCTTCATAACTCCGGTTAAGCCTATGCATAATGACAGCGGTATGGCATAACCGTTAGTTCTAAAATGGTTATACCATTCGCCGACCGATTTATATTGTTCTAAATTTTGTACTATCATATTTAATAGTTATTAATTAAAATTTTTTCTATATATAATATTTTATTGCGTCTTCCCAATCCCGAAGAAGGCTTTTGTTGCTTTCAAAGCGTCCTCTGGGGAGAGCTTCAAGCTGAGATATAATTTCTTTGGAAATTTTGATGGTGCCGTCTGCGCCTTTTGTTTCCTCGATTTTTCCCTCAATGCTTCCGCCGCCTTGCCTCGGAAGGGATTGGTCAAAAATTGTATTCTCTTGAGCCCCACTTGTTGACTTTCTTTGAATGCCATATTTTTGTAAGTTAATAATAAAATTTGGCTAGCTAAGCGCTGCATACGGCTTTCCATTTTTATCCCGCCAAAACAAAGCCGGCTTTTTATTTGAATCTTTGCCCCATTGAATTACACCTCTTGCTATAATATGCTTCTCCATTAAGTCCAATACATAGTTAATTGCGGCTTCTTCCGATAAACAATGCGGTTCCGGAATAGCCAATGGACCACATGGCATGCTAGCACAGATTGCATAATAACAAGGATATTTTCCCTCTGATGATTTTCCCATATTTTTTGTTGATTAATAATAAAAAACTCCTCCCCGAAAAAGGAAAGAGTTTTTATTTTTTGGAAATAAAAAATCGACCTTTATCTTTCCCTTTCGGGCTAGAATTGGCACCTTCCGGATGGATTGCTCCGGGGTTGCTGGCAGGTCGTCGGGCTAGATCCCTCGCTGCACTCTTGATAACTAAACTATTTTAATTGTAATTATATTATAGCAAACATATCAAAATAAGTCTAGAGAAATCTTTG
Organism: uncultured Gammaproteobacteria bacterium; assembly: GCA_964431805.1. Classification (GTDB taxonomy): domain Bacteria; phylum Patescibacteriota; class Patescibacteriia; order Patescibacteriales; family GWC2-42-12; genus JACPHD01. The sequence continues at coordinate 8,246 of CAYSKV010000011.1, forward strand.
CCGACAGATAGATATAAAAGTACTATATTTTCTATAAAATATAGGGACAATTTTCTTATTTAACACTACAGTATCACCACTATAGTATCATATATTAGCCAAAAATTTGACATATAGAAAAATTTCATGTAAGATAATAGATATAAAGATTAAATTAATATTATATGCCATTTCAGCAAAACAATATCTGAATAAAATTAACTGTTTTTTGAGTTAAACTACAATTTTTTTGCTTTAACATTCGAGGCCGGCCGTCTTAAAGAGACCGTCGGTTTTTTTATTTATTATTAAAATTAAACATATGACTAATGATCTTACATCTAGTGTGAGAGAGGATATAGAAAGACTTACGCTCTTCACTACAACAGATTTAGGCCTTGCAAGTAGTTTACTTACGATTGGCTTTCCGATTGTGTCCTTAGACAAGTCTGATCCAGAAAGGTGCAAATTTATTTTTACAAAATGTTCAAAACTAGAAAAACATGCGGACAATTATTGGTATGGCAATTTAAAATTAAACGCCAAAGATTTGTTTAACAACCAACGATCCATAAAAAGCCGCATTTATTCAAAGGAATAATCTACCTAATAATTATAATTATATTAATATGCAAAATTTATACCCAATAATTCCTGAAGACGAGCTATTACCAGGAGAAGAACCTGAAGAAGAAATAGATGATTTTGAAAATCGCCTTAAAGTAACCCACGGAGATTATTTTCTAACCGCTACGATAAAAGAAAAACCATTTTTAGTGGCCGGGATGATCCCTGAAGGTGCGATTACGGCGCTTACTGCCGACTCTGGCTCTTGAAAATCTCTATTTATGCTTATACTGGCAAAACACATAGCTCTGTGAGAAAAACTATTTGACTTTGAAGTTAAACAAGCTAATGTGCTCATCCTGGACAGTGAAATGGATGAAGATCTCCTAGCTGGCCGACACAAAGCGTTTATTGATGACACCGCGCCGATTTATTATTTACACAATCAATCATTCGATATTTGCGATGATGATAATTTTCATCAATTAGTCGGAGAAATTATATCAAAAAATATTGGCTTAGTTGTTTTGGACACGATTTCTGGCATTCATGATCTTGAAGAAAATTCCGCAAAAGAAATGAAATTAGTAACAAAAAAACTTCTAAATATCATTAAATTGAGCGGTGCCAGTATCCTGTATGTCCATCACCACAGAAAAAAACTAGCCGGCGAAAACTACTCTCAAGGTAGTGCTCGCTGATCTACTGCTCTGATGGCGGTCGTAGCGTCTCACTTACTTCTGACCAACAAAAAAGAAAAGGACGAAATCGACAGGACAGTCATAAAAATAACGATCGAGCAATTTAAAAGTCGTCGACCGGACGGCATTAATAAAATTGGATTTAATATTATATACAACCCGGAAACGAAAAAAAGCACCTATGAATATTTGGGAGAAATTGATGACAAGGGAAAAAGTTTAAAAGAGGCAAAAGAATTTTTGGGTAGTTATATCCAATCATGAACTGAATATACCATTAAAGAGTTAGCACTAGAAAAAAAACAGCAAGGGCTTATTTTTGGAGTTAATGTTTTAAGAGATGCGTGCAAAGAACTTGCTAGTGAGGGCATATTAGATTCCCACAAGGGCCAAGGCAAAGAATGGAATAAGGACTATTACTTTAAGATTTAATGGCTTCACGCTTCACTGTACTATATATAAGCCAATGAACAGTGAAGCCATTTATCCTAAAGAGGTAAACCCCCTATGTGGGGGTTGTTCCTCTTTCTAGGAAAATAAACGAAAATTAAGTCGAAGCGTAAGGCGTTAATCAAAAATACTAACAAAAAAGCTTCACCGCCATATAGAGTGAGGCCAAAATGAAGGGTGACGCCCTCACTAGTTAACTAATAAATTTATGAAATGCAATTATATCAAAAAGGATGGCAGCCAATGTGAGGCTAACGCCATCAATAACAGCGAACTCTGCTTTTTCCATGATCCAAACGTCTCCGCCGAAGAAAAAAGAGAAGCTAGGGTTAACGGCGGCAAAGCAAATAAAATTATATTGAAACAACCTTTACCCGTTCTAACAATTAACAAAATCGGAGATGTAGCAAATTTATTAATAGACACAATAAATCGAGTCCGATCAGGCGAAATTGATATTCGCCTTGCTAATTGTTTATGAGTTTTGGCCTGACAACTTACTAAAACATTAGAAATGAGCCAAATTTCTGATCGCGTGGAAATAGTTGAGCAGAAAATTTTAGAGAAAAAAACTACTAACTATAATAATTAAATAAAAATATGATCACTAAACAAAAAATTAAACACTTAGAAAAATCAGTTGGAAATTTAAGATGAGAAAAAATCTTCGTTTGCACTAAAAAAAATTATAACCAAGAAATTTATCGTTACGACCGAAAAACATACTATAACCGGGATAGTATCATCAAAGATATTGATTTCCATAAAAATGATATCTTAGTTACCATCATTTGAATGGTAGACGATAATTATTAAGGCTAAATTACTTGTAATATTAGATAAAATATGATATAATGAGTATTGTAACACATGGCGCAAGCTATGTCCCATACTGCTCATTAAAAATTTATGAAATTAGATTCTAACCAAGACAACCCGATAAATAAATGTTTTTTAAGTCCTAAGGAACTGGCTCAGTATTTCGGCGTGTCGCTAAAAACTGTTTATAGAATAATTGAAAAAAGAGAAATACCATTTTACAAAATATGAAGAAGCATAAGATTTAAGAGAAAGGATGTAGAAAATTATATCGGTTGAGTCTTCGTAGAATCAATATGAAAATAATATGAGTACATATCGTCGTGGCAATAAATGGTGGATCAGATTTAGATTCAACCATAAAAGATACTTTAAATGCAGTCCAGAAAATTCTCAGACGGGAGCCAGGGCTTACGAAGCTCTTCTACGCCAAAAATTAGCAAGAGGTGAATCAATTATAGAAACCGAAAAAATAAAAAATCAAATTCCTAATTTTCGGGAATTCTCTAACCAGTGGTTTGAAACTGATGTTAAAAATAATAATAAATATTCTGAAATGTTAAACAAAGAAAGCATTTTAAGGGCTCACTTAAATCCTTTTTTCGGAGATAGCAACCTAGATAAAATAACGAGTTTAATGGTTGAAAATTTCAAATCCCAAAAAATAAAAAATGGCCTAGCCAACAAAACAATAAATAATTATTTAATTGTTTTGAGTAAATGCTTAAAAACTGCTCAGGAGTGGGAAATAATCGAAAACGTCCCGAGAATAAAACTGCTAAAAGTTCAACCGCAAAAATTTGATTTTTTAACTGAAGAAGAGAGCCAACTGCTCCTAGATAATTGTACCGGACTATTAAAAGATATGATTTTGTTGGCATTAAAAACTGGTCTTCGCTTTGGCGAGCTAATAGCATTAGAGTGGAATGATATAGATTTTAAAAACAACCTTATGGTTGTCAAAAAATCATTCTCTCGAGGAAGGTTGGGCGGAACTAAGAGTAACAAAATTCGTTACATTCCGCTCCTGGATGAAATTTCCCAGTTGTTGTTTGTTAACTTCAACAACAAGAGTGGCTTCATATTTACGGAAAATGATAATAAACCATTATGCAAAATGTCGTGCCTTAGGTGGCTTCATAAAGCTTGCCGCAAAGCTGGGTTAAGAAATATTGGCTGGCACACATTAAGACACACCTTTGCATCTCATTTAGCACAAAACGGAGTGTCTATTATGTTAATTAGAGAATTACTCGGACATTCGGATATCAGAACTTCCATGCGCTACTCTCATCTAACTCCATTAGCAACTAGGGAGGCCATCAAATCTCTTAATAGAAAAATTGGAGACACTGTGGAGACAATTTCTGAACCATTGATCAGAGAAATAATAAATACAACTCCTGTCGAATCCCCAACATCACTAAAAAGCCCAACAAAAAATAGGCTTTCGCCTATCTTTAAATCCGTAGCCCCTAGGAGAATCGAACTCCTGTTACCAGGATGAAAACCTGGTGTCCTAACCACTAGACGAAGGGGCCTTGTAAAAATAAATAGCCCTTTTAGAGGACTAAAAAAATTATAAACTAAAACTTCTATTTAGTCAATAATGAAAAATCATAATAGTTTAATCTATTTATTTATGATAAAATTAATAATATGAAAAAGAATAATAAATTGGGGTTTACTTTGATAGAAATTTTAGTAGTAGTGGCCATTATTGGTCTACTGGCTTCTTTTTCTGTAGTGGCATTTTCATCAGCTTTAAAAAAGGGTCGTGACGCTAAAAGAAAAACCGATATTAACCAAATCGGAAAATTTTTAGCCTTATCCTGCTATGTGCCTGACGCCGGAGCCGGAAAGTATGATTTAGCTACATTATTTGAAGAAATAAAAATAAAAAATCCGCAAATCTCTACTTTTATAAAAAGCGTGCCGAAAGATCCTTCCGTCGGCACTAATAGCCAAACTTATTATTTATACGAAGTAACGACTGACGGAAAAAAATGCGCTCTTTATGCTAACCTTGAAAATGCTAACGAACAAATTACTTTGTCAAATCTTATTTCGCCTACGCCTGGCGGCGGTACCGGAGTTTTACAAGTTAGTGAAAACGGCCCCAATAAAACAAACAAATATTTTCAATACTCAAATTAAAAAAACAGAGTTAAATAGCCCTGTTTTTTAAAATTATAATATTATTTTTTTTCTTCTTTTTTATCTTTAAACCAATTACAGCAATCGCACTCGCCCTCTCTGCATTTTTTCTTCATCATATACAGGCCAGCCGCAATTAAAATCACCGGCCAAATTATTGACCAATTTAACCAAGGCAAAAGATTTAAATTTTGCAAAAGAAAAAGTACTCCAAGAATAACTAACAACCACGGCATAAACATAAATTTATTATTTAATAATTAATTTATTTTAATTCTTTCTTAAACCAAT
>CAYSKV010000011.1:13309-14411 GCA_964431805.1 uncultured Gammaproteobacteria bacterium
AAACATAAATTTATTATTTAATAATTAATTTATTTTAATTCTTTCTTAAACCAATCAACCCAAGGTATTTTAACCGGATTAATATTATTTAGCATAGCTAAATAATAAGTTAACCAACAACCGAATTGCATCATTTTAAGAGCTTGTTCTAATTTAGTAACGCCGGATACTTTATATTCTAAAAACTTTATCTTATTTTTTTTGGCTACCTGTTTAGTTAAAAATGCTCTCTTTTGAATGCGGGGGTGATATAATAAAGAGTCAAAAAATAAAAATATTAAATTATTTTTATTACTTTTTGGATTAACCAAACTTTCCAAAGCATAATGGTTTAAATCTGGTAGCTCTAAAAAACTAGAAAAATTTTTACTAGTTTCATTAAATTGATTACGCAAAATATTTAAATTGCCAGACAAAAATTCGGCGGCAACAATTATTGGCATATGGCCATATAATTTTATAGCTGTTTGTTTGGCTTTATTTATTTTTACTGATTTATCCGATCTTAATACTTGATCAGTTAATTCTAATTTGCTAATAATATTTTTTAACTCTTTCTCTTTTAAGCTAATTAAACCAACTTTAGAAAATAACATAATTGCACCTAAAATTGCGTAACCTAAACCAAGTCTTGGCTGGTTTGATGGGTTAAATTCAGCTTTAAACACATACCCTGGTATATTTTCTTTTTTCATTAAGCTAGCTAATTTATTATTACCCTGCTCACAAATTGCTAAAATTTTTGCGCCGCGTTTTTTAACTTCTTTATAAACGCTTAAAACTTCCTCGGTATTGCCAGAATATGATGAAAGCAAATATAAAGTATTTTTATCAACTGATGCTGGTACTTGATAGCCAGACGTAAGAGTAATCGGCAATTTTATCTGATCACTTAAAGCTGCTTTAACTAAACGAAAATTAATAATTGAACCGCCCATACCATTAACAACAACTTGTTTTATATTTTTATACTCAAGTGGCACTTTAATTAAACTAACATCTTCTAGAACCTGCTTCATTTGCGCTGGTAGCAACTCAATAGACTTAGCTACTCTGTTTGTGTCTAATTTTTTATAAACTTTTTGATTGTCTAAATTATTCA
>CAYSKV010000011.1:14511-16636 GCA_964431805.1 uncultured Gammaproteobacteria bacterium
TTCATGATTTTTATATTAAAATAATATTTATAATTTAATTATAGCATACTTTATATTAGACTTTACAGATAAGCTAAATCTAATTATTTTTATAAAAATTTAACTTGATTTTTACTTTATTTTATGTTAAATTCAACACATCAGCTTAAAGCTGATTTTAAATAATTTTTTAATTTTTGTTTATATGTCCGGACACTCAAAATGGGCGACAACTAAACGAGCCAAAGCAATTGTAGACGCTAAAAAAGGAGCAATTTTTACGAAAATCGCTAAATTAATTACTATTGCCGCGCGTAAGGGCGGCGATCCGACCGCTAATTTTAGTTTGCGCATAGCGATTGATAAAGCTAAATCAATTAATATGCCGAAAGATAATATTGAACGCGCGATTAAGCGAGGCACCGGCGAATCAGATGGCGCGCAAATTGAAGAATTAATTTATGAAGGCATTGGCCCGGCTAAAACGCAATTTATTGTAAAATGTTTAACCGATAGTAAAAACCGCACAGCGGCGGAAATCCGCCATTTATTTTCTAAGCATGGCGGTTCCTTAGGCACGGTTATGTGGAATTTTGTTCAACGGGGCACGATCATGATTGAGCAGGCGGAAATAAATGATAAAAAATTAACTGACGAAAATTTTGAATTAGAATTAATTGATGCCGGCGCCGAAGATATTAAAAAAGAAGATGAGGGTATGACTATTTATACCGCGCCAATTGACTTACAAAAAACCAAACAATTTTTAGAAAGTAAAAATATTAAAACTGAATCGGCCGAAGTTGAATATGTCGCGAAAGAACAGGCTGATTTAACTGATGATGAAAAAACTCATGTAGAAAAATTTATTGAAGAACTGGATAGCAACGAAGACGTTGCCGATTACTATACAAACGCTAATCTATAAAAATAAATGTCTCAAAAAATAATTTTAGGCATTGATCCGGGTATCGCCGACACAGGTTTCGGCATTATTAATGTTAATGCTCATAAATTAACCTGCCTTGATTATGGTTCAATAAAAACTTCTTCTAAACTTTCGTTAGCCGACCGATTAGAAATAATAAATTTAGAACTAAATAAGTTAATAAAAAAATATAAACCGGACTTAGTCGCCATCGAAGAATTATTTTTTTGTAACAATGCTAAAACTGCGCTAATCGTCGGCCAAGCTAGGGGCGTTGTAGTTTTAACGGCTAAATTAAATAAAATTAAAAGCGTAGAATTTACTCCTTATCAAGTAAAACAAGCTGTTTCTACTTACGGCCACGCCAAAAAAGATCAAGTGCAAAAAATGGTTAAATTAATTTTAAATTTAAAAGAACTGCCAAAGCCAGACGATGCGGCCGACGCTTTAGCGATCGCGATTTGCGCCATCAATAATAATTAATTTTATGTCAAAACCATTAAAAATAGTTTTTATTTCTGCAGAAGTCGACCCGTTTTCTAAAACCGGCGGTTTGGCTGACGTGGCCAGAAGTTTGCCTAAAGCTTTAAAAAGACTGGGGCATAAAATAATTATTATTACTCCGCTCTACGGTCAGATAACCGATGTTAAAAAACATAATTTAAAATTAATCCAAGAAAATGTAAGCATCTACTTAAATTCGGTTGATAAAATCCAAGTTAATTTTTGGCGCGGAAATTTAATGACGGATTTACCGGTATATTTTATTGAAAATAAAAAATATTTTTCTGCTAGAAAAAATATTTACGGTTCATCGCATGAAAACGCACGCTTTTTAGCTTTTGATGTCGCCGCGCTAAAATTAATTTCTTTTCTTAAATTTGAAGCTGACATCGTGCATTGTAATGACTGGCATACCGGCCTTATTCCCTATTATTTAAAAACTGACTTTCAATACTCAAAAACTTTAAGAAAGGCTAAAACGATTTATACTATTCATAATTTAGCTTTTCAACTCGGCCATGGTTGGTGGGAAGTTCTGAACGAAAATAAAGATTATGGGCGCAGTCGCTTGCCCCATTTAGATGATCCGCAACTAGAAAATATAAACTTTGCTAAACGAGCCATCTTATCGGCCGATATAATTAATACAGTTAGTGAACAATACCGCGAAGAAATTTTAACAAAAAAATTCGGTCAGGATTTGCATCGTATTTT
>CAYSKV010000011.1:16736-33090 GCA_964431805.1 uncultured Gammaproteobacteria bacterium
AATACCGCGAAGAAATTTTAACAAAAAAATTCGGTCAGGATTTGCATCGTATTTTAGGCAACCGCGAAGACAAACTTTACGGTATCATTAACGGTATTGATTATAATACCTATAATCCAAATAATGACAAAAGTTTATTCAAAAATTATAGCTACGAAAAGCCTCATCAAAAAAAATTAAATAAAGAATATTTACAAAAAAAAGTTGGCTTACCTATTGATCAGGAAACGCCGATTATTGCTTTAACCTCAAGAGTAACTTTCCAAAAAGGCATGGATCTAGTTTTAGAAATAATAGAACCGTTAGTTAAATTTGATGTGCAAATTATAATTATGGGCGATGGAGATAAAAAATATATTGCCGAACTTAAAAAATATAATAAAAAATATCCTAAAAAAATAGTCTGGCTATCTTTTAAAGAAAACCCAAATCTAGAAACTCTAATTTATGCCGGCGCCGACATATTTCTTTTACCGTCGCATCATGAACCTTGCGGTATTAACCAATTAATCGCCATGCGCTATGGTTGCATTCCAGTAGTTAGAAGAGTTGGCGGTTTATATGATACTGTCACAAATTTTAATCCAAAGACTAACCGCGGCACTGGCTTTAATTTTACTAACTTTGACAAATATTCTTTATTCGCTACCGTTATTAGAGCCTTAGAAAATTATCAGTATGAAAATACTTGGCGCGCATTAATAGCTAGAGCTATGGAAGAATCAAACAGTTGGGAAATACCAGCTAAAAAATATGTGGCGTTATATAAAAAAGCCATGAAAAACGGTAAATAATATTTACCCCGTTAGAAATTACATATCTAGCGGATAGAATTAAAATAATATGAAAATACAATTAAAAAATATTTCTAATGGGGTGATAGAGCAAAAAAATAAAATTATTTGGATTAATTTACTTCATTTTTACCAACCGCCAACTGCAGATAATGAAACCATTGTTGAAGCAACTGAAAAAAGCTATAAAAGAATTATTAACGCTTTAAAGCGAAATGGGCGAATTAAATTTACTCTTAATATAACCGGCTGCCTTCTAGAAAGGTGGGAAAATTTAGGCTACGTGGAGTTAATTAATGATTTAAAAAAATTAATTTCAAACGGCCAAGTTGAATTAATCGGTTCGGCCGCTTTTCATGCTCTACTTGCTCTAATACCAGAAAAAGAAATTATTAGACAAATTAAACTTAACGAAGAAATTTTAAAAAAATATTTCGGTAAAAAATTTAAACCACAAGGCTTCTTTATCCCCGAAGCAGCTTACGGAGTTAAAGTCGCTAAAATAATAAAAAAATTAAATTACCGCTGGATTATGCTTGATGAAATAAGCGCTAATATTAAAGAAAATTATCTTGATTTTTCTAATTTACATATTGATAAAAATTCTGGCTTAAAAATTCTTTTCCGCCAAAGAGAAAATTCAAAAAAATACGCGCCAAAAGTAATTTTTAAATTAATAGAAGAGTTTAAAAATCAAACTGTCATCACGGCGACTGATGCCGAACTTTACGGTTTAAGACATAATGATTTTAGTTCTACCTTCGAAAAATTATTAAAACGGCCGGAAATTAAAACTTTAACGGTTAGTAAATATCTAACCGGTCTAAAAAAAATAAAAAAAATTACTTTACGCGCTTCATCTTGGGAATCAACCGAACAACAATTAAAAAATAATTTGCCCTATTTTCTTTGGCATAACAAAAAAAATAAAATCCAAAATTTACTTTGGCAATTAACTAATATTGCCATTACTAACGTAAATAAATATGCTAAAGATCAAAATCATTTTTGGTCTCGCCGGCATCTAGATAGAGGATTGGCCAGTTGCACTTTCTGGTGGGCTAGCGCTCATGATTTTAAACTTTATGGCCCGATTTCCTGGAATCCTGATGAAATAGAAAAAGGCGCTAATGAATTAATTAGAAGCATCCGCTCGTTAGCTAACCCGAGAACCAGACAAACTAAAATTAAAGCAGAAAAATTATATATAAAAATAAAACAATTAATTTGGCATAAGCATTGGCATTATTATTGGGAAAAATAAAACCTTCAAAAATTATTATGAATAAAATTTTACATCTTTTAGATCAGCAGTTTGTTTTAAATTTATTTACTAAAGAGGTTTTACCGCTTTATCCGGAATTTAAAAAAATTGAACAAATTGAAATAAAACCAATTAAAAAAAATATTTGGGAAACTACTTATCATGTTGTTATAGAATACACGACTAAGCTCATAAAAGACGACGGGGAAATTTTGGAATTGCCTATTTATTGTTCGGCTCATTCTAATGAACCAAGAAAAAATTCATATAAAGCTTTAAGTTTTCTCTGGCATCAAGGCTTTGCTCATGGCAATTTAACTATGCCTCGTCCATTATTTTTTTCCGACTATTTTAACGGCTATTTTTATCGCGGCGTTCAGGGCAATAATCTTTATTATTATGTCCGCAATAAAAATTTCGAAGAAATAAAAAATATTATACCGAAAACCGCTGCTTGGTTTGCTAAATTACATCAATTGCCAACCGAAGAAGCTAAAAATTTTAACGAGCAAAATAGCCGTGTTAAGACCGTTATCCCCGGCTATGACTTTATTTATAATAAACTTAAACATAGCTATCCTGATTATTATCCAACTTACAAAGAAGCTTTTGAATTAATCAATAAAAAAGAAACTGAATTTTTAAATGGGCTAAAAAAACATTGGTTAATTCACGGCGACGCCCATCCGGAAAATGTTATTAAAATGAGCGCCGAAACTATCGCTGTAATAGATTTTACCGACATCTGCCTAGCTGATTTTGCTCGCGATTTAGGCGCATTCATGCAGCAATTTGAATACATGTCGATTAGAAAAATTGAAGACCAAAGCTATGTAAAAAGAATGCAGGACTTATTTATAAATAGCTATTTAGAACTTACTAAAATAAAAATGGATAATTCGCTTCGTGAAAGAATAAATATTTATTACTGCTGGACAGCTTTAAGAACTGCTACTATGTTTTTTCTTAAAGAGCAGCCGGAGCCAGAACGCGCTCATGAACTTTTAGCTAAAGTGCGACAAGATTTAAAATTAAACTAACATGGCGGTTGATATTAAAATTTACAATAAAAAATTTTTTGATAACACTTTAAAATTTGAAGCCGAATCAGCTCGAGATTTTACTTATATTTTAATAAAGTATTTCAAACCAAAATCAGTTATTGACATCGGCTGTGGCATCGGTATTTATCTAGCCGAATTTAAAAAAAATAATATTAAAATACTCGGTTATGACGGTTCGCCATCAGCAATTGAAGGTTCGCTAGTTGGAAAAAAAATAAAAATATATGATTTATGCAGACCACTTAAATTAAAATATAATTTTGATTTATGCCTTTGTCTTGAAGTGGCTGAGCATTTGAAAAAAAATTACGCTAAAACTCTCGTTAATAGTCTATCTAAATTATCAAACATTATAATTTTTACGGCTGCAACTCCGGGTCAAGGGCCAAAAAGTATCGGCCACATTAACGAACAGCCCCATAAATATTGGCAAAAATTATTTGAACAAAAAAATTTTGAACTAAATAAAAAATTAACCGAAAAAATAAGAAAAGAAATGATTAATAAAAAAATAGTTTGGTGGATTACTAAAAATTTAATGATATTTCAAAAAAATGAAAAATAATAAACTTAAAATTTTAATCGCTGCGGCCGAAGTCGCGCCTTTAGCTAAAGTTGGCGGGCTGGGCGATGTCGTCGGCGCCCTACCCAAAGCTTTAAATAAACTTAACTTAGATGCGCGAATAATTATGCCATTTTATGGCATAGTAGATAAAAACAAATATAAAATAAAATTAATTAAACAAAACATAAAAATAGGAACTGAATCAGTAAATCTTTGGCAAACTAACCTACCGGATTCAACCGTGCCGGTTTACTTGATCGAACATATTTTATTTAAAAACAAAGAAATTTATTCTACAACGGTAGCCGACGGTCAAAAAGATATAGAAAAATTCGTTTTCTTCTCGCAAGCAATTTTAGAAAGCATTAAAGCTATAAATTTTATACCCAATATAATTCATCTAAATGATTGGCACGTAGCGGCGGTTGCCGCGCTTCTTAAAACTAACTATAAAAATGACCCGCTTTTAAAACCAACCGGAACTCTTTACACTATCCATAATTTAGCTAATCAAGGCGTAACCAAAACAAAAAATTACATGGCTGAAGGCATATTGAACGGCGATTTAATTAATACGGTTAGCCAAACTTACGCTAAAGAAATTTTAACTAAAGAATATGGCGCTGGCCTAGAAAAAAAACTAACTAGCAGAAAAAATGATCTTTACGGAATCTTAAACGGCATTGATACTGATTTTTTTAATCCAATGACTGATAATTTAATCAGCCAAAAATATTCACTAAAAAATTTAGACAAAAAAATTAATAATAAGCTAGCCTTGCAAAAACAATTAGGCTTACCAGCAGACAAAAGCCTAGCCTTAATCGGCTTAGTTACCCGTTTCGTCGGACAAAAAGGCATTGAATTAATAACAGAAAAATTTTCTAAATTAAATTGTCAATTCGTTTTTTTGGGCACCGGCGAAAAAAAATATGAAGATGCTTTATTAAATTTAACTAAAAAATATCCAAATAATTTTAAAGCTATAATTAAATTTGATGAAAAATTAGCTCATAAAATTTATGCTGGTTCGGATATTTTTCTAGTGCCGTCGCGCTTTGAACCTTGTGGCCTAACACAAATGATCGCTATGCGCTATGGCGCGGTTCCGGTAGTAAGAGAAACTGGCGGGCTTAAAGATACGGTTAGCGATAGAGTTGGTTTTACTTTTAAAAAATTTAACCCGGCTGAATTTTATAAAATTTTAGAAAGGGCCTTAACTGTTTATTACCATAAACCAAAAGCTTGGCGCCAACTTCAAATTAATGACATGAAACAAAATTTTTCTTGGGATAAATCAGCTAAAGAATATTTGCAGCTTTACAAAAAATTGCTAAAAAGATAAAAACTTATTCACACTTGTCCGCCATAGCCTTTTGGCGAAGGCGGGTTGACAAAATGCAAAATTTTTGCTAAAATTATATTAGATAATACAAAACTATATTATCTATAAAAAACAAAAACAAAAAACATGTCATTAGTAAAACATCATGCCAATTACTTTAATTTAGAACATATTGGCTGGAAATATTACAATACAATAAAAAAGAAAGCAGTGGAGCAGGAGTTCAGCTGGTCTGGACTCTTAATAAGCCTGTCCATTGCTTTTTTTATTGTTATAACTAGCGCTTTAATTCTTAATTTTATTTTTAACTCAATAGACGGGGCCAGACAAAACCGCGAATTATCTAATAAAAATATTTACTATTTAGAAAAAACTATTCAAACAAATTTAGCCACTAAACAAAACATTAAATATATTTATATACAATGCAGTTAAAACAAATAAATACTGCAATCATCGAACATTAAAAAAAGAATAGGTTAGGAGGACTAAAAAAATAAAAAAAACATATGTCATAAAAACATATGAAGAAGCTGTGTTAATTTAACAGCCAAGTAAAAATAAAAAAACAAAAATATAAATATAGAAAAACAGAAACATTAAAAATTCAGAAATCTCTGCAAAATTAACACAGCTCCCTTTCCTGCTTTATCATCTATTGGTAAGGCAAGCATGGGGAAAAACACCGCCGGAACTCTAGGGGCGGTGTTTTTTGTTTTTAATAAATTTATGGTACAATAACCTTAAGCATAAAAGTTCTTTAAACAGTTCCAAAGGAGGAGCTGTTTTTATTATCTTTATATGGTCTTTAAAAATTATTACAAAATAGGGAGGTAATTAAAAATGGCAAAAAATCAAAGCGAAGAAAAAGGCAGCGGAGAAAATAATTTTCCGGAAAAAGTTTATGTAGTTGACACTAGCGCCCTTGAACATTCTATTGATGTTTTCGAAAATCTGCGCGAAGGGGGCAAAAACTTAATTATTATGCCTTTCGTCGTTTGGGAAGAGTTAGATGATCATAAATCCGGAGGTGATTTTAAGGGGCGGATTGCCAGAACAATTATCCGAAAATTTGGCGAATTACTCGACAAAAAAGATCAATCGGTAACATTTTTGGGCTATGAGATGCCACCTGTCAGACTTGGAAAATTAAGAAAAGATAAAAACGATCACCTAATTATTGCCACAGCCTACTATGCTCATAAGGAAAAATATAGAGGCAAAAAAGTTATCCTGGTAACCCAAGACAATAACATGAGAGCCTTGGCTCTACATTTTGGTTTAACCACAGAGTTAGTCAAAGACAGCGTTAGCAAACAACTGATTAACAAAAATGGGGAGACCAAGAAGAAAAAAACTCCTAAAGTGTTAGACGAAGAAATAAGAGAAAACAATACTTTTTCTTACAAAAAAAAGTATGGTGAAATTTCACAAAATGGAGCTATAATTTGTAAAACTAACTGCGGAGGAGCGAAAAAGGGTTGGGATAACCAATTTATTGCCATAAGGCGAGGCAATGAGTTCCAAATCGTAAGTCGTAATACTAATATTTTAGGTATCACGCCAAAAGCAAATAATGGTGATGTCAATTGGGGTCAATTTCATGCTATGACAGTTTTAAGAGATCAAAGAATTCCTTTGATTACTTTAACCGGCAAGGCTGGAACAGCTAAAACTTTTTTAGCAATCCTGGCTGGCATTAGTCAAACGAAGGATTACAAGAAAATTTTAATCAGCCGTGCGACAATCCAATTAGGTAACCGTGACAGACTGGGTTTCAGCCCTGGCGATATCGGAGATAAAATGAAGCCTTGGCTGCTGCCGATTTACGACAACATAGAAATAATCAAGGGGCTACTGCCATCGATGAAAGATAAAATCGATGAAATGATCAGAAAAAGAATTATAGAAATATTGGATTTAGACAAAGTCCGCGGGCGCAGTATTAAAGATTGTTTTATTGTAATTGACGAAACGCAGAATTTACCGGCTGATCAAGTATTAGCTATTGCCACAAGAGCAGCTGAAGGTAGTAAAATTATTTTTACGGGCGATTTTACTTCCAGCCAAATTGACGTACCATATTTAGACGAAAAATCTAATGGTTTATCAATTTTAACCGATGTGATGATAGGCAGTAAAATGTTTGCCACAGTTCATCTTGATCAAGCCATCCGATCGCCCCTAGTTCAAGAAATTCTTAACCGCTGGGCGATTAGAGAAGAATCTTTGTATAAAAAGAATTGATCCTTATATTAACAGGAGTTGACAATTTACCGTCAACTCCTCTTTTTTATTTATTTTAACTATTGTATAATAAAATCAGAGAGACGCATAATCATGCGTCTTTACATAATAAATATCTGTTTATGTATTTAGAAAAACTGGAAATTCAAGGTTTTAAATCTTTCGCCAATAAAAATACTTTAATTTTCCCCGGCATGTTAGGTCAAGATCAACGCGGCATTACTTCAATCGTTGGTCCTAATGGTTCAGGAAAATCTAACATCGCCGATGCGGTGCGTTGGGCCTTAGGAGAGCAAAGCATGAAAACTCTACGCGGGAAAAAGAGCGAGGATATTATTTTTTCTGGTACTGATAAAAAGGGTAAATTAAGCATGGCCGAAGTTTCGCTTTTCTTAAATAATGAAGACCATCGAGCCGCCATAGACTATTCACAAGTAATCTTAACTCGCCGCATCTATCGCGATGGCGAAAGCGAATATTTAATTAACCAAAACCGCGTTCGCTTAAGCGATGTCCAAATACTCTTAGCCAAATCAAATTTCGGACAAAAAACTTACAGCGTCATCGGCCAAGGCATGGTCGAAGGCTTTTTGAATACCACGCTTTCTGAAAGAAAAGAATTTTTTGATGAAGCTACGGGAGTTAAACAATTTCAAATTAAGCGCGATGACTCATTAAATAAATTAATCCATAGCTACGAAAATTTAAATCAAGCTTCAATGCTACTCATGGAAATCGAGCCGCGTTTAAAAAGCTTAACTAGACAAGTCAATAAATTAAAAAAGCGCGACGAAATTGAAGCTGAACTAAAAGAATTGCAAAAAAATTATTATAGTAAAATCTGGCATGAAATTAATGATAAATTTAGCGATTACAATAAAAAATTCTTAAGCTTAGAACATGTTAAATTAGAAAAAGAAAAGAAAAGCGCCCTGTTAAGCCGCGAACTTGATCAACTTGAAAAACAAAATCAAAACAGCAACGAATTTAACGACTGGCAAAAAGAATTAAACGAGTTACAAAATCAAAAAGAAACTTTAAATAAGCAATTAGCTAAACTAGAGGCTGAACTTGAAGTTAAACTTGAAAAAAGCGGCCAATTTGATTTATCTTGGTTAATTAATAAAGCCGGAGAAATTGAAAAAGAAATAAAAAAATTAAGCGAAGAAGCTTTTGGCTTAGAAAAAAATGTTGAACAGGAAAAGAAAATTTTAATTGATTTAGAAAAAGATAAAGAAGCTATAAACGCAAAAATTAATCAATTAAACGACGAGCTTTTAAAACATAGTTCAAATTTAAGCGGCCAGGGCATGGAAAAAATTAACCAGGAAATAAAAAATTTAAAAGACTTATTGGAAGAAATTGATAATGCTGATAATTTAGCTAATATTAAAGTAATAATAGCTAAAACTCGCGAAAAAATTAAATTAATTTTAAATCTTTCCGGCGACATCTTAGAAAAAGAAAATTTAGAACAAGCCCAGAAAAATTTAATGGCTCTAACCTACGACAAAGAAGCCATCATGGCAAAAATAAATGAAAGCAGTTTTCGTGTTTCCGCCCGCTCAGAAAGAGTTAAATTAATTAAAGAAAGAAAAGAACAACTAGAAATAGAACTTGATAATATCTCTAATAAACTAAAAGCGAACAAAGGGGCGGCTAATTTAAATGACAACAGAAAAGAACAAACTAATATAAAAAATAAAATTGAAGAATTTGATTTAAAAATTGATGCTATAAAAGACAAGCTAAATTCATTTAACGCCAAAGAAAATGAGCAAAGGATTAAACTTTTCTCTTTACAAAAAAATCTACAAAATCTACAAAATGAAATAAATAATTTAAACCGCGAATTAAATGAACTAAAAATAAATTCTACGAGATACGAAACTAAGCTAGAAGATTTAGAAGTTGAAATTAGAAATAGCTATGGCAATCTAAAAGAAATTATGGATACGATCGTTGAAGGAACGGTTGATATAGAAGTGGCTCTAGAAAAAATTAATTCTTTAAAACGTCAAATCGACCAAATCGGCGGCATTGACCCAGAAATTGAAAAAGAATATATTGAAACTAAAGAACGCTTTGACTATCTAGAAAACCAAACTCATGACTTAAACGAAGCGGTCGGATCGCTTGAAAAAATAATTAAAGAACTCGACGCAATTATTAAAGAAAGGTTTGATAAAGAATTTAAACATATTGCAGAAAAATTTGAAGAATATTTTAAAATTCTATTTAACGGCGGCTCTGCTAAAATCGTTAAAGTTTTAACTGAAGAATTGCCGGAAAATAAAAATGAAGAAAAAAAAGAAACCGACACGACCGAACCAATAAGCGAAGAACAGGTGGTTGAAGATAGATTCGCCGCCAATCTAAAACGAATAAAATATTTACAAAAATATAATGCTACCGGTTTAGCTGGCATTGAAATTTTAGCCACGCCTCCAGGCAAAAAAATAAAAGCTATTACTATGCTATCTGGCGGCGAAAGAGCCTTAACCGCCATTGGTCTTATTTGTGCTATTATTAGCTGTAATCCTGCTCCCTTCGTGGTTCTAGATGAAGTTGACGCTTCTTTAGATGAAGCCAACTCTGAACGACTAGCTAAAATTTTAGATGACTTATCGCATAAAACTCAATTTATAGTAATCACCCATAATCGCGCTTCTATGCGCCGCGCTAATATTCTTTATGGTGTTACCATGGAAGAAAGCGGCGTCTCAAAACTTTTAAGCATAAAATTAGACGAAGCCGCCGCTGTAGTTAAAAACTAATATTAATTTATACAAAAAACTGCTAATTATTTTAGGCGGTTTTTTATTTTAATGATATAATAAATTTATTATTTAATTATATTTTTATTTTTTATGTCATCAAAAATTATCTCTGCAGCCGTGGTAGGACTTGATGCCGAACTGATTGAAGTTGAAGCAGATATTTTAAATAATCCTCTAGGCGCCTTTAGTATAGTCGGTTTACCAGACGCGGCTGTATCCGAATCGCGCGAACGCGTTAGAAGCGCTATTAAAAATTCTGGACTACACTTCCCTAAAAGAAAAGTTACGGTAAATTTAGCGCCGGCTGATTTACGAAAACAAGGCCCGAGCTATGACTTACCAATCGCTATTAGTATTTTATCAGCCACTGGTAAAATAAACTACGAAGATTTTTCTAGTCTTTTGTTCGTCGGCGAATTAGCATTAAACGGCGAGCTTAGACCGGTTAACGGCATTTTACCAATTGCCATCAAAGCTAAAAATAAAGGTCTAACCGCTATGTTTGTGCCAACGGCCAACGCGCGCGAAGCTAAATTAGTTAAAGATATTGAGGTTATACCAATAAATAGCTTAGCTGAATTAGTTGCTCATTTAGAGGGTGTTAAACCAATCTCTGGCGCGCCCTATACTGAATTTAACTTTGCTAACAGCACAATTGAATTTGATATGGCTTACATAAAGGGCCAAGAGCATGTGAAACGAGCCATGGAAATTGCGGCCGCCGGCGCGCACAACGTCTTAATGAGCGGCCCGCCAGGATCGGGTAAAACATTACTCGCTCGAACCATGCCGTCAATTTTACCAAACTTATCTTTAAAAGAAGCTTTAGAAATTACGAAAATTTATAGCGTTGCCGGAGAATTACCAACCGAAACCGCGCTTATGACTTCACGACCTTTTAGATCGCCGCATCACACAGCTTCTGGTGTTGCTTTAGTCGGCGGCGGCACTTGGCCGCGGCCTGGAGAAATTTCTTTAGCCCATCGCGGCGTTTTATTTTTAGATGAATTTGCCGAATTTACCCGCCAAGTATTAGAAAATTTAAGGCAACCTTTAGAAGATGGCGTAATTCATGTTAGTCGAGCCGCTAGCAATTTAAGTTTTCCGGCGAAATTCATTTTAGTTGCTGCTTCTAATCCTTGTCCTTGTGGCTACTTAGGCGACCGAGAAAAAAATTGTACCTGTTCAAGCGCGCAAATAATAAATTACAAAAAGAAAATTTCCGGTCCGATTTTAGATCGGATTGATTTACATATTGAAGTTCCAAGAATAAAATTTGATAAACTGGCTTCTGATAATAATGGCGAAAAATCAGCTGACATAAAAAAACGAGTAGAAAATGCCAGACAAATACAAAACCAGCGTTTTATCGGCGCTAATTTTATAACCAACTCGGAAATGACGCCCGAAGCGGTAAAAAATTTTTGCCGAATTGATAACGCTTCAACAAATTTACTGCATCAAGCCGTGGATCAAATGCATCTATCAGCCAGAGGCTATTTTCGCATACTTAAATTAGCTCGCACTATCGCCGACTTAGCCAACGAAACAAATATTTTAACGCCTCATATCGCCGAAGCCTTACAATATCGGCCGCGCATTGAATAAATGATTAATATTTCTTTTACAAGTTAAATTGTGTTATAATATAAACAGACAAAATTTAAAACCAATCTTCTTTTATGAGAAAAAAAATAATAGTCTTATCTCTTCTTTTTATCTTCATTCTTACTTCCGGTTTCGGCTGTAAATTAGTTGATAAAAAAACTCAAGAAGCTATGCAGCCAATTACGCTTACTTATTGGCGAGTTTATGATGGCGAAGATGCTTTTGAAGAAATTTTAGCCGCTTATAAGGTTCTGCATCCTTTTATTACCATAAATTATCGTAAATTGCGTTATAGCGAATATGAAAGTGAACTTATTAATGCCTTGGCCGAAGACCGCGGTCCAGATATTTTTTCTATCCATAATACTTGGGTAAAAAAATATAAAAGCAAAATTGAACCTATGCCGGCAACCATTACTATGGCTTATCCGATAACTAAAGGCACTTTAAAAAAAGAAACTATACCAGAATTAAGAACTAGCAAAAGTTTAAGTTTAAATGATATAAAAAATAGTTTTGTTGACGCGGTTTACCAAGACGTAGTTTATCCAACGCTAAATGAAACTACAAAACAATACGAACAAAAAGTTTACGGCTTGCCATTGTCGGTTGATACCTTAGCTATGTATTATAATAAAGATTTATTTAATAATGCCGGCATCGCCGAACCGCCAACTTATTGGAGCAGTGAATTTCAGCAAGACGTTAAAAAAATGACTAAACAAAATGAAAAAGGCGAAATTATTCAATCAGGCGCGGCGCTTGGCGGATCAACGAATATAGAACGTTATAGCGACATTCTATCAGTTTTAATGATGCAAAATGGCTCAATTATGATGGAAGACAGCGGAGAAGTACTATTTAACAGAATTCCAACAACCTTTAAAGACCAAAAATATAATCCTGGTTTAGAAGCGCTCCGTTTTTACACTGACTTTGCTAACCCAGCCAAAGAAGTTTATGCCTGGAATAAAAATCTTGATAATTCTTTAAATATGTTTGCTCAAGGCAAGGTAGGTATTATATTCGGCTACGCTTATCATCTACCGACCATAAAAGCGCAAGCGCCAAAACTTAATTTTGGCATAGCTAAACTGCCGCAAATTGAAGGCAATACGCCAATCAACTTTGCTAATTATTGGGTAGAAACGGTTTCTAATAAAAGTAAATACACTGATGAATCTTGGGATTTTATTCAATTTATAACTAAGGCTGAACAAGTAAAAAGCTACCTGGCTAAAACTAAAAAACCTACGGCTCTGCGCGCTTTAGTGAATGAACAAACCGAAGATTTAGATATTGGCGTTTTCGCTAGCCAAGTTCTAACGGCTAAAAGTTGGTATAAGGGCGCTGATTCAAATGCTATGGAAAAAATATTTGCTGAGATGATTGACTCGGTAATTTTAGCGCAAGAAAAAATAGAAAGCATTATTACTTTAGCGACCACTAAAATCGCGCAAACAATTAATATAAGTAATTAATTTTAATAAAATGAAAAACATTATAAAAATTTCCGTCATATCACTTTTATTAATTAATATTTTTTCTGTCGGGGCTTTAACGGTGAGCGCTGAGTCACTTTTGGACAGTTCAAAATACAGTTCGGGTTGCATTGATTCAGGCAGTTGCCAATTGGACGATTTCACTAAAATCGCTGTTAACGTTGCCATGATTATTTTAGGTATTGTTGGCTCACTAGCATTACTCGCTTTTGTGGCAGGCGGATTAATGATGATGTTATCGGCTGGAAATCCTGAATGGGTAACGCGCGGTAAACAAACTTTAATCGGCGCGGTAATCGGCTTAGCAATTGTTTTTACTAGTTATGCCATTATTCAATTAGTCTTTACAGCTTTGGGTATTGATGCGGCCGCAAATGGAGCTTGGTCAACCGCCGGCAAATGGTTTAAATAAATAAATCATGAATTTATTTCAATCCAATAAAATTTATCTGGACAGCGAAATGGTCTCCGAACAGCTTAGAAGCGCGAGACAAGCTAAAAAACTAAAACTTTCTGAAATTGCTAAAAAATTAAATATTAATGAAAAATATTTAGTGGCTTTAGAAAAAGGAGAATATAATAAGCTGCCTCAAGGAGTTTATGGAAAAAATTTTTTGCGCGAATACGCGCTTTTTTTAAGTTTGGATTATAAAAAGTTAGCCGCGGATTTTGATACTGAAATTAATACTTTAGAACCAAAAGGGCAAAAGGAAATATTTTCCAAACAAGTTGTAAAAAAACGCTATCTTTTAGCCATGCCTAAAATTTTAAGAAATATTTTCATTTTTTCCATTATTTGTATTTGTTTTATTTATCTTGGCTACCGCGTTAATAAAATAATTTCTCCGCCATTATTAATAATTAACAACCCGGCGACTGATTTAACGATTAGTCAAACTTCTTTAGAAATAACCGGACATACCGAAGCCGAAGCCAATCTAATAATTAACGGCCAAACTGTTTTAACTGATAAAAATGGCGATTTTTCTCAACTAATTAGTTTAAAAAATGGGGTCAATATTATAACTGTCACCGCCAATAAAAAACATAGCCGTAGCAGCACTATTATTAGGCAAATTTTGGTAAAAGAGGAATAATTTCATTGCCAACAAACTAAAAATAGTCTATGATAAATAACAGGGAGGTTTATTATAAAACCTCTTTTAATTTATTAAATTATTATAATATTTACCCCGTTAGAAGTCTACTAATAAAATAGACTTTCTATAGGGTTATATAGAACAATTAATATGAGTACTTCTAACGGGGTGGATAATAAAAAAGATAAAGGCGAAGCTAATGAAAAAATACAAGCGACCGAGTCTGCTATAGAACAAATTAAAGAAAAATACGGCGAAGGCGCTATTATGAGATTCGGCGATACAAAAAAATCCGATGTTGACGCCGTGCCAACCGGCTGCTTATCTTTAGATATTGCTTTAGGCATAAATGGTGTACCGCGCGGACGCATTATAGAAATTTTCGGACCAGAGGCTAGTGGTAAAACAACTTTAGCGCAGCATATTATCGCCGAAGTGCAAAAAATTGGCGGCACCGCCGCTTTTATTGACGCGGAACATGCCTTAGATCCTGAATACGCGCAAAAAATTGGCATTAATATTAAAGAAATGTTAATTAGCCAACCCGATACCGGCGAACAGGCCTTAGAAATATTAGAAACTTTAGTCCGTTCCAACGCGGTTGATGTAGTAGTAGTTGATTCGGTAGCCGCGCTTGTTCCGCAAAAAGAAATTGAGGGCGATATGGGAGATTCACATATGGGACTTCAAGCTAGACTAATGAGTCAGGCCTTACGAAAACTTACTGGTATTATAGCTAAAACTAAAACTGTAGTAATTTTTATAAATCAAATCAGGATGAAAATCGGCGTCTTTTTTGGCAACCCGGAAACCACAACCGGCGGCACAGCTTTAAAATTTTATGCTTCGGTTAGAATTGAAGTTAGGCGAGCAGCGCAAATTAAACAGGGCGATAAAATTATTGGCAACCGAGTTAAAGCTAAAGTAGTTAAAAATAAAGTAGCAGCCCCATTTAAAGCTTGCGAATTTGATATTATGTATAATGAAGGCATTTCTATATCTGGCGATTTATTAGATACCGGCGTAACTAGCGGCGTAATCAATAAATCAGGTAATTCCTATAGCTACGGCGATATAAAATTAGGTGTAGGCAGAGAAAATGCTAAAAGATTTTTACGCGCCGATAAAAAATTAATGAAAGAAATCAGAAAAAGAATTCTCTCGGAAGTAGAAGCGCGCGAAGTTGAAGCTTAAAATATTTTAAAATAAAACAGAGGCTATTTAAGCCTCTGTTTTTTATATAACTTATTATTTCTTAAGCTCGACTAACATATTCTTCAGTGTCAGTATTTATTATAACTATATCGCCTTCATTTATGAACATGGGCGCATTTATTTGGGCTCCGGTTTCAAGTTCTACTATTTTAGTAACATTGCCGGCTGAATTACCTTTTACTCCTGGAGGCGAACTGATAACTTTTAAAGAAATCTTAATTGGTAATTTTAAAGTAGCTGGGTTTCCTTGAAAATATAAAACATCTACATCCGTGCCTTCTTTTAAAAATTTTAATTTATCGCCTACCTGTTCTAACGGCAAACTAAACTGCTCATAGGTTTCATTGTTCATAAAACAAACTTCATTATCAGTTTTATACAAATAATTTGCTTTATTAGTTTCGGTTTCTGCTTCTTCAGCTTTATCATTACCTTGAAAAGTTTTTTCCATCACATTACCATTAAGCAAATTTTTTAATTTTGTTTTTAAAACCGCTCCACCTCGTCCCATTTTATGATGGTCGGCTTTAATAACAGCATACGGTTCATCGGCGATCTTAATTAAAGAGCCAATTTTAATTTCGCTTAGACTTAGCATAGGAATACTAGTTAATTTTATTTACCAGTAAATGGCAAAATCGCCATTACTCGCGCGCGCTTAACAGCAATTGCTAATTTGCGCTGATGTTTTGAACAAGTGCCGGTTCTTTTCTTTGGTAAAATTTTACCATAAGAATTTATAAAACGGCGTAATAAATTAGCATCTTTATAGTCAATATCCTTAATGTTATTAGCGCAAAAATGACATTGTTTTTCTTTTTTTATTGTTTCTTCCATATTAGTTAATCAAATAAAATTTTAATCGCTGTA
>CAYSKV010000011.1:33190-34949 GCA_964431805.1 uncultured Gammaproteobacteria bacterium
AAATGAATTACCAGCGCCAGCGCGGTCCAACATAATCATATTTTCAGCAATAATTTCTGTGCGATATCTTTTAACTCCGTCCTGGCCAACCCAGTCGCGAGTCTGCATTCTGCCTTCAATATAAATTTTTGAACCCTTTTTTAAGTATTGGCCGCAAATTTCAGCTAATCGTCTCCAAGCGACAATGTTGTGAAATTCCGCTTTATCTCTTTTTTGTCCTGATTGATCGGTCCAAACATAGTTAGTAGCGACGGAAAATGAAGCTACTGTTTGCCCAGTTGGCGTAGTTCTTATTTCCGGGTCTCGAGTCAAATTACCAATGACCATGGCTTTGTTTAAATTCATAAATTTGTTTTATTAAATTAAAATTTAATATATTAAATTTTTTATCAATTTAAAATTTAATGGCCGTAGAGCTTTGCTCGCTATTAAATTTTAATTTGATACATTATGTTTTGGAAAATATTAAAAACCTTTTCTAAAAAGGTTTTTAAAGCCTTTTTCTATAGCAAATCGTTGGTTTCTAAAATTTTATCCAATTTTT
Organism: uncultured Gammaproteobacteria bacterium; assembly: GCA_964431805.1. Lineage (GTDB taxonomy): Bacteria > Patescibacteriota > Patescibacteriia > Patescibacteriales > GWC2-42-12 > JACPHD01. The sequence goes on from CAYSKV010000011.1 coordinate 33,735, forward strand.
CATCTAAATCTTTTAAATCAACTTTTTCTTTATCAGTCTCTTTAATTTTTTCTTTAACTTCTTTTTCTTCTTTAACGGTTCTAGCCGCGATTTTTTCAGCAATTTTTTTATCTTGAGCAATTTGCTCAGCGGTTTTTACAACCTTGGTTACAATTTGATGTCTTAAAATTTCGTTCATCATGCGTAAGGCGCGATCAACATTAATTAAGCTTTCTCCGGCCATATCAAATTCAACTAAACCATAATAGCCGTAGCGAAAACCTTTAATCGGATAAGCTAACCTTTTTTTACCCAAATCTTCAGCTAAGGTTATTTCACCCTTGTTATTAGCAATCACAGAATTTACTTTTTCTACGATTGGTTTTACTTCATCCTCGCTAAACTTATTAGAAATTAAGTAAAGCAATTCATAATGAGGAGTTTCTCCTGATTTTACTTTTGACATAGTTTTAATTAGTTAATTTTCCCCTTAAAAACAAAAACCCCAGATATTCTCTAATTTTCAAATAAAATTTGAAAAAAATATTGGGATTGAGAATACCTTTAATCCCGATATTTCGGGACTGCCTAAGATAAACTTAGGAATGGGAAAGGTTAAATATTTTAATGTATCCATACTTTATCATGCCTTTTAAAAAATTGCAAGCGCCTAATTCTTATGCTAAAGTTTAATTAAATCATCATGCTTATAAAATTAATGCGATGGTAAATTGACTTTATGAAATACTTTTTTATACTCGGCACAAACCCAACCCTATCTTTAGCTGAATTAACGGCTGTTTTTAATAACGGGGAGTTTTCTTTAATCCAAAAGAATATCGCTATTTTAGAAACTGACCAAAATTTAAAAAATGAACTTATTAAAAAAATAGGCGGTACTATTAAATTCGGCCTAATACATAACGAGCTAGCTTCATTTAATACTAAAAATATTTTACAGTCAGCGGCCGCTTTTTCTGTCACGGAAAAATATGAATCAAAATTTAATTTTGGCATATCCCATTATGGCAAAAGCAAAATTAATTTAAAAGTTTTAGGCATGGAATTTAAAAAACTATTGAAACAATCAAATATAAATAGCCGCTGGGTTATAAGCCGCGAGCCAACTTTATCAAGCGTGGTAGTTGAACAAAATAAATTAGTTACGGACAAAGGCGTTGAAATCGTTATGATTGAATTTAATAAAAAATTATTTTTAGGAAAAACTATCGCTGT
>CAYSKV010000012.1:0-32989 GCA_964431805.1 uncultured Gammaproteobacteria bacterium
TGCTCGGGGGCATGGATTCGAACCATGATAAACGGCTTCAAAGGCCGCTGTCTTACCGTTGGACGACCCCCGAATGTATAAAATCCCGAATATTCGGGACTATTGTTATAATAAAAGATTTAATGATTTTTGTAAAGTCTTGTAGAGTTGTCATGGATTATATTTTAAGTTATTATATAATTATTAAATAAGATAAACATAAATATATGGCAGGCAATGAACAACTATGGCTTGATGGGTTTAAAAATAATAGCGCCGCTCAAAAATTTAACAACGTTACGGATAAAATTGATAAAGAGACTCTGCGCGAAGTTGTAAATGAAATGACCCTGGGCAAAGAAAGTTTAGGCGAAATAAGCGGTTTTTTATGGCGGGCAATTTTGTTGTATAATGATAAAATCGGCGTGACCATGAAAGATGAAAATGAAATAAAGAAATTTCATGAAGAAATAAAACCGATTTTGTTATCTTTACTTGAAGAAAGCGGGGTAAAATATAAAATTAATAAATTTAAGCAAAGCAAGGGAGATTCTAAAGGCCAGAAAAGTTCATACAAAAAAGGTTATATGGGTTATCTCCGTGATTGGGAAGATGAGCAAGATAAGCATAAAGATTTATAAAATAATGTTTAGACTAATAATATGCAAATAAAAAAATACATCATAGCGAGTTTGTTTTTAGTTGTTTTTGTTGGTGGTTGGTTTATTTTTAACAATAATTCAAAAATAACTGATGTTGTTGCAGATACTTTGCGTTTAGATGACCAAGAGGCGACGATTAGAGCAATTAAAAAGGTTATGCCGGCCGTAGTAAATATTATTGTGATGGACAAGAAAATAACCACCACAATAAATTTAAATACCGGCGAACAAACTCAAAAAACCGATACCGTGCAAAAAGGTTCTGGCACTGGATTTTTAATTTCTGCTGACGGTTTAATTTTAACTAATAAACATGTTGTTAGTGTTGGCGATGAAAAAACAGCTGAATATAAAATTGTTTTAAATACAGGAAAACGATATTATGCCCAACTAATCGGTAAAGATCCGATTAATGATTTAGCGGTTTTAAAAATTTTTGATAAGAATTTACCTTATGCACAATTAGGCGATAGCGATAAATTACAAATTGGCTCCACGGTTATCGCTATTGGTAATACGTTAGGCAGATATCAAAATAGCGCGACTAAAGGCATCGTCAGCGGTTTAGGCAGAAGTATTGAAGCTTCAGATCAAAGCGGGACCACTACCGAAGTTTTAGATAATGTTATTCAGACTGACGCAGAAATAAATTTAGGTAATTCTGGCGGACCATTAGTAGATTTAGATGGTAATATTATTGGTGTTAATGTGGCGATTGATCAAGATGGCAAATCTATCGGTTTTGCTATCCCAGTAAATGACGCTAAGCCAGTAATAAAGAGCGTACGAGAAATTGGGCGTATCGTACGCACCAGACTAGGCGTTAGATATTTTATGTTGACTCCAGAAATAGCCCAAGATAATAATTTGGCCAAGAGTGTCGGCGCTTGGGTGCCAATCAGCGAAGAAGTCGAAACACCGTCAGTTTTAGCCGATTCGCCGGCCGCTAAAGCTGGCATAAAAGAAGGCGACATTATAACGGAAATTAACGGCATCAAACTTCAAGATCGAACAACTTTATTATCGGTTATACAAAAATATAAACCAGGAAATAAAATAGGGTTAAAAGTTTTTCGTGACGGGAAATTTATGGTTTTGATCGCCGTTTTAGATGAATTTAAATAAAATAATTAATATTTATTAAAATAAAAAACAGGCTTTCCTTGAGCCCGTTTTTTTATTTGTTCTATTGTATTAGAAATTTATATAAACCCTTTGAATTGCCGATTTTCCCTGGGAAATAAATAGTATCGGCATTAATTAATATAAACGAGTTAATAGAATCAAATTTTATTAATTCAGTAATATTTTTTTTACCCCTTTCATCGAGTTCAATAGTATCAATTGTTTTGTCGGTTGAATAAATAATATAATCCTTGCTTGGATGCAATACGGCGTTATTAATAGTGTCAGAAATTCTGGTTATTAAAGTTTTATTTTTTGTGTCTAAATTATAGAGCCAAATTTCAAAATCGTTAGTATATAATAAATTGCTAGAGTCATTCCAGTGAGTTGTTTTTACATTATTTATGATTTCCACCAGAGGTTCATAAGCTGACATAGGATCAATTAAATAAAGAGTTTTATGATTATTATCATAAAGGTTAAGCAGATTTTGTTCGGCGTTGATAAAAGAATAATTTCCGCTAGCTGGCAAGTTTATACTTTTGATATTTTTATTCGTCGTTATGTCTACAACCTCGAGATTAATTGTTTGATTAGTTTTTATAATTAAATATAAATAGTTATTTTTTATTAAATAATCATTAAAAATTTTGTTGCTAACGATTTTTTTTGCTAAATTAGAGGGTTCAAGTTGATAAATAGAACTTTTGTCTTGATAATATAAAGTGTTGCCGTTCCATTTATAATTAAACGAATTCGGGGTTATTTTTTTTAGGTCTATAACAGAGGCGAGATCAGCTAAATTATAAAGATAATTATTAATAATTATCTTATTTTGATCTTCTGACCAAAGAATATTTTTTTCGGTTAAATTATTTCGCTTGATTGTTTTTTGTGACTCATCGGTTAAATTCAAAAAAGTTATTAAATCATTGGAAAAAATAACAGCTTGATTTTTATTTGGCGATAAGTGGATAGACTCCATATCGGCTGGCGCGACTTGAATCGGCAAATCATTTTTAAATAAATAGATATTTTCCGCGAAAGTTGAAGCTCCAGGATTAATAGTTAATTTTTTTTGCCAACTCCAGTAGCCGTCAATTTCAATTTTTAATTCATATTCTCCCGGCAGCAAATTTTTTATTTTAGCTGGCGTAGTTATGTTTTTGCTTTCATTAAACATAGAAATTGACCAGGTTTTTTGCAGTTTGCCATCTATTAAAATTTTTGCCCCTTTAGGTTTAGAGTCAATAATAAACATGCCAGTCCTTTGAATAGACAGGCCGTTTTTGCCTAGCCGATAGCCAGCCGCGTAGAGCATGATGGCTGGAGTTATGGTTAGAAACAAAATAATAAATATTGAACTTAATATCCTTCTTACTTTCAAAGTCATAATAATTTAATCAACTTTTTTTATATCCGCGCCAAGTTTATTTAATCGTTCGCAAATATTTTCATAGCCGCGATCAATTGAGTATGAATTATAGAGTATAGATTTACCCTTAGCCCCGAGCATGCAAATTAAAAGATTTATAGCGGGTCGCAAGGCCGGGGGGCAAATAATTTCGGCTGGTTTTAAAGGAGTTGGCCCAGTAACGGTTACTCGATGAGCATCGTGAAGCATAACGTCAGCGCCAAGTTTATTTAATTCCAGATAATAAACGGCCCGATTTTCATAGACCCAGTCATGAACTAAAGTCTGCCCGTGGGTTTTAACTAATATCGGTAAAAATAGAGGTAGATTGTCAATATTTAAACCAGGGAAAGGGCGACCATAGATTTTATCAGGTAGAGCGCTTAATTTTGAAGGGATTATTTCTATATCAACTAAATCGAATTGTCCGTTGGTTGATTTATAAGTTTTACTGATTTTTATTTTTTGCCCCATAACTCTTAATTTTTCCAATTCCAAGCTTAAAAATTCTATTGGGCAGTGTGTAATTTTAAATTTTGAATCTGTGGCAATAGCAATAGCGATAAAGGCCATTGATTCTATCGGGTCGGGCATGATATGGTAGTTTATCGGTTTAAGTTTTTTTACTCCGATTATTTCTAATTTAGTCGTGCCGATACCTTTTATTTTAGCCCCAGCTTTAATTAAAAAATAGCATAAATCTTGCACCATGTAATTTGGCGAAGCTAAATTTATTTCTGTTTTACCTTTAAGTTGAACCGCTGCTAAAATAGCATTTTCGGTAGCCGTATCTCCCGATTCATACATAGTAAAGGTTGAGTCCTTTGTTTTACCTCGGCTGATGTGAAATAAATTATTAGTTTTTTTTGCTTCTATACCTAAATGATTTAAGGCGATGATGTGCGGACTCACTGTGCGTTTGCCTAATTTACAGCCGCTGATTTTTGGTAGAGAAAAATTTTTAAAAATTGAAGACAAAGAGCCGATAAGCAATATAGCCGCCCTAGTTTTTTCGTAAGATTCTTTGTTTATTTTTTTAAGATTGATTTTTCCATTATTAATGGCTTGTAAAGTGTGTGGATTAGTCCAGTTTATTTTTAGACCGATAGAAGTTAAGATTTCAATAATTCGATTTACTTCTTCAATGCGCGGCATATTTTGCAAAACAGTTTTTCCCTTTATCATTGGCAAAGCGCAAAGAATAGCTACGGCCGAATTTTTAGCTGAGTTAGTTTTAATCGTACCTTTAAGTTTTTTACCGCCATTTATTATAAAATTGGACATAAATTATCTTTTTTATTTAATTTAAGATTGGAATATTTATGGCTTTATCATAACTTAAATTTGCTTATTTTTCAATGCCAACGCCTAATTTGGCAAAATAAACCAAGATATGATAATATAGAAGAGTAATAATACGATAATTATTTATGGATAATCAGAATTTACCAACGGGCGCCCTGGAAGTTAAAAAATCTAAGCGCTGGAAAATTGCCGGCGTTATTTTATTAAGCCTGATTTTATTGTCAGTTGCTTTTGGCAGTGGCATGATGTTGGCCCAAAAAAATGAATTTATTAAGCAGGCTAGTATAAAAGAAGCGGTTTATGCCGGTCAGGTTTATAATAAATATGTTACGGCGCCGGCCAATAAATTAACTCAGGACGTTGATTTTAATTTGTTTTGGAGTGTTTGGGATTTATTAAAAAAAGATTATGTTGATCAGGCTAAGCTTGATGATAAGACAATGTTTTATGGCGCGCTAAAAGGATTAGTTGAGTCAACCGGCGATCCTTATACGATTTTTATGGAGCCTAAAACGGCTAAAGAATTTTCGGATGATTTAGCTGGAACTTTTGAGGGCATCGGCGCTGAACTTGGCAAAAGAAATAATATTATAACTATTATTGCGCCCCTAGCCGATATGCCGGCAGAAAAAGTTGGCCTTAAATCTGGCGATCAGATTTATGCTGTTAACGGTGAATCAACGGCCGGCTTAACAATTGACGAAGTGGTTAATAAAATTCGCGGATCTAAAGGCACAGAGGTTGTTTTAACGATTTTTAGGGATGGCTTTGATAAAACCAAAGATTTTAAAATAATCAGGCAAACCATAGTAGTTAAAAGCGTTAAAACAGAAATGACTAAAGATAAAATATTTGTTATTACCATAAACAATTTTAATGACGACACTAGCGAATTATTTAAAAAAGCGGCCGCAGAAGCGCTTGAAAAAAATCCTAAAGGAATTATTCTTGATTTAAGAAATAATCCGGGAGGATATTTAGAAACGGCGATTGACGTGGCTAGTGAATGGATTGATGAAGGCGTGATAGTAACAGAGCAGTTTGACTCGGAAAAGAAAAATGACTATTCGCATCGGGGTTTAGCCAGATTAAAAGATTTTCCAACCGTAGTGTTAGTTAACCAGGGTAGCGCCTCGGCCTCGGAAATTGTTTCAGGAGCTTTAAAAGATTATGGAAAAGCGACTATTGTCGGCATGAAAACTTTTGGTAAAGGTTCAGTACAAACCCTAGAAGATATGAGTGATGGTTCCTCGGTAAAAATTACTGTAGCTAAATGGCTTACGCCAAAAGGTTATAATATTAACGAGCAAGGCATAGCTCCTGATGTTGAAGTTGATTTAACTACGGAAGAATATAATCAAAATAAAGATCCGCAAATGGATAAAGCGTTGGAAATATTAAATAAAAAATAAATTACTATGGCAAATAAAAAGAAAGAAAAAGCAGTAAAATATATTTTTATCGTAGGTGGTGTTATTTCTGGAGTAGGTAAGGGGATTACTTGCGCTTCAATCGGAAGAATTTTAGCCGGTAAGGGTTATAATGTGAGCGCTATAAAAATCGATCCATATATTAATTTGGACGCCGGCACCATGAATCCGGTAGAACATGGTGAAGTATTTGTAACCGAAGACGGCGATGAAACCGACCAGGATATAGGCAACTACGAAAGATTTTTAAATAAAAATATCGGTCGAGATAATTATATGACGACCGGCCGGGTTTATCAGACCGTAATTAATCGCGAAAGGAATTTAGAATATAACGGTAAATGTGTTGAGGTTGTGCCGCATATCCCAGCTGAAGTTATCAGAAGAATTAAATTAGCCGCTAAAAAAGACAAGGCCGAAATAATGCTCGTAGAAATCGGCGGCACAGTAGGCGAATATCAAAATTTATTATTTTTAGAAGCGGCTAGAATGATGCACTTAAGCGAACCGGAAAATGTTTTGTTTATTATGGTTTCATATTTGCCAGTACCATCAATTATTGGTGAAATGAAAACTAAGCCAACTCAGCGCGCGGTCAGAGATTTAAATTCCGCTGGCGTTCAACCTGATTTTATCGTAGCTCGTTCTGTGGCTGCGATTGACGCTCCGCGTCGTAGAAAATTAGCAATTTTTTGCAATATTCAGGAAAATGACGTTATTAGCGCTCCGGATATAGATTCAATTTATGATGTGCCGATTAATTTTGAAAAAGATAATTTAGGCGAACGCATTTTGGAAAAATTTAGCTTGCCGGGGAAAAAGAAAGATTTAGTTGATTGGCGAAAAATGGTTAAGAAAATTAAAAATGCTAAAAAAACTGTAAATATTGGAATTGTAGGTAAATATTTTTCTACCGGAGATTTTTGTCTAACCGATTCTTATATTTCCGTGATTGAAGCGATAAAGCACGCCGGAGGGGCTAATAATGTTAAACCAGTTTTGCATTGGCTAAACTGTGAAGATGTGGAAAAACAAGGGGTTAGAATTTTAAAAAAGTTTGACGGTATTATTGTCCCGCAAGGCTGGGGTTCTAGAGGCGCTGAAGGTAAAATTGCTACTATTAAATATTGCCGTGAAAATAATGTGCCTTATTTCGGACTTTGCTACGGCATGCAAATGGCGGTAATAGAATTCGGTCGAAATGTCCTAGGCTTAAAAGGTGCTAATAGCGAAGAGGTTAATCAGAAAACTGCTCATCCAGTTATTCATATTATGCCCGAGCAAAAAGAGTTGTTAGCTAAGAAGCAATATGGCGGGACGATTAGACTAGGTGGTTGGCCTTGTAAAATTGTCGTTGGTACACATTTGGCTTCAGCCTACGCTAAATTAGGTAAAAAGGGGACGATTAGTGAACGACATAGGCATAGGTATGAATTTAATAATCAATATCGCGAACAATATGAAAAAGCTGGTTTAAAGGTGGCGGGAGTTTCGCCTGATGGAAAAATAGTTGAAGCCGTGGAAATAACCAAACACCCATTTTTTATTGGCACGCAATTTCATCCTGAATATATTTCCCGGCCATTATCACCGCATCCTTTGTTTGTAGAGTTTATTAGAGTTTGCTCTAATTTAAAAAAATAAAATATTTAAATATAAAAAAATCGGATTAATGAATCCGATTTTTTTATATTTGAGTTATATTTATTTCTGTACTGTTACGCTGACAATTTTAACTGATTCTAATTTGCCGGTATATTTTTTAATTTTTTTAGTGGCAAATTTTACTAGTCCGGCCGCAATAGCGAATAAAGTATCGTCTTTACCGGTTTTAACATTTTTACCGGCTCGATATTTTGTGCCTCTTTGTCTAATTAAAATAGCTCCAGCTTTAGCGTATTGGCCATCCTGAATTTTAACGCCTAAACGTTGTGCTTGCGAATCGCGACCCAGGGCTGTAGAACCGCCTGCTTTTTTATGCGCCATATTATAATAATTTAATAAATAAAAATGTGGCTAAAAACCACTATTTAAATATAGCAAAAGAAATATTCAGTGTCAAGCCAGCATAATAGTAGGGGGGGGCAAGACTTGACAATAATGTTATATATGTTATTATATTAATACCAACTAATTTAGTAGGTATTAATATAAGAAGTATGATTTTTTCTACTCGTTCAACTTACGGCTTAAGGGCAATGATAAATTTAGCCAAGCACGAGAAATTTAGCAGCGTTTCTTTGGCTATTATTGCTAAAGAGGAAAATATTTCTTTAAAATATTTAGAAAGGCTATTTGCTAGTTTAAAAAAAGCTAGATTAGTAAAAGCCATAAAAGGAGCTTCGGGTGGTTATTCGCTGTCTAAAAAAGCTAAACAAATAAATATTTATGATATAATTATAGCTTTAGAAGGAGAATTAAACGCGTTTCATTGCACTGGCAAAAAAGAGAAAGTCTATTGTGGTAATAAGTGTAAATGCGAAGTTACCGCGGTTTTATCAAAAGTTGAGCAAGCTATTAATTCAACTTTAAAAAGCATAAAATTAAATCAATTGTTATGAAAAAAACAGCGATTATTATTTTAGTTTCATTTCTGTTGGTTTCTCCGGCATTAGCTCAGATTGGCTTAGATAGCGATAATGACCGTGTTTCAGATGAAGATGAAATTAACATTTATCATACTAACCCGAACAACTCAGATACTGATGGCGATGGACGTAGCGACTGGTTGGAATTAAATAATGGTTATTCGCCGCATAATCCCAAAGAGGTGAAATTAGAAAAAAATGACGCTGATAACGACGGTTTGTCTGATAGAATGGAATTAAATTTTCATGTTGATTTAACTAATCCTGATACTGATGGCGATGGTTTTAAAGATGGAGAAGAAGTTAACACTGGATACGATCCAGCGAAACCAGATAAAATAAAATTGACTAAAAAAATAGAAATAAACACAAGTAAAGAACAAAAATTATATTATTTTTTAGGAGATGTCCGGATGGGCGAGTTTAAAATTTCTTCAGGTAAAGCCAGTATGCCAACGCCCAAAGGAAATTTCAAAATAGACGGCAAGGCGCTTCGCGCTTGGTCAAAATACGGCCTTTGGATGCCTTATTGGATGAGTTTAAAGAATGGTTATTTTGGTATTCATGAATTGCCAGAATGGCCAAACGGAACTAAGGAAGGAGAAAATCATTTAGGCATACCGGTTTCACATGGTTGCGTAAGGTTAGGAGTCGGCCCCGCTAAATTTTTATATAATTGGGCGCCGATTGGTACGCCCGTTAAAATATACTAAATATTTAATTTTATATGCAATATTCAAAAAAAGTTATTGAGCATTTTAAAAATCCTCGCAACCAGGGGAAAATTAAAAATGCTGACGCCATCGGCCAGGTAGGTAATCCTGCTTGCGGCGATGTTATGAAAATTTATCTTAAAGTAAGTAAAAATAAAAAAGGCGAAAAAATAATTAAGGATATTAAATTTGAAACTTTAGGTTGCGCAGCGGCAATTTCAGTTTCTTCGGCTTTAACCGTAATGGTTAAGGGTAAAACGATTGTAGAGGCTTTAAAAATAACTAAAGATAAAATAGTTAAAGACTTAGGCGGCTTACCTCCGGTTAAAGTGCATTGCTCAATGCTCGGCATAGAAGCCTTGCATCAGGCTATAGAAAAATATAATAAAAAATAATTTAAATGATATGGTAAAAAAAATAAGTAAAAAAATTAAAAAAGATAACACCGAAAATAAAATTAAAGAAATTTTAGAGCAAATCAGGCCGTCTCTTTTAATGGATGGCGGAGATGTGCATTTCGTTAATTTTGATAAAAAGTCAGGCGTGGTTAAAGTTGAATTAATGGGCCATTGCGCTCATTGTCCTATGTCGCAATTAACTTTAAAGCAGGGGATTGAAGTAGAGGTTAAAAGAATGGTAAAAGAAGTTAAAAAAGTTATAGCTATTTAAATTAACTAATTAATAAAAATATATGTCAAAATATAAATGTCAATGCGGTTGTGGCGCTGTAGTTGAAACTAAAGGCGAAAAAGTTCCAACTTGTTGCGGTAAGCCGATGAAAAAAGTCAGCGATAAAGCCAAAGCGGAAAAATGCGAATGTTGTTGCTGTTAATGAATTTATTGATTAAATAAGCTCGCCTAATTTTTTTGGGCGAGTCATTTAGCTAATTAATTTATTTTATGAAACAAATTTATTTAGATCATAGCGCTACTACGCCGGTAGATAAAACGGTTTTAAAGGTTATGTTGCCGTATTTTAGTAGAATTTATGGCAATTCATCTTCGCTCCACAGTTTCGGACAGAAGGCTTTAGCCGCGGTTAACCAAGCCAGAGAAAACGTAGCTGAATTTTTAAATTGCCAGACTAACGAAATAATATTTACTTCTGGCGCGACCGAAGCTGACAATTTAGCTATTTTTGGCGTGGCTGGTATTTTAAATAAAAATAGCCAAGGTAAAAAAATACACATCATAACGTCAGTAATAGAACACCCGGCCGTTTTAGAACCTTTCCATCAGTTAGAAGCTCGTGGCGTTGAAGTTACTTATTTACCGATTGAAAAAAATGGCATAGTAAATTTAGAAACTTTTAAAAAAGCAATAAAAGATAATACGGTTTTTGTTTCGATTATGTACGTTAATAGCGAGATAGGTAGTATCCAGCCAATTAGAGAGATTGGAAAAATTATTGAAAAAATTAATAAGCAGAGAATAAAACAAGATAATAAAAATAGAATATATTTTCATACTGATGCAGTGCAGGCTTTAAATTTTTTAAATTGCGATGTGAAGTATTTGCACGTTGATTTATTGTCGTTATCTGGCCATAAAATTTATGGGCCTAAAGGCGTCGGCGCTTTATATGTAAAATCAGGTACGCCGGTTCAGGGTGTTCAGCTAGGAGGTCACCATGAAAAAAATTTAAGAAGCGGCACGCTTAATGTTCCGGGTATAGTTGGTTTGGGCGCGGCTATTAAATTGTTGGCTAAAAATCAAATAAAAGATAATAAAAAAATTGTTAAATTACGCGATGAATTTGTTACTTTAGTTAAGAGAAAAATTCCTAAAATTATTATTAATACTGATTTAAATAATGCCACACCATCGCACGCCAATATTTCGTTCGTCGGCGCTGAAGGCGAATCAATTTTAATCGCTTTAGATTTAGAGGGTATAGCTGTGTCTACCGGTTCGGCCTGCGCTTCGGCTAGCCTAAAGGCTTCGCCTGTCCTTTTAGCGATGGGCATAAAAGATGAAGTAGCTCATAGCACTATTAGGTTTACTTTTGGAAAGAATAATACTAAAGAGGAATTAAAAACGGTTTTAAAAATTTTACCTCCGTTAATTAAAAGATTAAGGCGGATGGCGCCGGAATTATAAAAAATTTTATAAGAAATAAAAAAACAGACGCCTTAGATTGATTAAAGCGTCTGTTTTTTTTATTTCTGGGATTTTAGTGAAAAGGGCTTGTGATATTTTCAGGAATATCCGAAGTAATTTTTTTTTCTATTTTTTCCATTATTGTATTAAATTTTTCTATATTGAGTTGATCTATCGAAACTTTTTCTCTAAGAATTATAATTTCCTTGCTTTGTGTTATGGTTTGATAGAAGTTTTTGTATAAAAATAATGACATGCCAATTAAAATCATTAAAGTTATTAAAATAATAGCCGTAGCCGTTAAGCTGGACAATTTTTTTGGGGTTAATTTTGTTGGTTTAATTATTTTCATATATTATATTAGTTCCAGTAAGTATCGGCTTCAATATACATATTCAGGCTATTAGTTTCAATCGAAGAAGGTAATGAGTCTTGACTCTTAGTTTTAGCCGGTTCGCCGCTGGCAGTTGGCGATAATTCCAAAATTTTAATGTTAATATAGTAATTTAATTTTTCAAGATCAGCTAAATATTGCAATTGTTTAATAAAATTTCCTTTAGTAAAAAGTTGTAGATTGGTTTTTTTAAAATTTTGGTTTTCAGTTTTTTCTAGAGCGCTTAAATTTATTTTTTGGTTTATTTGATTGTTGTTAGCTTCATTTTCTAGGCTGGTGATAAATTCTAATTCACGATCTTTGTTTATAAAAATTTGATCCAATAACTCAAGTTTAGGTTCTATTTTATTTAAATTTTCATTTAATTTTTTTAAGCTTTGACCTTTAATATATTTTTTTTCCAAGTCTTCTCTTTGCGCTTCTATAGAATCGCCCATAGTTTTAATTTCTCGAACTGTCGGGATAACAATGAAATAAATTAAAGATAAAATTACTATAAAAAAACCAGCCAAACTTATGGTTATTTTGTTTTTTAAATTAATTTTTAAGTATTTACTGCCGTTCATATAAATTATATATTCGCCAAATTTATTTTGGCATTTATTTCAAAGTCAATGTTTTCTTTTTCTAAAATGTTTTTAATCGGAAAATCAATGTCTCTAAAAATAGTTGTGGCTTCCATTTTTTGTTTAAAATCAAGCAGATTTTCCCTTAAGTCGGCTTTGCCCTTTATTTTTATTGTTTGTTCTAAGAAATTTATTTTAAGATAATATAGATTAATATTTTTTGAAGTTACGCCAGCTATAGTTTTTAGTAAATTTGAAGAAGGAACGAAGGCACTCTGTATTTTTTCTACAAAATTTATTTTACTGTTTATTTCTTTTATTTTATTATTATAGCCTTGATTATTTCTAGTCACTAAAGTAGTTTGTTCAACGATATTATTAAAATTAACCTGGAGTATGGCTTTAGCGACCGAAAGAATAATAGCTATAAAAATAGTAATAACAATTAGGGCTAAATTGACTTTTTTAATAAATAAATAAAGATGGCGCAGTTTAATCTGTTTTTTTAATTCTTCTGAAATGAGATTTAGAGTAAGCATAATAGTTCTATAGTTGTTTCATATTATATTTCGTCTATAAAAATTCCCCTTAAAGCTAGGCCAAAAGCGGTAGTAAAAGTATTGCTATAATTTTGTTTAACGGATAAATTAGCCTGGCTATCAGTTTTATTTAGTTCAGTTGTTTTAATATTGAGAGTATGTTTTTCTGTAAAAATTTCATTTAATTTATTTTTTTCTTCTGATAGATTAACTAAAGCGTCAGCCAATTTAACCTCAACGGAAAGTTCTTCGCTTATAATTTTTTCCAGGTCCGGTATATTAGCTCCGCCGCCGCATAGTAGAATTTGATTTAATGGTCCGTTTTTGGGAAAATAATTTTCATAAAATGAAATTGCTTCTTTTATTTTTGTTGTTAAATTTTTTAAAGTATCGGCTAATATATCCTTAATTACCCCGTTAGCTTTTTTTTCGTCAAGACCGCAAATGATTTTTGCTTTTTCGGCCTGCTCTTTAGTTAGGTTTAAAGCTTGAGAAATTTTAGTGGTGATTTCTTCGCCGGAGACTGGCATGCTAACGGTAAAAAGTATGGCGTTACCTGAATAAAAAATCATGCAAGTATGGTTGGCGCCGATATCAATTATGCCATAATTTAGACTTATATCCGTTTTATTTTTAGCACCAAATTTTATTGGTTTTAAATTAGACGCTTCTTCTTTAAGTAAACAACGGCAAATAGCTATTGGTTCAATTTCAAGCGCGACAGGGGATAATTTAGCTTCATCTAGCGTTTCCGTGTACTGATTAACTATATTCTTTGGCGCAGCGCCTATTAAAATCAAGTGCTTGTCAGGTAATTCCGCGATAATTTGCCAATCGTAATAAATTTCATTGAGCGCCATAGGAACATGCTTTTCAATCTCCGAGCCAATAATATCAGCTAAACGATTTGGTGATTTTTGCACCTCAATTAATTTAATAAAAGTTTTTGATTCAGGCAGGCAAGCCACAACTTCCTCGGAGCTAATTTTTCCATATAAAGGGTCAGATATTATTTTTTTAATTGCTTTAATTAGTTCGGCTTTATTTTTTATTTCTCCATTAACAATAATGCCCTGGGTAAGGTTTAATTTGCTTAAGGCTCTAATTTTTATTTTATCTCGGCGCTTATCAAGTTGAACTAACTTTATAGATAAGTCGGAAATATCTAAGCCGATTGGGCGGGTTGACCCGTTAGTTAATATCATAATGTATATTTATTATATCATATAATGCGGATAATTCCGAAATTAATATTCTTCTTCCCAGTGTTCAACTGTAATAACCGGAGAAAATTCGGTTGCCCCTAAAACTTCAATAAGAATTGTATTATCATAATTTATATTAAGCGGTTGCCAGACGCTGGTGATAGTTAATTTTCTAGCAATTAAGCCGCCGGTAACATCAAAATCAAAACCAATAGGGAAGCTTAGTAAGCTTAATTGGTCGTTAGCGTAAACTGCGCCGTTAATATTAATATCTCCAGCCCAAAGTTCGAAATTTATTTTTCTTTTAGCTAAAATGCCGGCTGCTTGCCCAGTAGTATGATTAACGGTGAGAGTATTATTACCGCAACGAAAACCTCGGCAAAGAAAATGCCCTATAATTATATCTCGTCCAGCAACTAACAAGCCATTAACTATTAAATTTTGTGCTCCTTTTATATCAATGTCGCCATCAACGTAAGTTATTGGGTCGTTTAAGGTAAGTGTTTGATTATTTTTCATTAATGTATCAAATTCGTTTTGGGTATATACTACCGTGGCTCTATTTATTAGCGAGTTAGGGCTGGCTGAATCAAAATCTACGGCTGGCATGGCGATGGCGGCAGCGGCTGGCGGGTAATTGGCTGAATGAATTTCTCCGCCGACATTAACTGTTGAAAACCAAGATTTATTATATTGGTTAACAGCCTCTAAATCTTCATCAACATTTACTGTGCTTATTCCGTTAATAATAAAATTATTATTTGAATGAGCGCTACCGTCATGAAAATTAACCATACTGGCAGAAAGATCAATATTACCATCAGCAAAACCTCCATTATTACCGACACCTGATTGCCCCAAAGCTCGGTAAACATAGGTTTTTACTACTCGTTGACTAGTTTTGCCGTTACTAATATTTATAGTTCCGGTAGAAGTAATAATAGCATGAGCTAAGCTGCTGTTTGTTATGGTTACCGTATAAGATCCATTATTAGCGCCAAAAGGATTAGTACGTGTAAAACTGGTTGTCCAAGTCGGGTTAGTTTCAAAATTATTTTTATAAGTAATGTCATTTTTTAATTTCCAAACCATTTCTTGAATGCCGGCTTCAGCTAAATAATAAGTTTTAGCTCCCCAGGCTTGGCTTCTTGATATGCGATCTTCAGTTAAGGTAAAGTTTAAAAGATATAAAGATAAAAATAAAACCAAAGACATTAAAAGAATGGTTAGTATAAGCGCTATGCCCTTGTTGTGTTTTATGGAAAAATGTTTCATAATTTAATAATTTCTTGAGAAAATAGAAGTTTTTATAGGAAAATTATTTTGGTTTTTTTGTAAATTGAAAGAAATATTAATTAAGCCATTATTTCCCCAAAATTCTAGTTCAGTAAAATATTCGCCGATTATTCGATCTTCTAAAATTATTTCTGATGGTGGATCGCCAGCCTGGTCAACGCTGTTATATGTGACATAGATCAAGGGTTCTTCATCAAAATAATAAGCTTTGTGTTCGCGCATTAGATTGGTGCCATCTAGATAATATCTTAGGTAAGTAACTTGATTTATATCATGTCCATCTTGAAAAAATATTTGGTTAGTTGGCGGGTCTAAGGGGTCAGTGTTAGTTTCCGGAAGAGTTGTAACAATGTTTGACGCTTGTCTTAATTCTCTAGAAATTCTATCTAATGATACTCTGGCGTTTTGAGTTAATTCGGCTAATTCGGAATTTTTGGTGTAAGCGCGTTGGGTTACTAGATATATATTACTGACTAAAATAATAATAATAACGAACAAGGAAACACTGGCAATAGTTTCCAGAAGAGTAAAACCAACCATGTTGTCTTTTATTAAATTTTGTTTTATTATTTTATTCATTATTTGTTAAATTTAAAAGTCGTTAGCGTTTTATCAACTTGTTTTAAAAATTCTGGAGATTCTTCGCTATATTTAATAATGTAATTTAAGTTTGATTTTTTTAGTAAAATATTTACACTTTTAGTTTTAGTTACAAGATTGTTAATAGTAATTTTGTCGCCGCTAACTCCTGATAAAGTAATTAGCTCTTCAGTAATCGAGATTATGCCAGGATATTTTTTAGCCTCAGCTTTAGCTTGGTTAATTTCATTACTTTCTCCTTGAGTTACTTCAATAGTAATGGCTCCTTGGCCGTTTTTCGGAGGCACTGTGCCAAAAGAGACATTTTCTTCCGATCTAATTTTAATCGGCCAATCTGCTGGGTAATTTATTTGATAAAAATAAGTATTATTTTTATAGAATCCTTCTTCTTTAATCGTTTGGGTGGTAGCGTTAATTTTTTCAACTTGATTTTCCTGGGTAGTAATTTCAGGTTGAGCTATTTTTTCTTCAGTTGATGTTGCGGTTATTTGTATTTGTTCATTAACGGGTTTATTGTTTAAATTATTTAAAACTTTTTCAGTTTTATTATCTAAATATTGCGTATAGCCAAGATAACCTAGCGCAATTAAACCGATAATTATAATGATGTTTATAATAGAAAAACCGGATTTCATATTTTTTATAATTGGCTTATCAAAGTAACCGTAGAATAAGTTTTTTCAGTTTTTAGAAATGAATTAGTGTAATAAATTATTACGGAAATTTTTTTTAATCCAGTGTCGGAAACACTATTTTGCAGATTGCTGTCGACATAATCGACTGTAGTCTCTCTTTGAAAATAATATAAATAATCAGTCGAAGTATTAGATAGGCGGTGTTTAGCTTCTATTATGCCAACGGCGATACTGTCGTAGCCAAGAGAATTTAATTCTTCAAGTTTCTCTTGGGCCAAATAAGATGCTTTGGTAGCGTTTTCTGAAGTTTTATTTATGGCTAGAGCCATCGGAAAAGATTGCATCAGAGTGATAAAGGTAACCACCAGAATAGATAAAGATACCATGATCTCTAAAAGACTCATGCCAGTTTGATTTTTATATATTTTTTGTTTGATTTTCATAATTATTATTCAAGCTGGACATAGCCCGATGGTTTTATATTAATAGTAGCTTCTGCATCGTTAATATTAGTTAAAATTATTTGGCCGGATTGGCTAACGCCTCCGTAATAATTAAAAACCACTTTATTATCAGTTAAATCAGTTATTTGTTTAATGCTAATTTCCGAATCAAGGTTTACTAATTTAATAGAAGTTGTTGCCGTATCCACTTTTTGTATTTCATATGTATTGTCAATCAAATCAAAAACAACTTGATAAATATTTTGCTCAGTTATGGTTAATTGCTGAGCATATCTTAAGTCGGTGGTTAAATTTCTGGCCGCAGCGTTAAGTTTTAAATTGGGTTGATATTTTCTTAAATAAGGTATGCTTATAGTTGAGAGCAGAGCAATAATACCCATTACAACCAACAGGTCTGCGAGCATGCTGCCTTTTTGGTTTTGGCTTGACTGCATAATATGTTGATGATTATATAGCTGAGGTTAAAGAGTACATCGGCATGATAATGGCTATAGCCATGGCGCCGACGACTAAACCGAGAGTTAAAATTAAAATAGGTTCTATTATCGCTGGTAAGTTATTCATAGTTTGATCAACTTCGCCTTCATAAAATTCAGCCAACTCTTCAAGTATAAAATCAAGTTCGCCAGTTTCTTCGCCTACAGAAATCATCTGAGTTACTATTGGCGGAAATAATTTTTCATAATTAGAAATGACTTCATTTATTGTGCCGCCTTTTTTAATTTTTACGCTCATTTCGTTTAAGGCGTCGCGGTAATAAACATTACCTAAAACACTAGCTGTAATTTGCAAGCTTTTAATGATCATGATGTCGGTTTTTAAAAGCGAGCTAATAGTTCTGGCAAAACGGGCTAAATTTATTTTTTTGATAATAGTTGAAAAAACCGGCAGTTTTAAAAGTAGGCCGTGAAAGATATATTTACCTTTTTTTGTCTTTATGGCTTGGACTAGAATTAATACAAAAACAACCAGACCAATAAGATAAAGTAATCCGTGAGAAACTAAACTATCAGAAAATTTAATTAATATTTTAGTGGCGAATGGTAATTCGGCATTAAAGTCTTTAAACATGGCCGTAATTTTAGGCACCACGGCAACCATCATAAAAATACCAATGCCGCCCATGGCGAATAAAATTACTGCTGGATAAGTAAGGGCGCCTTTAACTTTAGAAACTAATTCATGATTTTTTTTAAATTGGATAAATAATCTTTTTAAGACCTCTTCTAATTTTCCGGAAATTTCGCCTGATTCAATCATGTTAACAAAAAGTTGGCCAAAAACTTTTTCGTGCGGCTTTAAGCTTTCAGTAAAACTTACGCCTTTTTCTACATTGGCTGAAATGTCATTTATTATTGCGGAAAATCTTTTATTGTTAGTTTGTTTTGCTAAAGTTTTTAAAGATACGGATAAAGAGATTCCAGCTTTAAGCATGATGCTTAAATTTTGCACAAAAAATAATTTTTCAGATATAGGGATAGTAGAAAATTTTTCCAAAAAGCGATTGATTGACCTCATAACGCTTTTGGGCGTGGTGTTTGGCGCGCTTGATAACTCGGCGGCCGTTTCTTTGGCAGTTTTGGTATTTTCCCCAGGTTGATTTTCTGGCTCATTTTGTGGAGGTAAAATTACTGTCATAATTTAAATTATAAAAATTATTCCTTAGTTACTCTCATGATTTCTTCAATCGTGGTAATACCGTTTTTAGCCTTAATAAAACCATCCTCAACAATAGTTAGCATACCTTGCTTTTCCGCTTGTTTCTTAAGTTCGGTCGGCGTGGCTTTTCTTAAAATTAATTCTGACATTTCATCGGTAATTTCAAGGACTTCGTAAATGCCTAGCCTGCCTTTATAGCCGGAGTTAGAACATTGTTTACAACCTTTGCCTCGATAAAATAATAAAGACTCTATGCCTTGCTTAGCGTTAATAATAATTTTCTTTTCCTCAAGCGTTTTCATAATATTTTCAAGGTCAAGTTGTTGTTTTAATTCGTCTACTATTTGTTTGTCTAATTTATAACTTTGGATGCAATTAGGGCAAATTTTTCTAACTAATCTTTGAGCGATTATAATGTTAGTGGTTGAAGATACTAAAAAAGCCGGGATGCCCATATCAGAAAGGCGGGGTAGGGTAGTGACGGCGTCGTTAGTGTGCAAAGTTGATAGGACTAAATGACCAGTCATGGCGGCATGAATGGCAATTTCTGCAGTTTCCTGATCTCTAATTTCTCCCACCATAATAATATTAGGATCTTGTCTTAAAAAAGCTCTTAAGCCGGCGGCAAAAGTGTAGCCGATTTTTGGATTAACCTGGGATTGATTAACTCGAGGCATACGGTATTCAATCGGATCCTCAATAGTCATAATATTAACTTCCGGCGTATTTAAAATGTTCAGAACCGTATAAAGAGTAGTAGTTTTGCCAGAACCGGTTGGACCGGTTACTAAAATCATACCGTGCGGCTTAGAAATGTTTCTTTTAATAGATTCTAAAGCGGAAGGTTGTAGACCTAGTTGTTCTAAAGTCAGAACTTGCGCTTTTTCGCTTAATAAGCGCATAACAATTTTTTCCCCATCAAAAGTCGGGATTATGGAAACTCTAAAAGAAACGTTATATTCTTTAGAACTTATTTTAAAGCGGCCGTCTTGCGGTAGTCGATGTTCGTCAACTTTTAAATTGGCCAATATTTTTATGCGAGCGATAATTCCCGGCTGGACATTTTTAGGCAAAGTCATAACAGTTCTTAAAATGCCATCAACGCGATAGCGCGCTATAACATCTTTTTCTTCCGGTTCGATATGTATATCCGAAGCGCCTTCAAAAATAGCGTATTCTAAAAGTGTGTCAACGATTCTAACAATTGGTAAATTTTCTGCTAATTTTTTTAGATTTTCGTCGCCGCTGTTTATATTTTCATCGGCCAGATCTTTAAATTCAGCTTTTAAACTTTTATGATATTGTTTTATGGTTTCATTAAGGCTTTCTGGGGTGGTTAAATAAATAACCGGCTTTAGGTTGGTTTTTTTTCTAATAAATTCAAAAATTTCTATGTTTTCAGGGTCTAAGGTGGCGATTTTTATTTCTTTATCATCGGCGGAGAAAGCGATTATTTGATGAGTCGTGGCAATTGGTTCAGGAATATTAAATAAGACATCTTTTCTTATAACCTGATCTTTTAAGTTAATAAAAGGAACTTTAAAATAGTTAGCCGCATTTTCGTACAAAGAAGTTGAAGTGGTTATTTTTTTTTCAATTAAATAATTTTCTAGTGTTTTGCCGTATTTTTCCGCTTCTTTAGAAAATTTTTCAAATTCTTCTGGCGGCATTATATCTGATTGTTCGGTGATTTTTTTAAGTTGTTGAGTTGATAACATTTGATTAAATGAAAACAAATAAAGAGAAAATTTTACTTGGTTATATTATAACATAAAATTATAAATTAGGTAAATATTAACTTTTAGCTTAGGGTTTTGTTTTTAAGCAAAAGTATGATAAATTAAATATATGGCAATTGATGGCCATAAAATATTAAATTATCTGTATCTTAGCTGGGATAAACTGGCTCAGGTTGTTTTATATTTGGTCAGTTTTATGTTTGTTAGAATATATTTGTTGTTTTTATTCGCTTTAAATATTTTAAATTGGCTGTTAGCTTTTTATGTTAATAATAATGTTAGCCAGAATCTTGTAGTTTTGCATTATAATGTTAATTTAGGTGTGAATTTAATCGGCGAGGCTAAAGAAATTTATATTATCCCGTTTTTAGGTTTGGCTTTTATCGTAATAAATTTTATCTTGCTATTAAATATTTTTAGAAAAAATAAATTTTTAATTCATTTAATTTTGGGTTTTTCTTTGTTAATTAATTTGTTTTTAATAGCTGGTACGCTGGCTATATATTTAGTTAATTTTCGTTAGTGTTAAAAAGTTTTTTAGAAAAAGTTTTTAATATTTTCAAAAAATATAATGTATCAAGTTAAAATTTAATAGCGAGCGAAGCTCTACGGCCATTAAATTTTAATTTGATGTAATTACTATGTTTGATTTTTATGTTATTAAAATTTTGTTTTTAACCTCCTTAGCTTTTGTTTTCGCAATCGCTTGGACGCCTTTGTTAACTCATTATTTATATAAATATAATTTAGGTAAAAGAATAAGATCAAACGGCTCAACCCCTATTTTTACTAAAATGCATGCTCATAAAGATGGTACGCCGACTATGGGCGGAATTTTAATCTGGTTAACGGTTTTAATTCTGGCGATTGTGTTTTTTTATTTGCCGAAGATTTTTTCTTCTGATTTTTTAAATTATTTTAATTTTTTGTCTCGCAAAGAAACTCTTTTACCTCTAGGCGTTTTAGTGGCTACGGCTTTAGTCGGTTTAGTGGACGATTGGTTAGACGTTAGGGGCAAAGGTATTTTAGGCGGCGGTGGTCTAAAAGTTAAACATCGTTTGTTGATTTATACTATTATCGCTTGTTTTGGCGCTTGGTGGTTTTATTTTAAATTAGGCTGGGATGTTTTTCACGTCCCGTTTTTGGGTGATTATCAAATGGGCTGGCCGTATATGTTAATTTTTATTTTTGTTTTAGTAGCTACGGCTTTTTCAGTTAACGAAACTGATGGATTGGACGGTTTAGCCGGTGGTATTTTACTTTTTTGTTTTGCTTCTTTTGGGGTTATTGCTTTTTCTACTGGTAAATATGATTTAGCCACTTTTTGTGGCGTTATTGTCGGCGCCTTATTAGCATTTCTTTGGTTTAATATTAATCCGGCTAGGTTTTATATGGGCGATACCGGCGCTATGAGCCTAGGTATTACTTTGGGCGTAATTGCTATGCTAACTAATTCGGCTTTAATTTTGCCGATTATCGGTTTAGTTTTTGTTATAGAATCTTTTTCGGTAATCATTCAGCAATTATCAAAAAAAATTAGAGGAAAAAAAATATTTATTTCTTCGCCGATTCATCATCATTTTGAAGCCATTGGCTGGAGCGAGCCTAAGATAGTTATGCGTTTTTGGGTTATCGCCGGAGTTAGCGCAGCTATGGGGCTTATAGTATTTTTATTAGACAAAACCATGTAAATATATACAACCGTATTAATATGAGCTCAGTTATAAATTGGTTAAACAAATTAATTTCTTATCGCGGCGAACATGAATCAGACAAGCCGCTTATTTTTATAGTTGGCGCTATAATTGTTTTTGGTCTAGTTATGCTTTCTAGCGCTTCCTCGGTTATTTCTTATAATACTTATCATGATAGTTACTATCTTTTTAAACATCAGCTGTTCGGCTTGATTCTGGGCTTAGCGGCGGCTTGGTTTTTTTCGCGTATTGATTATCAGGTTTGGCGTAAATATGCTTTATGGATGTTAATTGCTTCAATTGGTTTGTTGCTTTTAGTTTTTATTCCTGGTTTGGCCGGCACTTGGGGGACGTCTCGGAGCTGGATTAATGTTTTTGGTTATTCTTTACAGCCATCTGAATTTGTTAAAATAACTTTTTTAATATATTTAGCGGCTTGGCTTGAGGGCAGAAAAAAACAACTAGCCGAAGTATCGCGCGGCATCGGACCGTTTGTTGCGATTTTAGGAGTAATTGCTTTACTTATGATATTGCAACCAGATATGGGCACTCTAACGATTATCGCTTTAGCGTCGCTAATAGTTTATTTTATTGGTGGCGGCAGCATCAAACATCTAATTATTTTAATGTTATTAGGGTTAACGGCTTTAATCGTTATGATAAATATTTATCCTTATCAAGCCAATCGATTTAAGTGTATGATAGATCCATCATATGCTCCGCAAAAAGAATGTTATCAAATTAATCAATCTTTAATTGCTGTTGGTTCGGGCGGTTTTTTTGGCCGTGGACTTGGCGCTTCTAGGCAAAAATTTTTGTATTTACCGCAAGCGCAAAATGACGCTATTTTCCCCATTATCAGCGAAGAAACAGGATTTATTTTTTCTGCTGGTTTAATTTTATTATATTTGGCTTTATTTTATCGAGGTTTTTATATCGCTAAGCGCGCGCCCGATGATTTTGGAAAAATTTTAGCTATTGGCATAGTCAGCTGGGTTGTTTTACAAGCTTTGATAAATATCGGCGGTATGGTTAATATTATGCCTATGACTGGTGTGCCGCTACCTATGGTTAGCTATGGCGGTTCGGCTATATTAGTAGCCTTAGCTTCTATTGGTATATTAATTAATATTAGTAAACAGACGAGATAAAAAATTTAATTAATAATTAAAATAATAAAATGCATTCTGATGGTAAAAAATATAAAATACTCTTAACTGGTGGAGGAACTGGCGGATCGGTAACCCCACTGCTCGCGATTTATGATGAACTTAAAGATAAAAATAGGGTTGATTTTTTATGGTTGGGTACGAAGTTTGGCCCAGATCGTGAAATGGTAGAAAAAGCTGGAATAGAATTTAAAACGATCAGCGGAGGAAAGTGGCGTAGATATTTTTCTTTAGAAAATTTAGTTGACATTATTAAAATTAAACTAGGTTTTTTAGAGGCTATATTTTTTATGTTAAAATGGAGACCGGATTTAGTAATCAGCGCCGGTAGTTTTATTAGCGTGCCAGTCGTTTGGGCGGCCTGGATTTTACGCGCGCCGGTTTTAATTCATCAGCAAGATATTGTGGCCGGTTTAGCTAATAAATTAATGGCACCATTTGCTAAAATTATTACTGTGACATTTGAAAGTTCGTTAAAAGATTATGGCGAGAAGGCAATTTGGACTGGCAATCCGATTAGGCGAGAGTTAAAAATTAATAATTTAAAAACGCATAACCACTTACCAGTAGTTTTAATTATTGGTGGTGGTACTGGGGCAATGGCAATTAATAAATTAGTAGAAGATAGTTTAATCAAATTAGTTAAACTTTGCCATGTTATTCATATAACAGGGAAAGAAAGAAATATATCAAATACTGAAATTGTGAATTATAAAAATTATGATTTTTTAGATGTAGAAAAAATGGTTGAAGTTTTACATGCGGCGGATTTAGTAATAACTCGCGCCGGTTTAGGCTTTTTGTCTGAGTTATCATATATGGGCAAGCCATCTATAATAATTCCTATACCAGATTCGCATCAGGAAGTTAACGCCGAATTTTTTAAGAATAGAAAGGCCGCAATTGTAATTAACCAAAAAGATTTGACCGCGGAAAATTTTACGCATATGGTAAAGGATTTATTAGCTGACGAAAAGATGCTAACTAATTTATCCGTAAATATGGCGCAAGCTATGAAAAAAGGAGCGAATCAAGAGATGGTTAAAATTATAAATAAAATTTTAGATTCATAAAATTTAATAAGTAAATGGATTACCGCTTTCGCGGGAATGACAAAAAGACATATGCAATGTGATTTAATTATAAAAGGAAAATATATTTTACCAATGGATGAAAAGTTAACCGTTAAAAAAGACGGTTTTGTTGCTATATCTGAAAATAAAATTTTAGCTTTGGGCGAGGCGGATGAAATTGAAAAATATCAGGCTGAAGAAATAATTGACTCGGGGAATTCGATTGTTATGCCAGGTTTAATAAATACGCACACGCACGCGGCCATGACCTATTTTCGCGGTTTAGCCGACGATTTGCCTTTAGATGTTTGGCTTAATAAGCATATTTGGCCGGCTGAAGCTAAATATGTTAATGCCGAATTTGTAAAACAAGCTAGCGAATTAGCTTGTTTAGAAATGATAAAAGCCGGCGTGACAAGTTATAATGATATGTATTTTTTTGGCGAAGCCATGGCTAAACCGGCGGTTAAAAGCAATTTACGAGCTTTAATTGGTATTACTGGTATAGATTTTAAAGATCCAGATTTAGCTTTAAAAGAAGCGGTTGAATTATTAAAAAAATATAAAAATAATGAATTTATAAAAATTGTTTTAGCGCCGCACGCAATTTATACTTGTTCTAAGGAGAATTTATTAAAAATTAAAAAAGTTTCTGAAGAGGAAAATTTGCGCATTCATATTCATGTAAGCGAAACTAAAAAAGAAGTCGAAGATTCTATAAAAAATAATGGTAAATCGCCGGTTGAATATTTAGATGAGCTTGGTTTATTGTCCGATAAATTAATGGCGGCGCATAGTGTTTGGCTTAGCGATAGCGATTTAGAAATTTATAAAAAGAGGGGAGTAAAAGTTTCGCATTGTCCGATTAGTAATATGAAATTAGCCTCGGGCGCGGCGCCGCTTAAAAAAATGTTAGAGATGAAAATTACCGTTGGGTTAGGTACTGACGGCGCGGCTAGTAATAACACTTTAGATTTATTTTCCGATATGCGCGCTACTGCTTTAATGAATAAAGTAAATAACTATGATCCGACGGCGATTAGCGCTCGTGAAGTAGTTAAAATGGCGACGATTGACGGCGCAAAAGTAATAGGTATGGAAAAAGAAATTGGTTCGCTTGAGGTCGGAAAAAAAGCCGACATAATTACAATTAATTTAAACCAGCCGCATTTAACGCCGATTTATGATCCGTATTCGCATTTAGTTTACTGCGTTAATGCTAACGACGTAGAAAATGTAATTGTAAATGGAAAGATTATTATGCGGAATAGGGAAGTTAAAACTTTAGATGAAGAAGAAATATTAAAACAGGCTGGCGAATTTAAAGTTTAAATAAATATGGATTTTAGTAAAACAAAAAATATATATATGATCGGCATAAAAGGCGTGGGCATGACAATGCTCGGTCAGTTTTTGGTTGCTAACGGCGCTCGCGTCAGCGGTTCGGATGGCCCGGAAAAATATATGACTGATGCTGTGCTTAAAAGTTCTAATATAAAAGTAATAGAAAATTTTTTAGTATCGAATCTGCCAAATGACGCGGATTTAATAATTTATTCAACCGCTTATAACGCCGAGACTAATGTTGAAGTCGCTGCGGCCTTAAATGGAAAAATAAAAATTTTAACCTACGCCGAGGCTCTCGGCGAAATTTTTAATCAGAAATATGGCATAGCTGTAGTCGGTTCGCATGGAAAAACTACGACCACGGCTTGGTTGGGCTATGTTATGAAAATGGCCGAACTTGAGCCTAATGTTATGGTCGGAGCGCAAGTGCCGCAATTTGATGGTTGTTCTTTAATTGGTAATTCCGATTATTTATTGATTGAAGCCGATGAATATCAAAACAAACTAGAAAATTATCAGCCTAAAGCCGTAATTTTAAATAATATTGATTATGATCATCCGGATTTTTTTCACACGCCAGAAGATTATAAAAATGTTTTCATTGAATTTATAAAAAAAATACCAAGCAAAGGATTTTTAGTAGCGAATTTTGATGACCCGATAATTAGAAAGATCGCGCAGGTAAATTGCCGCGGTAAAGTCATAACTTATGCTATTAATGAAGCGGCTGATTATGTGGCTTATGATATTAAAAATAATAATGGCAAACAATATTTTAAAGTAAAATTAGGCGTTGAAGATACTGATGATGACGATGAAGTTAAGGCTGAAGAATTAGGCGATTTTTCTACTCAGCTCGGCGGTAAACATAATATTTATAATGCTTTGGCGGTTATTGCCGTATGTGTAGAATTAAATATTGAACTTTTTAAAATTAGAAAATATTTAGAAGAATTCAGCGGTACGGCCAGAAGAATGCAAGTTTTAGGCGAATTTAAAGGCGCGGTTATAATAGATGATTACGCTCATCACCCGACAGAAATAAAAGCCACGATTGAAGCAGTCCGCCAAAAATATGGCCAGCGAAATTTAATTGTAGCATTCCATCCGCATACTTTTACGCGAACAAAAGCTTTATTTAATGATTTTGCTAAAAGTTTTAATAAGGTTGATGAATTAATTATTATAGATATCTATGGGTCAGCGCGCGAAAAGCAAGGTGGAGTGCATAGCCGAGACTTAGTTGAAAAAATAAAAATTAATAATCAAGAGTCGGGCGTTAAACAAGAAGTAAAATATATTTCAACTTTAACTGAATGCGAAAAATATTTAAGAAAAAAAATTGAGAGAGATGATGTTGTAGTGCTAATGGGCGCTGGAGACATATTTAGAGTCGGAGAAAATTTGCTAATATGATAGCTAAAATAATTTCCAATATTATATTAATATGCAGTTTAGGAATTTTACAAATTTCCTTGATTAGCGATTTGCCTGGCGTATTAGGCAGTTTAAATTTAGTTTTAGTAATTTTAATTTTTATTTTAGGATTTTATAGTTTTGATTCAGCCGCTTTATGGGCGGTTAGCGTTGGTTTTTTACTTGAAATTTTTTCTTTTTTGCCTTTTGGCGCCTATATTTTTAGTTTGAGCTTAACTATCTTAATAGCTAATTTTTTATTGAACCATTTTTTTACCAATCGTTCGCTTTATTCTTTTTTAGCCCTAACCGGCCTAGCTACGATTATTTATGGATTAATAATTAATTTTTTTGTTTTCATATTTGTTGAAGCGAATTCTTTTGCTATGATGGTTGGCGGTGTTTTTTGGTTTTCTTTATTAGAGCAAATTAGCATGAACCTTTTAGCTACTTTAATTATTTATTACGCGATTTATTTTTTAGGTAAAAATTTAAAGCCAGTATTTTTAATAAAAAAATATTAATATGTCCGCTTTTTTTAAGAGACAATTTAAAAGGAGTCAACCTTTTACGGTAAAAGAAGGCGATATTAATCTTGGCAAATTAAATCGAGGTTCGGCTGAGGATTGGTTAGATCAGCTTTCGAGCGCCAGGGAAACTATTGGTAAAAATTTTGATATAAATAAAATTTTTAAGATTAATTTAGTTTTGTTTTTATTTTTAGGCATTATTTTAGCGCGCGCCGCTTGGCTGCAAGTAGTCAAAGGAAGTTATTATTATGAATTGGCCGAAGGTAATCGCATTAGAGTGGAAAGGATGGAAAGTAAAAGGGGAGTAATCTATGATCGGAATTATAAATCATTAGTTAGAAATTCAGCTAATTTTTTATTATATTTTGTGCCGTCCGACTTGCCAAAAGATAGCCAGGTCAAGCAGGCTATTATTAATAGAGTAAGTCAAATTTTAGGAGATTTAAAACCGGAAGATATTTTAAATCTATTATCTGGGGTTGAGGCCGGGTCACTTGAATCATATCAGCCTTTGTTTATTACCGATAATATTGATTATGATAAAGCCATAGCGCTTTATTTAGAATCGGATAATATGCCGGGCGTAGTTATAACCAATAAGACTAGGCGGGAATATAATTTATATAGTTTGTCTTTATCGCATGTCTTAGGCTATACGGGAAAAATTAACGATAAAGAATTGGCTAAATTTGGTTCAGAATATTTACCAATTGATTATATCGGGAAATCTGGCATAGAAAATTTTTGGGAAAATGAAATGAAAGGCGTTAATGGAAAAAAACAAATTGAAGTTGACGCGCTTGGCAAAGAAAAAAAGATTATTAATCAAGAAGCGGGAGAAAACGGACATAATTTAGTTTTATCAATTGACGTGGAATTGCAAAAAAAATTAGAAGAATCAATAATAAATGTTTTACAAAAAAATAATTTAAATAAAGCTTGCGCTATCGCGCTTGACCCGAATAATGGTG
Source organism: uncultured Gammaproteobacteria bacterium (assembly GCA_964431805.1). Classification (GTDB taxonomy): domain Bacteria; phylum Patescibacteriota; class Patescibacteriia; order Patescibacteriales; family GWC2-42-12; genus JACPHD01. The sequence continues at coordinate 28,614 of CAYSKV010000012.1, forward strand.
AAATTTTAGCTATGGTAAGTTTTCCGTCGTACAATAATAACGACTTTGCTAAAGGTATGACTAGCGAGCAATATCAAGCAATCGCCAATCATCCGGATCGCCCGTTATTTAATCGTTGCATAAGCGGCGAATATCCATCAGGTTCGGTAATTAAACCGGTGATCGCGGCGGCGGCGCTTGAAGAAAGTGTAATTGATGAAAATACTAGTTTTTTAAGCGTGGGCGGATTAAGAATCGGCCAATGGTTTTTTCCTGATTGGAAAGCCGGAGGTCATGGCACGACTAACGTTAGAAAGGCGTTAGCCGAATCGGTCAATACTTTTTTCTATTACATCGGCGGCGGTTACGGCGATTTTACCGGGTTAGGACTTGAGCGAATGGTAAGATATGAAAAATTATTTGGTTTAGACGCGCAAACCGGCATTGATATGCCGGGCGAAGCCAGCGGATTTTTACCGACTGCGGAATGGAAAGAAGAAACTAAAGGCGAGCCTTGGTATATCGGTGATACTTATCATTTAGCCATCGGGCAAGGCGATACTCTAGTCACGCCGCTGCAGGTCGCTGACTATACCGCGGTTTTTGCCAATGGCGGCTCGCTTTATCGGCCGCATTTAATTAAACAAGTATTAAATAGCCAAGATCAATTAATTAGTGAAGTTGATAATAAGCCGATTAAATCTAATGTTGTAAGTTCTAAAAATATAAATATTGTTAGAGAAGGTATGAGGCAGACGGTTACGGCTGGTAGCGCGCGCAGTTTGCAATCAGTACCCGTAGAAGTGGCTGGAAAAACCGGCACGGCGCAATGGTCAACAAATAAGCCGACTCATGCTTGGTTTACGGGTTTCGCGCCATATAATAATCCAGAAATAGTTATTACGATTTTAATAGAAGCTGGCGGCGAAGGTTCAAGCGTGGCTGTACCGATCGCTAATGAAGTTTTAACTTGGTATTTTAAGGATAAAGCTGCAGTTCAGCCGGTAGAAACAAGTCAATAAAAATTATTGACATGCAGAATGCTTAATGATAAGGTAATTTGAAGTTAAAAAATAAGGAGAAACGAACATTAAAATTAAATAAAAACGGGAGGAAATATTATGATAAAGATAATAATTATTATTGTAATGGTAGCCATGGCAATTTTTGCTAAAATTTTTTTTCATAAAATTCAGCCCATAACCGATTATGTTATTGTTAACGTGGTTTGGCTTTGCTTGCTTAGTCCGTTGATAATAGTTGAAATCTACCACAGACTTTGTTCTTATGTTAAATAAATTTTTAATAAAGGAGCAGGAAGATGTCAGAAAGTAAAAAGCTTTATAAGCCATATCGCGAGTCATTATTGTGTTTTTTGGCAGTTTCGCTGGTTTTTTGGGTGGTTATTAGATTGGTTTCGGCTGCAGATTTTGATAGTAGCTACACGCGAAATATCAAGAAAGCCGTTAAAGCTACAACAGTCGAAGAAGCGAGGGGCATTTAAATGTGGCTGTTGTTTATTTAGAAAAACGCGGTTTAACTAAAGGTTACACTTCGCTTTTTTATAAAAGTGAGGATGAAAATGTTGGCGCTTGGTATGCCGGAGTGAAAAAAAGCTTAAATAGTTTAAAAAAAGTAACTAAGGGCACTACCGAGGTCGGTGAGGAAAAAATACTTTTACAGTTAAGAAAAAAATTAACTCGGCCTTCTCTTTTGGGAGACAAAGTTATTTTTCCTGCCGGCATAAGCGTTTACCCCAGCAATACCTTGATATTTTATTGGGGTATGATTTCGTTCGTTATTTGTATAATCTGCTTACCTGTCTACAGACGAAAAGGCATAACGGATTACGAGCTAAGCGGGTCAGTAGTATAGACAATAAAAGAATGTTTAAAAGCAATATAAAGTATGAGGTTTCGCCACTATGGCTAAACCTCTTTTTTATTACATTTTAGCCTATTTTTTTGGCTATTTAGCACTCTCTTGACAGGAGTGCTAAATGTTATATAATGATAATATATGGATGAAAGAAAAGCTTTAATTTTAAATACCATCGTAAAAGAACATATAAAAACTGGCGCTCCCGTAGGGTCAGAAGTTTTAGTTGATAAATATAAATTAAATATTTCTTCGGCTACGGTTAGAAATGAAATGGCGGATCTTGAAGAAGCCGGCTATATAGCGCAACCGCATACTTCGGCCGGACGCATTCCAACCGAAAAAGCTTATAATTTGTATATTAAAAATTTAGTTGAAAAAAAATTAGGCGCCTTAGAGGCTAAAAGTTTTACTAAATTATTAAAAAATAAAGATGAATTAAGCTTTAAGCAAACGGCCAAAGAGTTGGCTAAAGTTTCCGGCAACGCGGTTTTTTGGGCTTTCCATCGCAATAATTTATATTATACTGGTATTTCAAATTTATTATCCCAGCCGGAATTTAACGAGACCAAATTAATTTACGACATCTCGCAAATTATTGATCGGGTGGATGAAATAATTGATAGTATTTACAATAAGCTTGAAGCCGGTCCGCAAATTTTTCTTGGCGCCGATAATCCTTTCGGAGATTTTTGCGGCACGATTTTAATTAAATATAAACTTCATAATAATGTCGGCTTATTCGGAATTTTAGGTCCGATGCGAATGGATTATGAAAAAAATTTAGCTTTAGTTAAGTTTATTAATAATATATTGATGGAGAAATAATATTATGACGGAAGAAAAAAATAAAGAGAATGAAGAAAAAATTGAAGATGAAATTTCGGAAATTTCAACAGATGAAAAGACTTTAGATGATAAAAAAAGTTTTGAAGAAAAATATAAGCGCGCTTTAGCCGATTATCAAAATTTATTAAAGCAGACGGCTAAAGAAAAAATGGAATTCGCGGTTTATGCCAACGAGCAGATGCTAAGGGAAATTTTACCGGTGTATGATCATTTAAAAATGGCCATTGCGCATCATAACGGCGAGTCAACTGATGACTGGATAACTGGCGTGAAACATGTAGTTAAACAATTTAAAGATGTTTTAGAAAAAATCGGCGTTGAAGAAATAAAGGTAAAAGACAAAAAATTTGATCATAATTTAATGGATGCGTTAAGCAATGAGGAAACAGAAGATGAAAAATTAGATGGTTTAGTAGCTAAAGAAATTAAAGCTGGTTATAAATTAAATGGGAAAATTATAGAGCCGGTAAAAGTTATAGTTTATAAATTAAAAAAATAAAATATTAGCCATATTAGCTTCGGGCTAAATGGCAATAAGGAGAATAAATATATGCCAATTATAAAATGGATGCCATCACTCGAATCTTTTGAGGATATGGATAAAATGTTTGAAGATTTTATGCCGGCTAGAACCGGTTTTGCCGGCTATGTTCCAGCCATAGACGTTTATCAAGATAAAGATAAAGTCTACATTGAAACGCAATTAGCCGGAATTGATCCGGAAAAAGTTGATATTTCCATAGAAAATAATGTTTTAACCATTAAAGGCGAAAGCGAAAAAAAAAGCGAAGTTGAAGATAAAAATTATTATAGAAAAGAAATAAGACGAGGCAGTTTTTATAGAAGCGTACCTTTACCGTCTCATGTAATCGGCGAAAAAGCTTCGGCCGAAGCGGTTAACGGAATTTTAAAAATTGTGGTTCCGAAAGCGTTAGAAACCAAACCGAAAACGATTAAGATAAAGACGGGGAAGAAATAAATTAAAATTAATAAATTTAATAAATAAAAAATATTATGTCAAAAATACTAGGTATTGATTTAGGAACAACCAATTCGGCTATGGCCATTATTGAAGGTGGACAGCCGAGAATTTTAGAAAATGCTGAAGGCAATCGAACTACGCCTTCAATCGTGGCAATTTCTAAAAACGGAGAAAGATTAGTCGGCCTAACCGCTAAAAGGCAAGCCGTTACTAATCCGGAAAATACGGTTTACGCGGTAAAGCGTTTAATCGGACGTAGTTTTGAATCCGATGAAGTTCAACGCGACATTAAAATTTCGCCGTATAAAATAGTTAAGGCTAACGGTGGGGTTAAAATAAAAATGTCTGATAAAGAATATACGCCGCAGGAAATTTCATCTATGATTTTATCTAAATTAAAAGCTGATGCCGAAGCTAAATTGGGTGAAACAATTACCGAAGCGATTATTACTGTTCCGGCTTATTTTGACGATTCGCAAAGGCAAGCCACTAAAGACGCGGGTAAAATTGCTGGTTTAGACGTTAAACGTATTATTAATGAACCGACGGCCGCGGCCTTAGCTTATGGTTTTGAAAAAAAGAAAGGTGAGCAGATTGCGGTTTACGATTTAGGCGGCGGTACTTTTGATATTTCCATTTTGGATGTTTCGGCTGACACGGTAGAAGTTAAATCAACTAACGGCGATAC
>CAYSKV010000013.1:0-22611 GCA_964431805.1 uncultured Gammaproteobacteria bacterium
GGCGATTTCTATAAAAAATTAACCGCGGATGATTATAATCTATACTACGCCGAATATGTCTTAAAACTGCCAGACTCTACCGCCATGTATTATGATATGCCATATAATTTCTTAGCTGACGATAATTCTTTAATCGCTACTTTTAATAGTGGCAACCAAGAATTTAAAACTAAAAGAATTAACACGAGCATAGTCCAGGGTTGTTCGACTTTAGGTAATCTTATATCAGAAGATGATTTATCCGGTCGTTTGCAGGTTATTGGCCAAACAACTTCTAGCGGCGCGTTGTATGCTCCGAAAAATGTTGACGATGAATTATTTAAAGCGGTTTATGCTGTTTATAAAATCGGACGAGAAGGCGCGACTGATTATGCCGGCAATAAAGTTTTGTCTTATGAAGAGTTTGTGGCTAAAAAACCGGTAGTGGTCTGGCAAGATTTACTCGGCGACTATCATGTTTTTTATGATAGTGATTATAGTCCTATGGCCGAATGCGGCAAGCCAGTAATTTATCTATATCCGGAAAATAAAACAAATGTAAAAGTAAAAGTCGGCGCTAAAGTAAGAATTAGCGAGCCGAATTATGGCGACGGCTGGAAGGTAACCGCAAATCCTGACGGAAAAATTATTAATTCGGACGGCGCGGTTTATGAAAATTTATATTGGGAAGGCAAAGGTCTAGGCTATTATCCGGTCATAACAAAAGGGCGAGTAGTTAAGCAAGCTAACATTGAAGCCGAACTAATAAGCGATTTAGCCGCTTTAGGATTAAATAAAAAAGAAGCGGCTGATTTTATGGAATTTTGGTTACCGAAAATGCCTAAAACGCCTTATGTTAGGTTAACTTGGTTAGATACGGCCGAAATGAATGCTTTAGCGCCATTAACTATTTCTCCTAGACCTGATACGGTTAAACGTATATTTTTAGATTTCGCCGGACAAAACACAGAAGCGACTAATTTAGCTCCGCAAAAGTTAAATGGTTTTAAAAGAATTGGTTTTACAGTAGTTGAATGGGGAGGATTGCTAATTGGAGGAAAATAAAATTAATATGTCATTGCGAGCGACTGAAAGGAGCGAAGCAATCTAACGGACAATTTGTTAAATTAATAGTTCGTGAGATTGCTTCGTCGCTTAAGCTCCTCGCAATGACAGAAAAGTTATGAAAACAGAAAAGCTAATTTTAATTGTTGCCGTAATTATTGTGCTAGCTTTTATTGTTATATATTTTTTTACTCCAGCCGAAACAATAAAAAATGAAAATAGTTTTTCTTTTTTTCATCAAGTAAAAACTAACTCCGAGCTCGCGGCCGTTATGCCGCACCATGATTTAGTTAAAGACGTTAGGCGAGAATTTTTTAAAAAACTAAAATTAGAAGCTAAGCCGCAAACGATTATTTTAGTTTCGGTCAACCATTTTAATACGGGCTCAGGCGATATAATTTCGAGCGATCAGGATTGGTTAGTCGCTAACGGCAAAGAAAAAATTAAAGCTAATACAGAAGTAATTAATAAGCTAAAAGATAGCGGACTGGTTAAAATTGAACCAGCCGCTTTTAATAATGAGCATGGCATTAGAAATTTACTTGGCGAGATAAAAGAATTTTTTCCTAACTCAAAATTAGTGCCGTTAATTATTAAAGAGCCGGCTCAACCGGACGGTATAAAAAAATTAGCCGAAACTTTAAAATTAAATTGCCCGGATTGCGGCCTGATCGCTTCGGTTGATATGTCGCATTATCAACCGGCGCACCTCGCGGAAATTCAAGACGAGAAAACTATTAGAGCGCTTTCGGCTTTAGATGAAGAACAAATTTGGCAAAGCCAAGCAGATTCAAGCGCGGCCTTAGCTTTACTTATTAACTTAGCTAAAAATAAAAATCTAACTAGTTTTAATATTTTTGCCCATACTAATTCAGGATTAATCGCTAATAATTTAGAAGCCGAAACCACGACTCATATTTTCGGTAATTTCGGCGCTGGCAATCCGGTTAAAATTGACGATGAATTAACTTTTGCTTTGGCCGGCGACGCTATGTTTGGGCGAAACGTCGGTTATGCTTTTCAAAAAAATAATTTTAAAGACTTATTTTCTAATTTAGGCAATAATACTTTCTGGGGCACGGATATTTCTTATTTAAACTTAGAAGGCCCGATTAGCGATAAAGAAATTAAGCAAAACCCCGAGGAACATAGCTTAGTTTTTAATTTTTCGCGTGAAACCATTGAAGCTTTAAAATATTTAAAAATTACTACGGCTGGACTAGCTAATAACCATACCTATAATCAAGGCGCGGTCGGTTTAGCTAAAACCAAAGAAATTTTAGAGAAAGCCGGAATTAATTGGGTCGGCGATCCTAATAAAGCGGGCGAGGTTAGCCTAAAACGCTATAAGCAAGGCAATTTAACGGTCGCGCTTTTAGCCGTTCATGTTCTTTACGGCGCTAACAGAATTGAAGAATTAATAAAGCAGGAAAAAAGCAAAAATAATTTTGTTATAGTTTTACCGCATTGGGGTAATGAATATGAAATAAAGCATAGCGCGAATCAAGAAAAATTAGCTAGAAGCTGGATCGCGTCCGGAGCGGATTTAATTATCGGCTCCCATCCGCACGTCATACAAGACGCGCAAATTATAAATAACAAATTAGTCATTTATTCTTTAGGCAATTTTATTTTTGACCAGATGTTTTCCGCGGAAACGCAGCAAGGCTTAATTATTTCAGGCTTAATTAATGATGAAAAAATAAAAATCGTTTTAACGCCGATAATGAGTAAAAAAATGAAACCGGAAATTATGCGCGGCGCGGGTAGAAAAAAAATAATAGATAGAATTTGCGCTGGATTAGGAAATTATTGCAACGGCGACAAAATAGAAATTATGCGTTAAATAAAAAAATCAGCGCTTAGGGTCGCGCTGATATAGTGTTAAATTGTTTTTGGTTTTTTAGCCAAAAGTATCTTGGCAAATTTTTTTAACCCTTTCTCTTAGTATTTCTTTATGAGCCTTTTTTCCTGCTTCGCGCAGTAAAGTCATAAAGAGAATGAAAATGACGACTCCTAAAATATAATAAAAGGAGTCGGCTAAAAACGTTAAAGAAAAAATGCAGGAAAGAGCGAGTAATGCTATGGCGGAAAAAAACCTTCCATCCGACCTTTTTAACATAAATGAGTAATTATAGGCGATATATCTAGCCTGCCTTACTCTTCCGTCTTCTTCCTCCTTTCCAATCAGTAAGTCTCCGTTTGGCATAGGAGCGACGATTGCGATTTCATCGTCTTTACAATACAGCCGAGTTTGCCTAACAATCTCCATACTATCCCTTATCGCCTGCGCTTCAATAGACATTATTTCTTCCATTGTATCCTTCCCTCCAAGGATTATTTATTTTATTTTTACTTCTTGTAAATATATAATTAAATTAGCAAAATGTCAAGATAGTTTCAAGTTGATTTATGCGAATAATAAGTATAAAATAAGAGTAAATAGTTATGTCTAATTATTAACTAAAATTATATTTACCCCGTTAGAAATTTTGGGGTAAAATATACTATTAAATTTTATGACATTCGAAAATAATTCAGACATTTCTAACGGGGTGAAAATATTAGTCGCATATTACTCCCGAACCGGAATAACTAAAAAGTTAGCCAATTTTTTAGCCGAAAAACTAGGCGCAGAAATTGAAGAAATAAAAGACACGGTAAATCGCGCGGGCGCGGTCGGCTATATGCTCGCCGGACGAGACGCCATGCAGCGCAAATTAACTAAATTAGAACCGCTAAAATTAAATCCAGCGGATTTTGACTTAGTAATTATTGGCACGCCGGTTTGGGCCTGGAATATGTCCGCGCCGATCAGAACTTATTTAATCGAGCATAAAGATCAGTTTAAACAAGTTGCATTTTTTTGCACCATGGGCAGTAATGGCGACGAAGGAACGTTTAAAGAAATGGGGGAGATAACGGGTAAAAAACCGGTAGCGGTTTTAGCTTTAAAGACCAAGGAAGTAGTAGATAATAGTTTAGCCAAAGCGGAAAAGTTTTTAGGAGAGATAAATCTTTAAAATTAGCCTATATTAATCTTGACGAAAGGTTAAAAAAAGATTATGGTTGAAGTAGAAAAATTATGAATATTATTTCTAAAATTGAAATTAAATTTTAAATAGACCCTAACGAGCCGGCTTTTGTCGGCTTGTTTTATATAAAATTAATATCATGAGTTTATTAGTAAAAAATTTCATTTTTAAAGTTACCGAACAATTTAAAACCGGTCATGCACGTGAGCATTCTTATCGCCCGGCGCTTGAAGAACTTTTTAAAGAAATTACAGGATTAAGAGTTGTTAATGAACCTAAACGGAGCGAATATGGATCGCCGGATTTTGTTTTTCTTAATAAAAATATAGTTACTGCCTACGCGGAAGCTAAAGATTTGCCAGTCTCGCTTAAAGAAGTTGAAAAAAGTGAGCAAATGGCCAGATATTATGGCTATTCTAATATAATATTAACTAATTGTTTAGAATTTTATTTTTATAAAAATGGCCAAGCTTATGAAAAAATCACGATAGCTTCTTTAAAAAATAGTACGATAGATTACGACGAATCAAAATTTGGGTTATTAGAAGATACAATTAAACAATTTATTAAAGATTCAAAGGAGCCCATTAAATCAGGATCCCATTTGGCAAAAGTTATGGCAGGGAAAGCTCGTCGCATTAGAGATAATATAAATATTTTTCTAGCTGATAATAATAGTGAAAAAAATGAAAATTTACTCTCAATTTATGAGGTAATAAAAAAATTGTTGATAGCTGATTTAGATATAAAAAAATTTGCTGATATGTACGCGCAGACTGTTGTTTATGGTTTATTCGCGGCTCGGTATTACGATAAAACACCGGATACTTTTTCACGCCAGGAAGCGCGCGATTTACTACCCGCCTCTAATCCATTTTTGCGTCAGTTTTTTGATCATATTGCCGGGTCTTCTTTTGATCCGCGCTTAGAGGTTATTGTTAATGAGCTATGCGAGGAGTTTAATCACGCCGATGTTCAAGCGATCGTTCATAATTATTATAAAGTTGAAAAAGATAATAGCCGTGATCCGATCGTTCATTTTTATGAAGATTTTTTGCAGGAATACGATTCAAACGAAAGAAAAAAGATGGGCGTTTTTTATACGCCATTGCCGGTAGTAAGGTTTATAGTACGTGCAATAGACGATATTTTAAAAAAAGAATTTGGTCTAAATGCGGGATTGGCGGATACAAATAAAATTGAAATAAAGAGAGAAAGCCAGGGAAAAAAATATAAAGAGTAAGTTCATAAAGTGCAAATTCTTGATCCTGCGACGGGAACGGGGACTTTTTTAAATGAAACGATTTTACATATTAAAGAATCATTTGCCGGGCAAGAAGGTAGATGGAAAAATTATGTCAATGAAGATTTATTGCCGCGTTTGCACGGTTTTGAATTAATGATGGCGTCTTATACGATCGCGCATTTAAAATTATCTTCAACTATTAAAGAAAGTGGCGTTGAATTAGACGGAAAAAAACGACTGGGAGTATATTTAAATAATTCATTGGAAAAAGGCGAAGAAAGACAAAAAACTCTTTTTGATTTTGGCTTTGGCAAGGCGATTACCGAGGAATCAAATCAGGCTAATAAAGTAAAGAGTGAGTTGCCAATTATGGTAGTGCTCGGCAATCCGCCATATAGTATTAGTTCTCAAAATAAAGGTGAATATATACGGGATTTAATAAAAGAGTATAAAAAAGATTTAAATGAGAGAAAAATTAATCTTGACGATGACTATATAAAGTTTATCCGTTTTTCCGAAGATTTAATTGAAAAAAACGGCGAGGGCATTATCGGCATGATTACCAATAATTCTTTTATTGACGGTATTACGCATCGCCAGATGCGCAAACATTTATTAGAAACTTTTGATAAAATATATATTTTAAATTTGCATGGCGATTCCAAGAAAAAAGAAAAAGCGCCAGACGGCGGTAAGGATGAAAATGTTTTTAACATAATGCAGGGAGTTTCCATTTCGCTTTTTATTAAAACCGGTAAAAAGAAAAATGGTTTAGCAGATGTTCACCACGCTGAATTATACGGCAAGCAGAAAGATAAGTTTGAAAATTTAAACAAAACTAAATTGGAAAATGTGAAATGGCAGAAATTAGAATACAAAGAGCCATACTATTTTTTTGTGCCAAAAGATTTTGGTGAACAAGCAGGGTATGATAAGAATTTTTTACTTACAGATTTATTTGATATATATTCCGCTGGGATTAAGACAAAGGTTGATAATATCTCTATCGATTTTAATAAAAAAACACTTAGTACCAGAGTGGAGGACATTCTTACTCATAAATATTCTTTAAATGAAGTTATACAAAAGTTTGATTTGAATCCAAAAACTACATGGGAGTATGATAATGTATTAAAAATAGATTATGCTGAACATTGTTTAACAAGTTACGACTACAGACCGCTTGATCAGAGATATGTTTATTATGATAAAAATTTTCTATCTAGAAGTCGGTCTCTAGTAATGGATAATTTTTTTGATAAAGAAAATGTAGGTATCGAAACATCTAGGGTAGGTGATTATATTTTCATTTCTAAAAATATTTCTGATGAACATTTTATATCAGATAATTCATTTAAATTTCCTTTGTATATTTATTCTAAAAATGGGTCAAGGATCTCAAACCTAAAAAAAGAAATTGTAGCGGAGATTGAAAAAGTTGTCGGCAAGACTGAGCCGGAAGATATTTTAGATTATATTTATGCGATTTTATATTCACCTAGCTATCGAGAAAAATACAAAGAATTTTTAAAAATTGATTTTCCACGTGTGCCGTATCCGGCAGATAAAAATAAATTTATAAAGTTAGTTGAGTTGGGGCGAGAGTTAAGAGGGATACATTTATTAGAATCGCCTAAGTTAAATAATTTTATTACCACTTACCAGGAAGCGGGAAGTGATATAATTGAGAAAAAATATTTAAAATACAAAGATAGTAAAGTTTATATAAATGAAACACAATATTTCGGCGGTGTGCCGGAGATTGCTTGGAATTTTTATATTGGCGGTTATCAGCCGGCACAGAAATGGTTAAAAGACAGGCAGGGTAGAAAATTAACTAATACCGATATAGAGCATTACCAGAAAATTGTAATCGCCTTGGCCGAAACAGACAGAATTATGAAAGAGATTGATAAAATAAATTATTAACATGCCAATAGATGTTTTTTTCTGATGTCAGAAAAACATATAAAATTAGAAATTTAAATAAAATTTAAAATAAAATCAAGTAGTTTTTTATAAAATATGTTTAATCCAAAAAATAGTAAAATTAAAATGTTAAGCGATTATTACCCTCACAGAATAAAAGAATTAGAAGGTTTATTGTCTGGAAATACTAACGTTTATATCGACTATGCCAATATAAGGCCATGGGCAAATAAATTAGGTTGGCATATTGAACTAAAAAGATTAAAACAATTTTTAGATTCATTTGATAATATAGAATCTATAAAGATTTATAAGGGTACTCTGGTTGGAGATATAACCTCAGAAAAAGAAATTAACAAATTAAAATATTATAATTATGACGTTAAAACAAAGCCGGTAAAAATAATGAGACAATCAATAGATTATACTAGTATAAATCCGACTTCATCTGATTTACTAAATAAATTTATAAGAAGATGCTTGCTTAAAAAATATGATTTGCAAACCGTTGAATATTTAAATAATAAATTTAGAGAGATGAATAATAATGGTGTTTATTATATTGAAGATTTAAAATGCAATTTTGATGTAGAGATAGGAAGAGACATGCTATTGGATTACGCAAAAAACAATATAGATGTATTTGTATTATGGAGTGGGGATAGTGATTTCGCTGATCCAATTGAACAACTTCTTAATGATAATAAAAAAGTGATTTTATTTGCTACTGCGAGAAAAGTTTCAACTGAACTAAATAATTTGCGAAAAAAGGGTTTGTTTATTTATGATATTCAAAAAATTAGTAATTTTATTTGTTGGCAAAAGGAAATTGATAGCCATGCTTTAGCCATTAAAAACGCAAAAGAGACCCCACAAGTGGGCCTCTAAGCTCTAAAGTTCTTGAGACTATTTCTAGCCTCTATCCACAGTATAGCAAATATATATATTTTGGTCAATATTTGACTTTTTTATGTTAAAATCACTAAATAAATACTTATGGAAAAACTATTAAACATAGTAGATGAAAATGACAATGTAATAGGAACAGAAGAAAGAAAAGTAATTCATGAAAAAGGTTTGTTGCATAGAGAGGTGCGAGTTTGGCTTGTTACGCCTGACAATCAAATAATTTTTCAGCATCGTTCTAAAACTAAAGATACGCTGCCCGATCTATTAGATATATCGGTCGCCGGGCATGTAGAGATAGGAGATAATTATGAAGAAGCGGCAGTTAGAGAAGTTGAAGAAGAAACCGGAGTAAAAATTAAAGAGTCAGACTTAAGGCTAATCGGTAAGATCAGGAGAGACTCAGAAGATAAAAGAACAGAAACAAATAATAACATTTTTGAAAAAATGTTTATATTTACTTATAAAGGCGATATTAGCGATTTAAAAATAGAAAAAGATGAAGGCGCTGGTTTCGAAATTTTTACGATTGAACAATTACTTAATTTAAGCGAGGCGGAAAAAGCTAGATTTATATCTTATATTTATAATTTTGCCACTACTAAATTAGCCGATTTTTTAAATAAGTAATTTATGCCCAACCTTCATCTTCTAAAACCAAAAGTAAAGGCGTTAGCTTTAGAACTACAAAAAAGAGCTAAGGCGATCGGGATTGATATTGTTTTTACTTGTACATTACGCTCCGTAGCCGAGCAAAATAAATTATACGCAAAAGGCAGAACTTTACCCGGTAAAATCGTAACTAATGCTCGGGGCGGCGAATCTTTACATAATTACGGCGTGGCGTTTGATATTTGCCCGGTCGTTAACGGCAAGGCGATCTGGAACGACGTTTCGCTTTTTAAAAAGTTAGGAAAAATTGGAATTGATCTTGGGTTAGAATGGGGAGGCTCATGGAAAAAATTTATTGATAAGCCGCATTTTCAATATACGGCCGGCTATAGCTTAAACGCTTTTAAAAATGGTAAAATAGACTTGAAAAAGTTTATTTAAAATAATTTTAAACATATGACTACTACAAAAAAAGTTCTAGTCGCGGGGATTAGCATTTTAATCGTGGCCGTTATCGCGGGCGCGTTTTTTTATTTTTCTAAAAACAAAAGCGAAAAAGTTAGCTTAGGCGAGCCAACGGTCGCTAAAGACGTTGAAGAATTTAGAAAAATTTTAGAAAACGAAGACGACGATAGTTTAGCTTTAATAGATAAAGCGCTAAATGATAAAAAAATAGATTATGAAACGGCTTTAATTTATAAAGTTTACGCGATTTTCGGCGATAAGCAATTACCGGCCGAATATAAAAGTAAAGCGCCGATTTTTGGCTCTAACGTAGCGCTTTATGAAATTCAAGTAAAATTTAGCACTTTATCAAAACCAACTCAGGAAAAATTAAAACCATTTTTTACCCGTCCGGAAGATCCGACGAGCTATATTAATCAACGTTATAATAAAAGTCAAGATGAGCAAAGCGGGTTATTTATAAAAACTGCGAAAGCTACCCGCCCAGACGCTACGCTTTATACCGACTTTTTAGTTTCGGCTGATAATAAAGTTAAAATTTGGTATCCGAACGATACGGTTGAAGCTTTTGCTTCTATCTGGGAAGATGGCGGCGGCGCGGTTATTACTTCAACTGCGGTTTCTAAAGCTATGGCCGAAAGCATCAAGAAGCATTTAGATGAAGACAAGATAATGCAAAGATATATTGATTTATTGGGTAAACAGATTAAAACCGACGGCTCACGCGGAGGGGACGATAAATTAGATATTTATGTAGCGCCGGCCGGGACTGATTTAGGCGTTTCTTATGGCGAAAGCGCTACGCCCTGCTCGTCATATATAATTATAAACATTTCTATCGGCGATAAGCGCGATACGATTTTAAAAACCGTTTTGGCCCATGAAGTTTTTCATTCTTACCAATATGCCTATAAATATGACGCAGTAAAAGATAATTGGTGGGGCGAAGCCACGGCGGTTTGGGCTGAAGATTTTATTTATCCAGGCGATAATACTGAGCAAACACGCTTACCGCGCTTTTTTAAATATCCGACAACCGGACTTAATAAAGAAACTCCGCCTTCAACTCATCATTACAGCGCCTATATTTTTCCATTTTTCATAACTAAAAAATATGGCGATGAATTTATGAAAAAATCCTGGAATGGTTGCGACGGTAAAGATTGCTTAAAAAGCATGGACGAAATTATAGAAGGCGGTTTTAAACAGCAATGGAAAGAATTTACGCTTTGGAATTATAATAAAGAGCCGGCTAAATTTTATACGGATAAAAACGGTTTTTCAACCGTCTCGGGCGATGCAGCCAAAGGCAAAGAAACCTTTTTTATCAATGGCAATGAGATTGACGTTAATATCGCCGAGGTTCAACCTTTAGCCGCGCGCATTACCGACGTCACGGATATGCAAGAAGACAAAAGCATTAAACGAGTTGTTTTTAAAGATTTAAAACAATTTACTAATCAACTAGATAAAAAAACCAGCATTAAAGCGCTTATTTATTACAAGAACGGTAAAAAAGAAGTAGAAGACTGGAGCGAAAAAAGCGAACGTTCATTTTGCATTGAAAATAAAGATGAAGATTTTGAAAAGGTGGTTTTAATTACCAGTAATGCCGACATGAAAAAACCGACTGCTAAAGCCAAATTTAAAGTTGAAGGCAAAACCAGCTGTTATCATATTGACCAAAATGATAAAGCCAGCGCGGTTTTATATTTTCCTTACGCTAATGGCGGCGGTAGACAGACCGCCAAGATAAATACGTCAGTAGAAGTAAATTCTTTAGGCGATACGGTAGCTAACGCCGCGCCGGAGCAGAAATACGGCTATTTAACCAAATGGAAATTATTTTATGAATTTGAGCAGATACGCGACTCTTTTACCGTGGCTTGCGATACTAGCAATGTAATTTTTGATAAAGGTTGGACTTCGCGTAGCGCCGGTTATTTAGAATTTGATTTAAAATTAAAAGATCCTAACGCTAGCGAAGGTACTTTTAGTATTGATATGACTTATGGTTTACCGCATCCGCACGGAAATTATGAAGATATTCCTGTCGTTAGAGCTAATTGCATTTCCGCTTATGTTGACGCTATGAGAATGAATTTATCCGCGGTTAAAGGCACGATGAAAAATGTTTATCAGGGCCGTATTTATGATATTACGGAAAAGGGCGCTAAAATAGAAATTCCTAATAGTTGTCTTTATAGCGGTTGTAATATGGCTACCGGCGAACCGTTTCAAACTATGGATAAAATTATATTAGAGATAAAGAAATAGTATTTGTTGAAATACTTTTTACATGATAAATTTTAACTATGGACGAATTACAACAAATTAAAGACGAAATCAAAGAAATTAAAGAGCGCAATGCGCGCGTTGAAGCGGATAAGGCTTGGGAAACTAGCCTGTTTCGTAAAATTTTAGTCGCTGTCTTAACTTATTTAGTAGTGGTTTTATTTTTTATTATCGCTGAATTGCCTAAGCCGTTTATTAACGCTTTAGTCCCGACTTTAGGTTTTTTACTTTCTACGCTATCAATTTCTTTTTTTAAAAAGCTTTGGTTAAAAAATAGATTATAAAAATATGGTAGAACAACTAGACAATTTAATTAAACTTCCCGAAGATATTGAGTTAGAAAAATTGAAAAGGTTAAAATTAAGTAAAGACGATGGCGATTGGATCGGCAGGGTTAATAAAGGGGAAATAGTTGATATCGCTAATTTAAAGACAAATAAAGAGAATAGGGAATTTAATGAAAAGTTTCTTGAATTAGTAAAATTAGTAAATAAATTAATGGTTAAATTTATTACTGAAAAAAGTAAATCGGATCAAGATATAAATAGAAAAAAATATTTAAGAGAAGTTGATAAAGTTCAAGTGATGAACGATGAAGAAAGAATTAGTCAAGTAAAAAATTATGACGAAAAAAAGGTTGTAGCCGAACTGCTTTTTTATTCAGCCTTAGTAAATCAAATTATAGATAATGGGATATTCCCGCCAATGAAATAATTAATAATTTATGCCAGGAACTAATCGCGATAATATAAGACCGGGTTTGCGCGTAACTATCGTGCAAAAGCAAGATCAGCGCACCGGCGAACTTACCGAGGGTATAGTCGCCGACATTTTAACTAACTCGCCGAACCATCCGCGCGGCATAAAAGTCCGGTTAGAGAGCGGGGAAGTCGGACGGGTGCAGGCGATTTATGAATAATTTCTATGTGGCAAGTTTATATCTTAAAATGCGCGGACGGAACTTTTTATACCGGCATAACTACGGACGTAGAAAGGCGAGTTAAGGAGCATAATAGTTCTGTTCTAGGCGCAAAATATACTCGCGGGCGACGACCCGTAAAATTAGTTTTAGCCCGTAAGAAAAAGAATAAGTCTTTAGCCGCCCGAGAGGAATTTCGGATAAAAAGTATGACAAAATCGGAAAAAAATTCTTACATACGTGCATATTTATATGTTTAAAAAAATAAAAATTATCATTCCAGTAATTTTTTTATTAAGCCTATTTATTTTTCCGGCGTCTGTTTTTGCTAGAGAAAATGTGACTGATTGGTATATTAAAGATTTTACCTCCGAAATTGTCGTTAATAAAGATTCAAGTCTAAATATTACCGAAACTATAGTCGCTGATTGCGGTAATGGCTTAAATAAACATGGTATTTTTAGAATTCTTCCCGTAAGCATAAAAATAACAGACGGCACAACCATAAAGACTCCGATTACGCTTTTAAGTATTACTAATGAAAACGGTCAGCCTTATAATTATACAACAACAAAAAACTCATCCGATAATACTATTACCTGGAAAATAGGCGACGCTAATAAAACCGTTACCGGCGCTAATGTTTATAAAATTAATTATTTAGTAAAAAACGCTATCCGTTTTAATAATTCTAATTTTGATGAATTATATTGGAATCTTAACGGAAATTTTTGGGATTTAGAAACGGACAAATTTAAGGCTAGCATAATTTTCCCGGCCGAAATTAATTTAAATAATAGCGCGGTTGATTATTACACCGGAGGATTAGGATCGCAAGAAAAAAGTTTAGCGAATTTTTATTGGAGCAGCTCGAATATTTTAGAATTTACTTCTACTAGAACATTATTAGTTAGAGAGGGAATTACTGCTTCTATAACTTTTCCTAAAAATATTTTAACGCCGTATCAATTTAGTTTTTGGGAACTTTATGGCCAATATTTTTTTCTAATTATTCCGTTGATTGTTTTTTTAGTTTGCCTAGGTTTATGGTGGAAATATGGTAAAGATCCGAAAGTAAATAAAACTGTAATCGCGGAGTATGATGTACCCGGAAAGTTAAGCCCGATTGAACTCGGCATGCTTATGACTAACGGGAAATTTAGAAATAATTTAATTACGGCGGAAATAATTTATTTTGCGACTAAAGGCTTAATTTCAGTCAAAGAAATTAATAATAAAATACTTTTTATTAGCTCTAAAGATTATGAGTTAACTAAGCATCCCAATCAAGATTTAGAAAATAATCTTAACGAGCCGCAAAAAATAATTTTGCAAGAGATTTTTAAGAGCGGCGATGTTGTAAATTTATCTTCGCTAAAAAAATCTTTTTATAAGGCTATTAAAGACGTAAAGAAAAAAACAGAAAAATTATTAGTCGAAAAAAAATTAATCGTAAAACTAGGGCTTAGCTTTAGTAATGTGTTTAGATTTTTAGGATTTTTTATTCTTTTAATTTCATTTCATGGTTTTGAAGAAGAAAATTCCTTTTTAATTATTGATACGATAAGTTTAATTGTTTCTGGAGCCGTTATTTTATTTTTTAGCTTCATTATGCCTAAAAGAACCGTTACCGGCGCTAATTTGAACTGGGAGATTAAAGGTTTTAAATTATTTATGCAGACAGTAGATAAAGATCGAGCGGCTTTTTATGAAAAAGAGAATATTTTTGAAAAATTTTTGCCTTATGCGATTGTTTTTGGCATAACTAGCCAATGGATTAAGAGAATGCAGGAAATTTATGGCCAAGATTTTTATGCCACGCATGCGCCATTATGGTATGCGGGCAGCGTTTCTGCTTTTGATGCCAATAGTTTTGTTAGCGCTATGGATAGTTTATCTTCGGAAATTTCTTCTAATACTTCGGCTCCCTCTGGTTCCGGCGGCGGAGGCGGTTCTGGCGGAGGAGGCGGCGGTGGAGGCGGCGGAGGATGGTAAAATTTCTTACATATGCACATATCCACAGGGGCAAAAATAAAACTTGATTTTAAAATGTAAAATGTTCTAATTTTTTTAAAAAAATATTCTAAAATTAGCCAAAGTCTTAAAACTTGACCATACTATATCTAGTGGTATAATTAAATCAGAAGATACAAGATATGGATATTTGACCTAATTCCCGGATAAAGCACTTTAAACTGAATTTAAGTAAAATAAGGTGCTTTTTTATTTGGCTTAGCTAATATTAAATAATATGCGTTGTCCGGTCTGTTATTACGAAGATTCTAAAGTAATTGACTCGCGCGTGGCGTCAGACGGGCTGTCTATTAGACGGCGACGGGAATGCCTTAAGTGCGGTTTTAGATTTTCTACTTATGAGGAGGTTGAAATCTTAGATTTGGCCGTAGTTAAGCGGGATGGGCGCAAAGAATCGTACTCAAGGGAGAAAATCGTTAAAGGCTTAAAGCGAGCTCTAGAAAAACGGCCTATTACCGAAGACAATTTTAAAAAAATGATTAATTCCATAGAACGCGACTTGCAGATTCTAAGGAAAAACGAAGTAACGGCCGGAGAAATCGGGCAAATCGTCATGAAGACTCTAAAACGCTTTGACCAGGTCGCCTATATCCGCTTTGCTTCGGTCTATGAGTCATTTAAAGACGCGCACGAGTTTAGAAGAGAGCTTAACAAACTGTTAAAATCCAAGAATTCTGGATCCCAGGCTAAAAAAGGGATGAAAAATAAATAATTTCTGGATTCCGGCTCGTAGGCCGGAATGACAATGAATATGCAAAATACCATTACTCAAATTTTAAAACGTTCAGGCGAGATTGCGCCTTTTGATAAGGCTAAATTAGTAGATGCGATTTTTAAAGCTACCGAAGCCGTTAATAAACCAGATCATTTTTTAGCTCAGAAGTTTACCGATCAAGTCGTCGATCAATTAAATGAAAAATTTCATTCAAGAAGCATTCCGGCGGTTGAAGAAGTGCAGGATATGGTTGAAGAAATTTTAATTAAGAATCGTCAGATTAAAACCGCTAAAGCTTATATCTTATATCGCGATCAAAGAGCGAGGTTGCGTGAAATGAAGTCCATGATTAATTCTGATGAATTAATGGAAGGTTATTTAAAACAAAGCGATTGGCGAGTTAAAGAAAATTCTAACATGAGTTATAGCTTGCAGGGTTTAAATAATCATTTAGCCTCGGCGATTTCTTCTAACTATTGGTTAAACCAAGTCTATACCCAAAATATTAGAGACGCTCATAAAAATGGCGATTTGCATTTACATGATTTACAATTGCTCGCGCCTTATTGCGCTGGCTGGGATTTACGCGAACTTTTAATTCGCGGTTTCGGCGGCGTTTCCGGAAAAGTTGAAGCTAGACCAGCTAAACATTTAAGAACCGCCTTAGGTCAGATTATTAATTTTTTCTATACTTTGCAGGGCGAAGTCGCTGGCGCTGAAGCTTTTTCAAACTTTGATACTTATTTAGCGCCGTTCGTTCGTTACGATAATTTAACTTATAAAGATGTTAAGCAGGCTTTGCAAGAATTCTTATTTAACATTAATGTTCCGACCCGTGTTGGTTTTCAAACCCCATTTACTAACATTACTATGGATTTAGTGCCAGGCTCTACGACTGGCGAAGAAAATGTTATTATCGGCGGTAAAATAATGCCGGAAAAATATAAAGAATTTCAAGCTGAAATGGATACAATAAATTTAGCTTTTGCCGAATTGATGATGGAAGGCGACGCTAAAGGACGCGTTTTTACTTTCCCGATTCCAACTTATAACATTACCAACGATTTTAAATGGGATTCCCCGGTAGCCACTAAAATTTTTGAAATGACGGCTAAATACGGCATTCCTTATTTTTCAAACTTTGTTAATAGCGATATGAATCCTGATGATGCGCGCAGTATGTGCTGCCGCTTACGCCTTGATAACCGAGAATTAAGAAAACGCGGCGGCGGTTTATTTGCGGCCAATCCTTTAACCGGTTCAATCGGCGTCGTAACCGTTAACCTGCCTCGCATCGGCTATTTATCAAAAACCAAAGAAGAATTTTTTGAACGATTAGATAATTTAATGCAGATTGCTTCAGAAAGTTTAGAAGTTAAACGAAAAGTTTTAGAAGATTTAACCGATAAAGGCCTTTACCCATACGCTAAATATTATTTAAACAACATTAAAGAAAGATTTAATGGCTACTGGAATAATCATTTTTCAACTATCGGCGTTATCGGCATGAATGAAGCTTTATTAAATTATGCTCCGGTTAGAAAAAATATCGCCACACCCGAGGGTAAAGAATTCGCTTTGCAGGTTATGGACTATATGAGAAACAAAGCTTTAGATTTTCAAGGCAAGACTAATCATTTATATAACCTTGAAGCTACTCCGGCTGAAGGCGTAACTAGGCGTTTATCTAGAATTGATAAAGATAAATATAAAGATATTATTGTGGCTAACGAAGAAGCTTATCAAGCCGGTAAAGCCTCGCCTTACTATACTAACTCCACTCAATTGCCGGTAAATTATACGAGCGATTTATTTGAAGCCATGGACTTACAGGATGATATGCAAATTAAATATACTGGCGGCACGGTTTTACACGGTTTTATCGGTGAAGCTTTACCAAGCGCCGATTCAGTTAGAAGTTTAGTGAAAAAGATAGTTAATAAATACCACATGCCTTATTTTACCATCACGCCGACTTTCTCAGTTTGTCCTAAGCATGGTTATATAGCGGGTGAACACTTTTTCTGCCCTAAGTGTGATGAAGAAATCGGTTATATGCCGAAAGAGCAGGTTGAAAAAGAAGTTGAACAAATTTTAATTTAAATAATAAATAAAAATAAAAATCTAAGTTTGTTAAAACAAACTGGATCAAGGAGAAATATATGAGCCCAATCGAAACCAAGAGAACGGCCTGCGAAGTTTACTCAAGAGTAACCGGATATTTAAGACCGGTCCAACAATGGAATGACGGCAAACAAGCTGAGTATTACAATCGCAAAACATTTAAAGTTGAAAAAGAATAATGCGACATAAATGCGAATAATGCTAATGGCGCGAATAAGTTTTTGATTAGCGTCATTCGCATGACTTTCGCAATCCTAGCATTATGATAATTGGCGGACTACAACAATTTAGTTTATTAGATTACCCCGGTTGCGTTAGCGCTATTGTTTTCACCCAAGGCTGTAATTTCCGCTGCCAATTTTGCTACAACCCTATGCTTGTCTGGCCCGAAACGGTCGGCAAGTTAAAATATGCTCGAGACATCGAGCAGCAAAAAGATCATCCCAAAATCAAAGAGGATGACCTTTTTGTTTTTTTAGAGTCTCGCGCAGGCAAGCTCGACGCCGTAGTTGTTACTGGCGGCGAGCCTTGCCTGCACAAAGACTTGACCGAGTTTATTCAAAAAATAAAAAAGTTAGGTTTTTTAGTGAAGTTAGATACTAACGGCAGTTATCCGGAAACGTTAGAGAAATTATTAGAAAAAAAATTAATTGATTATATCGCTATGGATTTAAAGGCGCCGGCGGAAAAGTATGATGAGATAACCGGCATAAAAGGTAATTTTAATAATATTCAAAAAAGTGTTAAACTAATAATGCAGAGCGGTTTGCCTTATGAATTTAGAACTACGGTAGTGCCTAACCTTTTGAATAAAGACGATATTAACGAAATGGGAAAAATAATAAAAGGCGCGCGCGCTTGGTATCTACAAGGGTTTAAAAGTTCCGAAGATTTAATAAACCAAGCTTTAAAAAATAAAGTGCCGTATAATTCAAGGCAGATGAAAGAGATGGCCGACATCGGGAGTAAATATGTTAAAAAATGCGAGGTTAGATAGCGTTTGCCATTCCGGCCTCCGAGCCGGAATCCAATTATAGCGCTTTAAATATGTTTCTGAATTGCGGGTCAAGCCCGCAATGACAGTTAATAAAATGATAACTAAATTTTATGATTCAAGAAAATCAACCAAATCAACCAAACGAGTCAGAACAAATAAAAGAATTGTTAGAGCAAAACTTAAAGCTTACGCAAGAGATTCATACCATGACTAAAAAAATAAAAGGCCATATGGCTTTTCAGCGCATCGTCAGTTATTTTTATTTATTTATAATTATCGCGCCGATCATTTTAGGCTTTATTTATCTGCCGCCGTTATTAAATAGTTTGTTTGATCAATATAAAGATGTTTTAGGTCTCCAGGGATCAAACAGCACAATTCAGAGTTTACTTAATGGTGGAGCTGGCGATCTTGATGTTAATACGATTAAGGGTTTATTAAATAAGTAAAATTTAAATAATTTTATTCAAAGCCCATATCTGAAATTATAGTTTTACGAGATAGGAAATTTTATATTGACAAAACACAACTAAATGATAATATCTAATGACAATATTAATTTATTGTCATTTTTAATTGATCTTTTTATTATATAAACAATAAACTAAATTCGAGGAGGATGTTATGGACATGATTAAAGAGGTTAGACCGATTCGGTATTTTAGCACCAACCGTTATAGAGTTGGAGGTTTTATTAGCCAGGTTTCTTTCGCGCAAGCTTTAATTATTGGGCAAGCGCCGGATGGAGGACTTTTTATGCCAAGCGCCATTCCGCAATTTTCTGATGGTGAATTGGAGCATATGATGCGCCGCTCTTATCCCGATATTGCGGCCATGGTTTTACGGAAGTGGTTTCATCCGAAAGAAATTGGTTTTGAAAAGATGTTGGAAATAGTGAATGATGCTTACAAGTTTTCTGTGCCTCTCGAACATGTAGTTGATGGTCAATACATAATGCGTCTTGACCAGGGACCAACGGCATCTTTTAAGGATTTTGCGGCTTTGATGTTGGCTCGGTTAATGGCTCACTTCAGGGAATCAGGTCAGGACTTACATGTTTTAGTGGCCACTTCCGGCGATACCGGTAGCGCGGTCGGAGAAGCTTTTAAGGGAGTTGAAGGAACTAAAGTATCAATTCTTTATCCGGCGAATGAGGTGAGTGGAAGACAGAAAAAGCAACTTGATACCATCGGCGGCAATGTCCAAGCCATCGCTATTCAAGGCGGTAAATTTGATGATTGCCAAGACATGGTTAAGCAAGCGTTTTCGGATAAAGATTTGGAGCATCTTAATTTAACTTCGGCCAATTCCATTAATATCGGCCGGATTCTGCCCCAGATTATTTATTATTTTTATGCCTACGCTAAGCTGGCGGAAAAATCTCAGCGAATTATTTTTTCCGTGCCCTCAGGTAATTTCGGCGATATGATGGGCGCTGAATATGCTCAGCGTATGGGGTTACCCATTGAAAAAATCAT
The DNA here is from genome assembly GCA_964431805.1 of uncultured Gammaproteobacteria bacterium. Taxonomy (GTDB): domain Bacteria; phylum Patescibacteriota; class Patescibacteriia; order Patescibacteriales; family GWC2-42-12; genus JACPHD01. The sequence goes on from CAYSKV010000013.1 coordinate 19,800, forward strand.
TGTGGTAACCAATGAAAATAATGAATTTCCGGTATTTATGGAAACCGGTAAATATTCCAAAATTTCTCCGTCACGCGCCTGTCTTTCTAGCGCCATGAATGTAGGGCATCCGAGCAATTTGGCTCGTCTCTTTGAGCTTTATGGTGGAAACGTTGATAAAGACGGAAAGGTTTGGGAAGAACCGAACACTATAAGGATGGGGCGCAACATTTTTTCGGTTAGTGTATCTAATGAGGAGACGCGGCAGGCGATAAAAAACGCTCATAAGCAATATGGCGTTATTTTTGAGCCTCATGGAGCAGTCGGTTGGCGTGGCTTGGAAATTTTTCAGTCGCATTATCCTCAGTTAGATGATTTTATTCAGGTTTGCCTTGAGACGGCTCATCCGGCTAAATTTCCGGAAGAAATTAAAGGTTTATTGGGTATTGATCCGGAATTGCCGGATAGTTTAAAATCCATTGATCAACGGACCGGCGAACCAATTATAATGCCGACCAAGTATGAAGAGTTAAAAAAGTATCTCTTAGCTTGTTAAGCGGTTGCAGATCCACTATACAAGCGTATATTTCTAACGCCTCGTTTATAAAACGAGGCTTTTTTATCCCCACAATTAATTTAAGTGTGGGGATTTATTAAAATTTGCGTTTTTTTATAAATTTGTTATACTAATAATTAATATGAAACAAGCTATTAGAAAAGGTTTATTATTAGGTTTGTTGTTGTTACTACCTTCACGGGCGGCTTGCTTTCGTATAGTTTAAAGAATAGTTAGAAGATTTTAACGAGCCACCCAAGTAAAGCGGGTGGTTTTTTGTATGTTCATTTAAATTTTTAAAAAAATTTTAAAATAAATTTTGGAGGGCAGAAGAGAATGGCAAAGAATAACAAAGTTATTAAAAATGAAAAAAAGGCGGAAACAATAACACCGTGTCCGCAGTGTGGGCGTAATATTAACGGGCCGGGACATTATGAAGGTACATGCTTTTTTACGAAGAGAGAGCAAGAAATTGTTGCTAGCCGCCAGAAGGAAGACCCTACGAGAGTAAACGCCTAACTATTAGCCGCAGTTTTTTCTAAAAAAACTGCGGCCTTTTTATTTGCTTGATTTTAAGGCTATAAAAAGCTAAGATTAAATTATGGAAAATTTATTAAAAAATTTAGAAGAATTAAGAGAGCGCCTCCTAGATACCTGGGGGTTGCTTTGACCTGGATCGGCAGAAAGAAAAAATTAATGAATTAAAAATAGAAATGTCTAAATCTGATTTTTGGCAGGATCGGGAGCGCGCTGTAACTTTAAGTAAACAAGCCGAGGAATATGAATCAGAAATTATAAAATGGGAAAATTTAAAAAAGGAAATTACAGATTTAGAGCAATTCGTAGCCGAGGGCGTTAAGGAAAAAGATTTAAGTATCGCCGGCGAGGCTGATAAAAAATATGATGAGCTCAAGCGCCATTACGAGGAGCTTGAGTTTTTTGTTTTGTTTTCTGAAAAATATGATCGTAATAATGCCATAATTTCCATTCATGCCGGCACGGGCGGAGTAGACGCGCAGGATTGGGCGCAAATTTTAGAACGTATGTTTTTGCGTTTTGCCGAGAAAAAAAATTGGAGCGTTGAATTAGTGGATCGCAATACTGGCAACGAAGCCGGGGTTAAGAGCGCGAGCTATCGAATTATTGGCAGTTGGGCTTATGGTTATTTAAAAAGCGAGTCTGGCGTGCATCGTTTAGTCCGCATTTCGCCTTTTGACGCTGAGCAAATGCGCCACACCTCTTTTGCTTTAGTAGAAGTTATCCCTGAGTTGGCCGAAACTGAAGATATAGAAATTAAAGACGGTGATTTAAAAATTGATACTTTTCGTTCGTCTGGCGCTGGCGGGCAGAACGTCAATAAAGTAGAAACCGCGGTAAGAATTACGCATCTGCCGACGGGACTAGTTGTTGCTTGCCAAACTCAAAGATCTCAACACCAAAACAAAGAAACCGCTTTAAAGATTTTAAAAGCTAAATTATTTAAACTTGAAGAAGAGAAGAAAGACAAAGAGGAAAAAAAGATGCGCGGTGAAGCGCAAAAAGCCGAATGGGGTAAGCAAATCCGTTCTTATGTTATGCAGCCTTATCAAATGGTAAAAGATCATCGTACCGACTATGAAACTTCAGATATTCAAAAAGTTTTAGACGGTGATTTAGACGGTTTTATGGAAGCGTATTTAAGAAAACAGAAAACAAAAAAATAAAAATAATAGTATTTATGATATTTAAAGGAGGAGTTAATCTTGCTAAATCTAAAATTTTTTTATTTTCATGTTTAGTTTTTATTTCTGGCGTTGGTTTAGCCTCGTTTTTACCAGTTAAAATTTTAAATTTTAATATTGAATTGTTCGCCGTCGGAATATTTTTTTTAATTTTAACTATTTTATTTTGGCGAAAAGAAGAAACTGGTTTTAGGCCGGTTTTTTTGTTGTTTTTATTTTTAACCATATTATCTTTTTCTATTTGGCGCTACGGCATAAGTCTACCGAAAAATATGCCGGATAAAATTTGGCATTACAACGGCCAAAATTTTACCGCGCGCGGTTATATTGCCGACGAGCCGGACGTAAGAGAGAGCAGTCAAAAATTAGAAATCGCGGTTAGCGCGATTAAGGAATTTCCGAATCGTCAGATTTTAGGAAAAATTTTAGTAACCACCAATCTTTATCCGGAATATAAGTATGGCGACGAGCTAGAATTTAGTTGCGACTTAAGACAGCCGGAAGAATATAAAGGTTTTGCTTATGACCGTTATTTAGCGCGCTATAATATTTATTC
>CAYSKV010000014.1:0-16935 GCA_964431805.1 uncultured Gammaproteobacteria bacterium
GGATAATTTTTTAATTATCCGAATATGGCTTTCCGAATATATTATTCATGCTTCCATGTTTAGCAATTTCTTCTTGATTATCTAAATCGTCGTAATCATTAAAATTATTACTATCAGTATTATCTAAATTTTCACTAAAATTATATTCTGCTTCCGGTAATGTCTCGGTCGTTTCAACCACGCTTTCTAAAACGTTCGGAGCAAATTCTGGTTCTTTATAAAAATTATCTTCTGCTTTATTTTTTCTATCGGAAAATTTAGGCATTAATCTAACGCTATATTTTTTTTCTGGAAATAAATAAATGTAAATACCAGAAAAAATTAACCCTAAAACTAAAGCCAAACTAAAGTTCAAAATCAAATTAGGTTTGACCGGATACTTACTAGTGATTGGCTCATCGATAACTTTGATTGAAACGTTATCGGCGCCACCATGATAAAGACCATGTTTAGTTTGCAATGTGTAAACTACAGCGCGAGCGATTAAATCAGTTTGTGAACGATCTTTATGATAAACGTTAATAGAAATAATTCCTGAGTCGCTATTAGATTTAGCGCTAACGGTTTTATTCCAAATTTTCATTTGGTCTTTCACCGTTTGACCGAAGTAGTTTTTACTAACCGCGTAACCAGAATTTAAAACATTTTCAAAAAATGAATTAGAAGAAATAACCTTGGCTAAAATGTTGCTTAAATATTCAGTCGATTTTGCGGCCGTATAAGCATCTAAACTAACTGAATCTTGGATGATTAAAACTTGCGCTTTTGAACCATATTTAAATGGTTGAACGACAGTGAAAATTGATGCTAAAAAAATAAAAATTAAGACGAAGGATATAATAGTGCCTTTTTTCTTATTTATTAACGATAGATAATCTTTAAATTCCATATAGTTTGTAAATATTTAATAAATTTTGATTTAACTTAGTATCTTAACATCTCTTACTATTTTTGTCAAGAGGAGCCTATTTTATGACATATTTAGGCTTAAAAAACAAAAAAACGGGATTATGCCCGTTTTTTCAATATATAGCTTAAAACTTAATTAATTATTCTTTACTTTTACAATTTTACCTATTAATTTGTTATTTCCATCTATTTTTGAACCAAAAATTTGACGTTTATCAACCTCAATATCAAAATAATATTCGGTCTTGCCAATGAGTTTATTTTGTTGAATTTGCTCTATAACAATTTCTACTTTTTTACCCTTAAATTTATTTTTATAATCTTTCATTAACTTAACGCCAAGCTCTCTTAAAATTTTAGCGCGTTTAATTTTAATTTTTTCTTCTACTTGATCGGGAAATTTAGCGGCCGGGGTTTTTTCGTGCGCTGAAAACGGAAATACATGCAAGCGGCTAAATTTTATTTCTTTAATAAATTTTTCCGTCTCTTTAAAATCTTTTTCCGTTTCACCGGGGAAGCCGACAATCACGTCCGTAGTAATGGCGATGTTCGGCATGTCTCGCCTAATTTTTTTTATTTTATCTAAAAAATATTTTTTGCTATATGGCCGATTCATTAATTTTAAAATTTTATCCGAACCGGATTGCAAAGGAATATAGAGATGCTGGCAAATTTTTTTTGAATTCGCTATTAGCTTTATCAAATCATCTGATACTTCCGTAATTTCGATTGAACTTAAACGCACTCTTCCTAAATCATTAATTTTAATTATTTTTTTTAATAAATTAACTAAACTATTTTTATTATCTTTTCCATAAAGGCCAAGATGTATCCCAGATAAAACAATTTCTTCATATCCGGCCTTAACCGCTCTTTCAATTTCGCAAATAATTTCTTTCTCTCCCCTACTTTTTAATTTGCCTCGCGTGTATGGCACTATGCAATAACTGCAATATTGCTCGCAACCATCTTGAATTTTAATAAAATAACGAGAACGATTTTCTTGTTTTACTTCTTTAATTTTATTCGCCACTGGCAATTTATAACCGATGGTTTTCTTAACTGCATCACTTATTTTATCTCTATTAATTACATAATCAGCGCCAACATTTTTTACCGCATAAGCTTTAGGCCAGCAACCAGTCAAAATAATTTTAGCCTTAGGATTTTCTTTTTTTGCCAGCTTAATCATGCGTCCACTTTTTATTATGGCCGTTTTAGTAACAGCGCAACTATTAATTATCGCTATATCTGCATTTTTATTAACCATAGTAAATCCAGCCATTTTTAAACTTGTGGCTAATGAGCCTGAATCATACTGATTAACTTTACAGCCCAAGGTGTAGATTTTATATGTCTTTACCCCGTTAGATAATATTTTTTTATCAGAAATATTCATAAAAATTTATTTATACTATATAAGTCATATATCTATTATATCTTATTATATCTAACGGGGTGAATACTAAAAAATCCCATTCAAGGGATATTCATTAATTGGAGCCACCCGTCGGATTCGGACCGACGACCTACGGTTTACAAAACCGTTGCTCTACCAGCTGAGCTAGGGTGGCATTATGAGAAATAAAATGGTGCGCCGTACTGGATTCGAAGGGGCAAGCCCCACGCCGACACAACTGATTCTCCACCGCACAGCATACATAAAATTAATTCAGCCTTAGGCTGATTTAATTTTTATGTGCGCCGTACTGGATTCGAACCAGTGACCTTCTCCTTAAAAGGGAGCTGCTCTGCCAACTGAGCTAACAGCGCGTATTAAATATACTATATTCTATCTTTTAAAAACTTCCTGCCAAAACCTGTTTTAAAATATTTTTCTCGATTTAAAGCTTTATATTTATTATTACAAACCTCATAATACACTAATTTAAATGGTCTTCTATCTCTAGTAGAAATTACCTGCCCATCATTATGTTCCGAAAATCTTTTATTTAAATCATCTGTAAACCCAATATATAGCTTTTCATCTTTCACACTTTTTAACACGTAAGTATAATACATACATCTAATGTGCCAACTGAGCCCCGCCCGCCATGCAAGCCAGCTTGCTGGCGTTGCGGGCGCGGTAACAGCGCGTAAATAAAAAACCCGCTTCAACGGATATGTTAATAATAAAATAACACATCCCCCATAAAAATGCAAATATTTGGTGAAAATCTGTGGAAAAAAAGTGCGAATTTTGCCCTTGCTTAAACTGATTTCAAAAGGTATTATAAAAGCATGTCAGATAAAAAAGATTTAATATCAAAACTACCACCGCAAAACATAGAGGCTGAGGCCTCTCTTTTAGGCTGCTTAATGATTGATAAAGACGCAATTTTTAAAATCGCTGATACGCTCCGGCCAGAAGATTTTTATAAAGACAGCCATGGCCTTATTTATGAAACTATGCGGGAATTATATTCTCGGCATGAACCGATTGATATTTTAACCTTAACTTCAAAACTTGAAGAAAAAAATAAACTAGAAGCCGTTGGCGGACGAACTTATATATCAGAACTTGGCAATACTGTAGCTACTTCGGCTCATATAATACACTACTCAAATATTATCCAACGCAAAGCGACTCTACGACGCCTTTTATCTGCCTCGGCCGAAATAACCGAACTCGGTTATCGAGAAGATGAAGAAATTGAAAAATTGTTGGACGAAGCCGAACAAAAGCTATTCGGCGTTTCACAAAAATATTTAAAAAATGTCTTTCAACCGATTGATAACTTATTGACCGAAGCTTTTGACAGAATTGATGAACTACATAAACAGAGCGGAAAATTACGTGGCCTACCTACTGGCTTCCATGATCTTGATAATTTATTAGCTGGTTTACAAAAATCAGACTTAGTAATTTTAGCCGCTAGACCGAGCGTGGGAAAAACTTCTCTGGCGCTTGATATCGCCCGACAATCGGCTATTATCAGTAAAGTTCCGATTGGCATATTTTCTTTAGAAATGAGCAAAGAGCAATTAGTCGACCGCATGCTTTGCGCTCAGGCCAACGTAAGTTTATGGCGTATGCGTACGGGAAAATTATCAGATAAAGAAGAAGATAACGATTTTTCTCGCATCGGTGAAGCTATGGGAAGATTATCCGAAGCGCCAATTTATATTGATGATTCAGCCAGCTCAAATATTATGGAAATAAGAACTAAGGCGCGCCGCTTGCAAGTTGAAAAAGGCTTGGGCTTATTAATCATCGACTATCTACAATTAATGGAAGGCCGCAGCAGCCATGGCGATAATCGCGTGCAGGAAGTTTCGGAAATTACTCGCGGACTTAAAGGTATCGCTCGCGAATTAAATATACCAGTTTTAGCCTTGTCTCAATTATCACGTTCTGCGGAAATGTCTAGGCCGGCCATACCGAGATTGTCTCATTTAAGAGAATCTGGCTCAATCGAGCAGGACGCTGACGTAGTTATGTTTATTTATCGTAAAGCCGCTGATAGAGGCTATAATTATGAAGAACTATCTGAAAGCGAAAAACATACAGCCGAAGTCTATATTGCTAAACATAGAAACGGCCCAACCGGTAAAGTCAATTTATTTTTTGACGAAGATACTGTTAGCTTTAAGAATATGGAAAAAACCGGCCTAGAAGAACCGATTGAATATTAATAATTAATCATTAGATATAATATGTTCAATAAATTAAAACAGTTTAAAGATCTAAGAAATCAAGCCAAAACTTTGCAGAATGCTTTAGCTCAAGAATCGGTTGAGTATGAAAAAAACGGCATCAAAATAATCATGAATGGTAATATGGAAATTACTAAACTCGACATCAGCGCTGATATGTCTAAAGACAGGTTAGAGAATACTTTAACCGAGGCAGTAAACGAAACTATTAAACGAGCGCAAAAAGTCATGGCGAAAAAAGTCCAAGACATGGGAGGGCTTGGAAATATGGGAAACTTTTGATGTTTTACTATATTTTTAGTTGTTTTGTATTTTCTTTTTAGTCAAAACAAAAATTTTCAATTATCAATTTTCAATTTTCAAACAATTTACAATGCTATAATTATTAATTAATTGAAAATTTAATAATTAATCATTAATTGATAATTGGCTATTGATAATTGAAAATTTTATATGCGTTATCCCGCTTCTATTCAAAACTTAATAGATTATTTTTGCAAATTACCGACGGTCGGACCTAAAACGGCCGAGCGTTATGTTTTTTATTTATTAAAACAACATCCTGAATGGCTGCAACAATTCGCTCAAGCCATCGCCGAAGTAAAAGAAAAAACTACTGTTTGTAAAACTTGTTTAGCTATTGCCGAATCAAATCCTTGCCGAATTTGCTCTGACTCAAAAAGAAATCACTCGGTTATTTGCTTAGTAGCGGATACACGAGATATGCTGGTTATTGAATCTACTAAACAATATAATGGAGTTTATTATATTTTAGGCGGAGTCATAAATACTATTGAGGGCATAAAACCAGACCAATTAAACATTAAAGCCTTCCTAAATCGTTTAAAACAAGAAAACGTCAAAGAAATTATTTTAGCTTTAAATCCAAATCTTGAAGGCGAAACCACGGCTATGTATCTTGCAAAATTATTAAAACCATGTAAGATAAAAGTAACCCGCCTAGCTAAAGGTTTACCAATGGGAGCCGACCTTGAATATGCGGATGAAATTACTTTAAGTAATGCTTTAAAATATAGAAACGAAATAAATTAAATAAAAATAAACCAAACAAAAATAAGGAGCAAAAAATGGCACATAAAACTTTATCCCGAATTTCAAAAACAGCCCTTTTTGAAATAGTGGAGTATGTGCATAGACACCATGGTCTATTGCCATACTACCGGGGTAATCTTGCCCCGACCCTTCAAAACGCAAAAATTATTGAAAATTTTACAGTCTATGGGACAACGGGAGACAAATCTGTTGTAGCTGAATTATCAGAAGATCAATTATTATGTTTAAAGTATTACCGAAGAATTAACAACGGCAATACTTTAAAACGTTTAACATGGATGATACTTCTGAATATTTTTCACGCAGAAAGAGTCAAAAAAGTTCATGAACAATGCAAAGAACTTGAAAAAGAATTATCCGAAAAAAAATAAAGCCGGAATAACAGAGAAGCCCAAACAAAAAACCCGAGCTAAAAGCTGCGGGTATTTTTATTTTAGGAAACAAAAATTATTTAAGCAATCTTCGTAATTTCTACTTTAGTGAAAGGCTGGCGATGACCGACATTCTTTTTATATCTTGTTTTATTTTTAAATTTTACTACGCTAACTTTTTTAGCCTTGCCCTGCTCTAAAATTTTACCTTCAACTATATCACCTAAGCCAGGCGCTCCTATTTTAATATTTTCTCCTTCGGCCACGAGCAAAGTCTGGAATTTTAAAGCCTGACCGGCTTCACCGTCAATTTTTTCAATTCTTAAATTTTGGCCTTGGGCAACCTTATATTGTTTGCCACCAGTTTTAATAACTGCTATTTTTACCCCGTTAGATAGTTCGTTTTTTTTAATTGCCATATGTTTAGATATAATAACCCCGCTATATAAATATAATAAAAATAAAGTTATCAACTTTATCTAACGGGGTGAATAAAAAATTCTTCTTAAAAATAAAATCCCCGTTCGGGGGATAAAGCCTGCTAAAATCAGGCAGAATATTAAAATCTTAAACTATTTTCTGTTTCCTGTCAAGATAAGCAAAAAATATAACAACCAATATCATAATAACTGAGAGCACACCTAGGGCGAGTACTTTGCCTTTACTTTGTAAAAATAAGGCGGCTAAACCAAAAATAATTGAAGCGGCGTAGAAAAACAAAACTGATTTTTTAACGCCTAAGCCCATATTTAACAAACGAAAATGCAAATGTTTCCTATCGGCAAATTTAAACGGATTTTTTCCTTCGGCTAAACGCCTGATAATAATCCAAGCTACATCTAAGATCGGTATACCCATAACGAGTAAAGCAATAGCGATTTTTCCGCCTGATATAATTGATAAGACGCCTAGAGCATAACCTAAAAATAACGACCCGCCTTCGCCTAAAAATATCTTAGCTGGATGCCAGTTAAAAAATAAAAAACCAAGACAGGCAGCCGCTAAAATTAAGGCGGCTAAACCGATATCCGGCTGATAATATTTTTCGCTCATGGTAAAAAGAAAAATTACTACCGCGCCGATAGCGGTTATGCCCGTGACTAAGCCGTCTAAACCATCGAGTAATTTCGTAGTATACATCATGCCTAAAAGCCAAAAAGAAATCAACACAGCTGATAAAGCGCCTAAATAAAAATAACCACCCAACGGATTAGTAATTTTTTCGATTTCCACCCCGCCAGCGATAACGCTTATGATTGCTAAAATCGGCCAGATGATTTGCTGCGCTGGTTTTAATTTATATTTATCATCAAAAAAACCACCAATCATTAAAAAAATACCACCAATAAAAAAACCTAGCCAATGCCGCGGCTCAAGATTACCAATCAAAAGTTTATCATGCGTAAAATATAAAATAATAAAAAACGCCGCGAAAATAGCTAAGCCGCCGAGTAAGGGCACTTCGCGCTTGTGTATTTTTCTATCACTATCTGGTTTATCCATAATTTTAAGCCGCGTGGCCAAATAAATCACCAACCGGGTAAAGATGATGGATATAAATAAAGTAATTACAAAAATTTGCGAATAATATAACATATTAAGTTATCAACAATGTAAATTTGCTTTTTTCTAATAATAAACTATAATAGATTATTATTGCACATATGTAAATAGATGGTAAAAAAAATATTTAAAAATATATTGCTAAGGAGGCGCGATGGAACGTAAGATAAGTAACACAAGACAGAGACACGCAATAAATTATTTTAAAGGTCAAAAAGTAAAAGCCTATCTCGGCATTAAAAAGTATCAGGTTCCGAGAGAAAATGTACACCGACAAACAATTCGTAAATGGTTAAAAAATCAAGGGATAAATGCCTTAGATATAATTATTTTTCTTAAGACTAAGTCGGGGAAAAAACCGCCGACAGACCAAAATGTTATAAATATTTTTTTAAGATTTACTGGTAAAAATTCAATTGAAATAATTTTATAACTGCTAACCACAACGACTGCGTAATCTAAAGTAGTCGTTTTTTTTATTTATTCTAATGTATATATTTGACTTTTTTAAAAAGACATACTATAATTTACAAAATTTCGTATCAGGAGGGAAATAATGTTAAAAAGAATCAGCAACAATGGTTTGAATATTGGGATATTCGGTATTTTTTTACCGCTAAGTAACCATATATTTTTTGACTACTTATTTGACGATAGAGATGTGGGGGGATTTATATATAAACGCAAACCCGTAGTCAAAGATTTTCAGGTGTTTTCTCGAATTTTTTGTTCAGTAGATATTTACAAAAAATTTAAAGCCGATTTGAACAAACTTGCCGGGAAAAGGCGAATAACCATAATACACGAAAACCCAAAAACCTTAATTGATGAGATAATAGAAATTAATACTGGTATACGGCATCTCTATATCTCTCACAGTCAAAAGGCGTTGATAAGCGCCAATTACAAACATGCTATTAAAAAACTTGACTTAACTTAGGGCAAGCGACAAAACACTGGCCCAGACGACATGTTATATAAATTCTAACACGTGAAGAATTTATAGAAGCAGTCGTCTTTTTTATATTTATAATTTATAATTCTCTCCCCTTTTCAACTTTTATATTAGCCTCGCTATCTATAATAATTGTATCCCGCCTTTTTAAGCCGTCGGATAGAACTTTATTAGCAATTTCATTTTCAATTTTTTCTTGTATCAATCTTCTTAGCGGCCGCGCGCCGAATTTTGGGTCAAAACCTAAACTAGCTATTTTTTCGATTCCGACCTCGTCATATTTAAGACCCACGCCTTTAGTTTCTAAAAGTCGCTTAACTTTTTCTAACATCAACTTAGCGATACTTTTTACTTCTTCTAAGCCTAAAGGTTTAAAAACTACCACGCCGTCGAAACGATTTATTAATTCTGGTTTTAAATATTTATTTAATTGATCATTAATTAACGACTGTTTAATAACGTCAAGCGAAGCTCCGGCTTTAATTTGATCTTGAATATAAACAGCGCCGATATTAGAGGTGGCAATAATAATGCAATTAGTAAAATTTACCGTTCTGCCCATTCCATCAGTTAAACGTCCGTCATCCATGACCTGCAAAAATAAATTTAATATATCAGGATGGGCTTTTTCTAATTCATCCAAAAGAATTAAAGAAAATGGCGCTTTGCGTACGGCTTCAGTTAAATACCCTAAAACCCCATCCGGCGAACCAATCATTTTTTCCACCGATCCTGGATGCTGATATTCGCTCATATCAATTCTTACCATATAATCTTCATTGCCGAAATAAACTTCAGCTACGGTTTTTGCTAATTCAGTTTTACCAACTCCGGTCGGGCCAAGAAATAAAAAGCTGGCGATCGGACGTTTTTGTTCTCTCAATTCAGTTCTTGCCCGCCTTAAACTAGCCGCTATCATATCTACAGCTTCGGCTTGCCCAATCATGCGATTATGTATTTTTTCTTCTAGATTAAGCAAAGTCTGGCTTTCTTTTTCAGTAATTTTAGTCAAAGGAATTTTTGTTTTTTGGCTAACAATCTCAGCTACATCTTCAACATCAACCATGCTATTAATGCCCTTATCTTTAGAGACTTTAACAGCAATGGCTTCTAAAATATCAACCGCTTTAGCCGGCAAAGATTTATCATAAATATATTTAGCCGATAGCTCTACGGCTTTAGCAATGCTAGCGTAAGTAAAATAAACTTGAAATTTAGCTTCGTAAAAACCAATTTTACTTTCAATCATTTGGATAGCTAAATTATTATCCGGCTCTTCTACTTCAACTTTAGCCATAATACCGCCCAATGGTTTATTTTCAATATATTTTGCATAATTTTCCTGAGTTACGTTAGCTAAGCAAATAATATTATGACGTTCGATGGCGCTAACTAACACATCTGATAATTCCAAACTTTCTTCGCCGCCAGAAGTGATGCCCATTAGGGTTTCAATATTATTAACATATAAAATAATATTACCGGCGCGAGCTACTTCATCAATTATAACTAACAGCCTTTCCTCGGCCTTAGCTGCCGAGGTTCCGCTTAAAAGACGCGAGATGTCTAATTCTAAAAGACGTTTATCTTTTAGCATAGCCGGCACGTCTTCCTCTACCATCTGGCGAGCGATTTGCCCAATTATAATATTTTTACCAACGCCTAGATTACCACAAAGCAATACTCCGTTTTTACCGCTTTCTAAAATCTGAAAAATATTTTTAATTTCAGTTTCGCGTCCAACGCATAATTCTAAGCGCCCCCGTTTCGCTGCTAAAGTTAAATCATAGGCAAAATGATTTAAAATCGGCGTAGCCACGGCCGTATAAGCTCGATCCATGGCATTACCAGGCTTAAAACGCGAGGCTTTACGGTATAATTTATAATTTTCCATCAAGCGCTCGCTGATAATAAACCATTGAATTACATTATTTATTTTGTCATGGTCAATTTCTAAATCATAGAGCAACTCGCTTAAATTTTTATCCCTGGCCAAAATCGGTAGAATAAAATGAATTGGTTCTACTTTTTTCTGCCCAGCGCTTAGAGCGCTTATATAACTTTCAAAAAAAATCTCTTTAATTTCTGAGGATATTTCCGCTGGTTCATTTACTACCTCTAGGGCTAATAATTGGTTTTTTAATTTAGAAATTAATTTAGCCGAATCAATATTTAAACGAGAAAAAATCGCAGCCGCTCCCCTATCTTTAAGCAAATTAAAAAATAAATGAATTGGTCTAACTCGGCCATGCTTAGCGTAATTAGCTAAATTAAAAGCTTGCTCAATCGTATTTAAAGCTTGCTGACTAAAACCGCTAGAAACTTCAATCTTGTATTTACTTCTTATTTTATTAAACTCTGACCAATTATTCGGCGAGTTATATTTATCTGTTTGATCATATTTGATTTTTTTTATTTTATGTTTAGCCGCCTCTTCTTCGCTTAAACGATAAATTACAAACATGTCAGCAAATAAACTAAACCAAAAAATTAAAATCAACGGACTTTTAGAGCGCCAAAAAGAAAATGCGGCTAGAGCCTGAGTATTTTGACTAACTACTACAACCCAGTATGTTAAAGCCGCTAACCCGGTTAACCCGATAATTAGAGCAGTAAAATTTAAAACTAAATTTAAGCCTTTTTTTAAATGCCTTAATTTTATAGCCGGAATACTAAAAAGTAAATTCCAATAAAAAAATCTACCCTCATAAATCGCTATAACTCCGGCGCCAGAACAATTTTTGCAAACTAACCCAGCGCCAGTTTTGCCTGCACCGCTACAAGCCGGGCAAGTTATGAATTGGATATTTAATTTTTTATTAGACTCTTCTGACATGAAAATAATAGTTTATAAAAATTGAAAAATAATTTCATAAATAACAAACAGCGGCAACAAAATCCAAAAAGCAATAACGCCCAGAGAAAGAATTAACCAAAACAGCATAATAAAACTTCTAAAAATAATCTGCACTGAACGTATAAAAAAACTAATTAAGATGCCAGCAAAATCGTATTGCGCGTACATCGGACGAAAAATATTTTTTATCCAAACTAAAAGCGCTAAAGCCTTCTGCTTATCGCTTAAAAAATGCATCACGCCGAAAATTAAATTCATTAATCCTCGACCATACCACCAAATTGGGAAATACAAAACATCCCGAATTAATTCAGCGAATATTTGCAAACTATAAAAAATAAAACCGTTTGAGTTCATAATTTTTAAATTATTTATATTATACCATATTATACTTAATTCTACCAAGCGCTTGACAGTCATTACAGCATTGTGTAATATATAAATATTAATAAATACCGCCCGCCAGGGCTGTTTTTTAAAATCTTTAAAAACTTTTTTAGAAAAAGTTTTTAATATTTTCAAAAAATATAATGTATTAAGCTAAAATTTAATAGCGAGTAGAACTCTACGGCCATTAAATTTTAGCTTAATAAATATAAATATGGGAAAAATCATTAATTACATTAAGGCCTCAATTGAAGAAATGAAAAAGGTTACTTGGCCGACTAAAAAAGAAACTTATAATTACACTTTGCTGGTAATTTTTATCAGTTTAGGCGTAGCTTTATTTTTAGGCTTATTAGACCTAGTTTTTACCAAAGGTTTAGAATATTTAATTATCAATAAATAATTATCCCCATATGGCTAAACAAACATTAAATCAAGGCCGCCGCTGGTATGTTCTGCATACCTATTCTGGCTACGAAGAAAATGTATCGCAAAATTTAAAACAAAGAATTGAGTCCATGGACATGGAAGACAAAATTTATAATATTTTAATTCCTACGGAAAAAAAGATTAAAATTAAAAACGGCAAAAGAAAAATTGTTGAAGAAAAAATATTTCCTGGCTATGTTTTAGTAGAAATGATTGTTAATGATGATTCTTGGTATGTAGTTAGAAATACGCCGAACGTTACCGGCTTTATTGGTACAGGCACTATTCCAACTCCGATTTCAGAACATGAAATAAAAGACCTGCAAAAACGCATGGGTGTTGAAGAGCCTAAATTTAAAATTGATGTTTCAGTTAATTCTCCGGTACGTATTATTGACGGACCATTTAAAAATTTAGAAGGTAAAGTCGCTGACATTGATGAAGCCAAAGGAAAAATTAAAGTTGTGGTTTCAATGTTCGGCAGAGAAACCCCAGTTGAATTAGATTTCTTACAAATTAAAAAAATATAACATAAATATCTCGTTCCCTATTAATTAGGAGCTTCTACGAGATAAAAAATATAAATAATATGGCTAAAAAAATATTGACTAAAATTAAATTGCAGATTCCGGCCGGTCAAGCTAATCCTGCGCCTCCAGTAGGTCCGGCTTTAGGCCAACACGGTTTGAACATCGCTCAATTTTGTAAAGATTTTAATGATAGAACAAAAGACAAAATGGGAGATATCACACCGGTTGAAATTACGGTTTTCGAAGATAGAAGTTATACTTTTATTTTAAAAACCCCTCCGGCTTCTGAATTAATAAAAAAATTCGCTAAAATCCCAAAAGGTTCAGGCAAACCTTTATCGGAAAAGGTTGGTTCAATCACTAAAGCTCAACTTAAAGAAATCGCCGAGATTAAAATGCCTGATCTTAACGCTAACGATATTGAAGCCGCAATGAAAATTATTGCCGGCACCGCTAGACAAATGGGAGTAGAAATTAAATAATTAAATAATTTGTGGGAGCTTTGATTTATATCAAGGCGCTCGCACCACGAAACTTATGTCTAACAAAAAGAAAACAACAGCCGCCGTTGAATACGACGCTAATAAAGCTTATTCAATCTCGGAAGCCGTTGAATTGACAAAAAAATTATCTAAAACAAAATTTGATGCTTCAATAGAAGTTCATTTCCGCTTAGGTATTGATACAAAAAAAGGTGAACAGCAAGTCAGACTAGCTGTCTCTTTACCGAATGGTACAGGTAAAACCGTTAAAGTAGCGGCTTTCGTCACTCCTGATAAAGAAGAAGAGACTCGTAAAGCTGGCGCCGACTATGTTGGTGGCGAAGATTTAATAAATGAAATTAAAAAAACTGAAAAAACTGATTTTCAGGTAGCCGTAGCCGAACCAGCTATGATGAAAAATTTAGCTTCAATCGCTAAAATTTTAGGCACCCGCGGACTTATGCCTTCCCCTAAAAATGAAACGGTTACGCCAAATCCAGCCAAAGCCGTAGCAGAATTAAAGAAAGGAAAAGTGAGTTTGAAAAATGATGATACCGGCAATGTACATGTAGCAATTGGTAAAGCTTCTTTTGAAACTAATAAATTAGTGCAAAATTTCGAAGCTCTACTTGAAGCTATCAGAAAAGCCAAACCAGCGACTTCAAAGGGCATTTACATTAAAAAGGTTTACGTAAGTTCAACTATGGGTCCTGGTCTAAAAATAGCCTTATAAAAATATTACATAAAAAACACTCCGCAAATCGCGGAGTGTTTTTTTATTTATTGCTTTTTCCATTATTTTCTGCTAAATTTACTCTATTAATTATTAACTTAAAAACTATGCCCACACTCTATTATGTTTTGTTCTTCGTCGTCGTTTTTATTATTTTGCCTGGCTTTAAAGTGGTTCAGCAATACGAAAAAGGCGTAGTATTTTTTCTAGGTAAAATTATTTCTGTTAAAGAACCTGGTTTAAATTGGATTATCCCCTATTTTCAATGGATGCGCAAAGTTGATTTTAGAACTATGACTATGCCGATTCCGCCGCAAAAAATTATTACTAAAGATAACGTCTCGGTAGATATCTCGGCCGTGGCTTATTTTAAAGTTACCGACGCTATAAAAAGTATCGTGGCCATTGAAAATGTCAGACAAGCTATTGATCAAATAGCGCAAACCACGGTTAGAAATATTGTCGGCCGTTTTCAATTAGACGAAGTCTTATCGGAACGCGATGCTATTAATAAAGAAATTCGAACGGTGTTAGATAGTCATACCGAACCCTGGGGTGTAGTCGTTTCTCTGGTAGAAATAAAAGATATTGAATTACCGGAAAATATGCAGCGCGCCATGGCAAAGCAAGCCGAAGCCGAAAGAGAAAAACGTTCAAAAATTATTGCGGCTGAAGGCGAACTTTTAGCCTCGGAAAAATTAGGTCAAGCCGCAGATGTTATGGCCTTACACCCGATTGCTTTACAATTAAGAAATTTACAGACCCTAGCCGAAATCAGTGTTGAAAAAAATTCCACTATAATTTTCCCAGCTCAGATGATGAGTGCGGTTGAAGATATAAAAAAGTTTATTAGCAAAGAGCAAGCGACAAAAAGTTAACATATAAAAGACCAAAAACACCCCGTATTTACGGGGTGTTTTTTAATTTGCCCTATTCTATTTGATTTGATAAAATATAATAACCTATTAATAATTTAAACGTATAATAAATTGATTTTTATTAACAATTTTATTTTATGGCAAAACTCAAAGAACCAAAAACTTCCCGTTTAAACTGGGATGAATTGTTTATGAACATGGCGATTCTTGCTTCAAAGCGTACCGCTTGTCGTTATGTTGAAGCCGGAGCTGTATATGTCGACAAAAATAACCGTGTCATTTCTATCGGCTACAATGGCCCGACCGAAGGCGATTATCATTGCATTGACGTTGGTTGCGCTAAAGTTGACGGCGACCCGCAAACCAAAGAATTAAAACGCTGCCGCGGCGCTCATGCCGAAATGAATGGTATCGGTAACGCCGTTGACACAACTCGTTTAAGAGGCGCCACGCTTTACTCCGCGACCTTTCCCTGCTACGACTGCATGAAATCATTAAACAACGCTGGCATTAAAGAAATTATATATTTTGAAGAATACGAAAGAATAAAAGCCGGTGGTAAAGAAACTGAAAAAGAAAACGAAGCGCGAGAATTAGCCGACCGCCGAGGCATAAAAATTAGAAAATACGATGGAACGGTTTATTGCCAAGTTGATTTTAAAAATCACGATTAATTTATAATTGCAAAATAATAAAATATGATAATTGGCATAAAAAAACTTCACGAGTTAGTAAAAGAAATTAAGTTAGTGGAAAATCTTTGCGATCGGGAAATGAATAACCCAGAAGGCGCAGGTTTTGATTTACGCTTAGGAGAAATTTATGAACTTTCTGGCGATGGCTTTTTGGGCGTTGAAGAACGCGATACGCCAAAAATAAACTTAGTTGCCAAAAACGAACCGGAAAAGGGCGAAGCAGAAAATTTTTTTATTTTTGAACCTGGAAAATACTATTTAGTAAAAACCATGGAAAAAGTTAATTTGCCGGTTACTCTTTCAGGTATAATTTTTCCTCGCACTACTATGTTTCGTTCTGGACTAGGATTATTTAACGGCATAGTCCAGCCAGGTTATTCGGGCGAGTTAACATTTGGCTTATGCAATTTAGGAAAAAGTAATATTAAAATATCATTCGGCGCTCGCATTGTGCATATTACTTTTCATGAAGTTTTAGGCGAAGGCAATGAATATCGGGGCCAATGGCAAGGCGGCCGCGTCGCAACAGATGGAAAAGAAACTCAAATATAAAAAAGAGGATGCTTATTAGCATCCTCGTCAAAATCGTTATTAGAGACCTTTGATTGATCCCCAGATTATTTTTTCCTCCCTCATTGCGCTAGTCGGAGAATCAGATGAATGTACGGCATTTTCCGAACCGCAATCAGTCGCTTCAGGACCAACTTTTATTCCATACTTACCTCTAATAGTTTTTTTATCACGATTTTTCCGAGGATCTGTCGGACCGTTGATTTCTCTGACCCTGGCGATAGCGTCCGGACCTTCTATCAAAAGTAAAACCGATTCCCCTACTGTTGTCGTATCCAGTAAATTTTCGAAAAAAAATTTACCCTTATGCTCGACATAAAATTCGGCCGCTTTCTGCCTAGTGAAAGTAAGACGTAAAGATTTGATAATTTTTAGATCGGGCTCCTTCAAATAAAAATTCTTCACATCCTGAACCGCGTCAAAACCTTCATTTAATATAACATGAGGCCTGACCATAACAACTGTTCTCTCAACCCCGTTTTTACCTATTATTTCTTTATTAGACAACTGTTCACCTCCGTAAAATGTATTTTCAAAATTAAAAAGTGCTTTTTTATTAATAACATCTTAACTATAATAAAAGAATATGTCAAACCAAAATCATCCTGAATATCAATATCTAAATCTGCTTCAAGATATTTTAGATAATGGCTCGGATAAAAAATTATTCTTTACGCCCGAAGTATTAAAACAATACGCGGACAAAGGCGAAGAGCCGCCTTATATAAGGTCGGTTTTCGGCCGCCAAATTCGCTTTGATTTATCTAAAGGTTTCCCGGTATTAACCACCAAAAAAGTTTTTACTCGAGGCATTATTGAAGAATTAATTTGGTTTTTATCCGGCA
>CAYSKV010000015.1:0-14462 GCA_964431805.1 uncultured Gammaproteobacteria bacterium
GGAAGCATGAATAATATATTCGGAAAGCCATATTCGGATAATTAAAAAATTATCCGAGAATGGAGGTCTGAATTTATTTTGATCGGCGATTGCCGACGATCAAGATTCAAGTGAATCAAGATTGATAAATTTCAGATTAGAACGTTGACAATTAGTTAAACAAAAATAAATGGGCGATTGCCCGAAACTGTCCGATTGGACGGAAAGGATGGAAAAAATGAAAAAGATTGTTTTTGTTGTTATGATGTTGCTGGCCGTTGCTTTCACAAACGCGATGGCGGAAGAAGCTATTATATCCGGTTATGCTCCGAAAGATTTTGCTATAAAAGGCGAAGTCGCTGAGCAGTTGGATAAAATAGCTGAGACTATAAAATCAGCAGATAAACCCGTTAAAACCATAGAAATTATTGGCAGCGCTGATATTACTGGCGTTGATAATGATGAATGGGGACTTAAAAGAGCAAAAAATATCGAAGCTTATTTAACTCAAAGGTTTCCCGAAGCGAAAGTTAATGGTTATTCTCGCGGTAGTGAGCTAAACGCTCGCCAAGTGAAAATTGTCTACACTTTTGCTAAGACGATTACGCCGGTTACTCAAGAAAAAAATAACAAATTGACGGTTTTATTGTTTGTTATTGCTGGAGCGATTGCAATTTTATTATTCGTCTTCGGTCGTCAATTATTTGCTAAACAGGAAAGCAATCAAGAAACAAAACCTGTTGAAGTTAAGGCAAAAAAATCTTTTGCGAAATTTGTTCCATTGGAAGAAAACGGCGTCTATGAGGCCCAGATTGAATATGACGCTGAAACAGATCGTTGGTTTACTCCTTTTCGCAATACAAATAATGGCGAAAGGATTTATGCGGAAAACGAGAATAGAGCAAAAAAATCTGTCCAGCGTTGCTGGAAAAATCGCGAAAAGTTCGGTGAGCAAATCGATAAATTGCTCTCTGAAAAAGATGATAACAAAAAGAAAATCAGACAAATATAAGTGGTCGTAAGACTGTAAGAACAAAAATCGTTTGTGCCTACTAATTAATTTTTGTATTTAGGAAATTATTATTTATCTTATGGTTGCTGAGATTTCAGCCACCAGATAGTCAATTGACTATTAACCGCTGGATTCAGCGCCGTAGATGAAAAATAAAATCTAAAAATGCAAATTATTTATGAAGTAAGTCCAAACACAAAAAAATAAAGACGGAGGAACGAAAATGAAAAAGACATTGTTGTTAGCAGTTGCTGTTTCTCTTTTGACTATATTTTGCGTGGCTAGCCCTGTGCAAGCGCGTCAACATATTGTTAAAAAGGGTGAGTATC
This sequence comes from uncultured Gammaproteobacteria bacterium, assembly GCA_964431805.1. Lineage (GTDB taxonomy): Bacteria > Patescibacteriota > Patescibacteriia > Patescibacteriales > GWC2-42-12 > JACPHD01. The sequence continues at coordinate 1,321 of CAYSKV010000015.1, forward strand.
TTGGTTCAATTGCCAAGAAGTATAACGTTAATATTAATAGTATTATCAAGGCGAACAGACAGATCAAGAAACGGAATTTGATCTTTGTCGGCCAGAAGCTTTACATTCCGGAAAAAGACTCAGTCGTCGTAAAGGCTGACACGCCTATTATCTGGAAAGTCGGCGGAATTAACCCGTTCGGAAATAGAAGTTTCTTTAAGGCAATGGAAAAAGATTTATTTGACCGTCTTCCTGAACCCGTAAAGGCTAATTTTATTGAGGACGTCAAAAAGGGCAAGAGTTATCCGTATCGAATGAAACCAGGGCAAATGTTGCCACAACAAATTTATGACAAATACAAATGCCGTAACGATGTTGAGGTGCAACTGCCTGAAGATCAACTGGATGCGGAGTTATATTCCAAAGTTGAGTTTGACGGCTACGTATATTTTCTCATTAAACCGTTGATCTGTGATAATTGGTCCTGGTTTAGAGAGCAGAAACCTGCGGCGCCGATTCCTCCGGTTGTAGTTGAACAACCAAAGAAAGAACTTCCCCAAGCCCCCCAAGTTCCGGATATGATAAAGGCAGAACCAATAATAGTTGTCGTTCCCGAAGTTGTTGTTCAGCCTAAACCTGAAGAAAAATGCCAAGGCGGGAAATGTAGAACAGACTTGATTGTGGGGGTCGGTGGTTATAAAAATTCTCATCCGGATCAGGACGCTAGCGGCTGGTACGTTTGGGATAAGTTCAGGGTAAGGTGCCTTATTGGCAGAATCGGTGACACCGATTTCTATGGCGGTTTGGCATTGTTTATCGCCGGAGGCAAAGGTCATGATCGTAATTATAATTATGACTGGAACGAGGGTACCCTTGGTCCGTCCCTGAAATTTATTAACCCGATTAAACATTACGACGGCGACGTTGAAGTAATGGGTGGTTTTCTTAATAATAACGGCGGAGAAGAAGAATATGAAAGTGCTCAGGAAGATTATATATCCATTGTCTCAGCTCACCTTAATTATTTTCTGAGAAGAGCTGAAGGTAAAAATCTTTTTCCTGAAATTGAGCTGAACGCGGAATGGCGACATATTTTTAATTCCAACCATAAACATTCCTATGCCGGTGATTCATTAACTCCTGATCCTTCTGACAATGAAGCGTATGAGTTCACTGTCAACCAGGCCATATACGATTTTCGGTCTGGGAATTGGCGATTCACGCCTTCACTTAAATTGGGAGTTGGCAAGGAATTCAACCTGTCGCAAAGAGATTTGGCATCTGACGGCCTGATAAATTATGGTCAGATCATGCCGAATCTGCAAATTGCCCATAAAGGTGATAAGATTATCAATCTCGCTGCGGGTTATAAAGAAATTTTTGGCGGCGACGGGGATCAATGGCAAATCGCTTTAACAGTTGATCTTACGGAAAAGATCAATAAATGGTGGAATCAGTTGAAGAAATAAAAACAAAAAACAAATATAAGATCGAGGAGGAATATTATGAAAAAGTTTTTTTGGTTGTTAGTTACCCTGTCGTTCATTTTTTGCAGCGCGGTCGCATTTGCCGATACTACCATACCAGCGGCAAGCAAAGTGGTAATTATAAAAGGCGGTGCTGTTTTTACATCAGGCTTGAAATTCTCGTCTGATAGTAAAAATGGGGAGGCCAAAGTAATGATACCGCTTTCAGCAAGGCAGCAAAATGGCACCCCACAAGTTTTCATTGCTAAAAATGAATTAATTAATGGACAGTGGGTGCGAGTATCAGACAATGAAGAATATAAAGTGAAGACAGAAAAGTCTTCCGACGGCTTCGCTGTAGTTACCCTGAATTGTTCCGGCAAAAGACTTCTATGGCTTCGCGACTGGGGTAAAGTCATTAATGATGAAAAAGAAAGTTGGATGGATATTAATCAGGCTGATGAATATTGCAGATTAGATGCCAAGGGTAATCCGGGGAATGAGTTAATTTTTAACGAGGAAACTTGTGAGTTCTTTAAAGTCCCCAAGGACTATCCCCGCTGGGAATAAATTTCGGCGGTGATCATTAATCCCGTTCAAGAATAATTTTGACGGGAAATAAATTTAACCCCCGGTTTCTTTCGAGAAACCGGGGTTTTTTTTAAATAAAAAATATTATGCGTTGACAAAAATTAAAATAAATGGTAATCTATAATGTTCCGTAATTTTTATATAATAATTTTTAAAGGAGGGGTTATCATGAAAATTGTAAAGGTTATAGGAATGCTCTTTTTATTGTCTTTGCTTATGTCTTGCGCCACTCCTCCGAAATATCCAGATGGAGCAATCTGGAAGGGGGAGAAGGTAATAAGGCAGCAGGTCCCGGCAGGCTTCTCTGAGAAACCTGCGGCCGTAGGCTGGGCTCAGGTTGCGACAACGACCGAGCAAGGCGGGCAAGACGGTATAGCTTTCATAGACTATCTTCGACTCATTGAAGTTGGTGAGCACGGCAATGAAAAAATTATTGCCGAAGAGAACTATGAAGAAAATAATTCCCTTTCTTTAGATAAAAAGAAAGGGGGATTATATGGTCGGCAACCGAGTTGGTTCGCCAATGACAAACATGAGCCAATACAAAATTCCTGCTTGGAAAACGGCTTTTTAGTTTTAAAAGCCTATGAAACTCCGGAAAAAATTTTGCATTGGTGGACCGCCAGAGCCGAAGTAAAAAACGGTTCCCGTCATGTGGTAGAGGCAAGGTTTAAATTGCAAGGCAAGGTTTGTCTTCAATTAGGCCTTGATTATTGGAAAGACTTAAAAGCCGATTGGAACGGCTGGCACAAAGAATGTGTTGGCACGAACAACTGCGAGGGGTTTATTTCCGACTGGCATTGCTCCTCTGATGGTTTTAAGACCATAAGGGCGCCGATCGAGAAGTAAAAGAAAAAAATAAAAAGACGCAAAAGGCTTCGATTAATCGAAGCCTTTTTTTAAAACAAAAATTTTATAAGTTCCTGGTATGATGATTTTATTAAAATTAAAACTTTTGATGATATATAGTATTTGTGAGATTACTTCGCTTTTCGCCAGCTGGCGAATCGCTCGCAATTGCTGGAGAGTTTACAGCCAATATCGCGCCGATTAAAGCCCAGAAAGACCACATCAGAGCTGTATTTCTTAAAATATTATCGGCCGCGCTCATAGCGTAAAAAGCGATTGATAAACCGATAGCCGACAAGATTAAAGTTTTTAATTGCGTTTGATCGGTCAAAAAATATTTTTTTGTTAATTTTATAAATAAACCGATTATAAGAGAAAAATAAACCAGTAAACCGATTAAGCCATTTTCAATGGCGATTTTTAAATAATCATTATGCGGGTCAGAGGAGCCGAATTGTTCGCCTCGTTTATCTAAAATTAAATTGCTAGCTACGCCGGCGCCATAACCTAATAAGGGTTGGCTTTTTACATATTCTTTCGCATCGCTCCAAAGATTAATGCGCCATTGGATTGAACTGTCCGAACGATTAGCGACTAAATCATTAACGCGATAATTTAGCGGTTCAATTAATAAGTATGCCAGAGCTAAACAAATCATGGTAGTTATAAGTAGGGCGCGGTAGCGAAAGATACCGACAACAGCTAAAACAATTAAAAATGATAGCCAGGCGCCTCGAGTAAAAGTAAGAGCTAAAAATATTATAAAAAAAATCGCTGATAAAAAATATAAAATATTGTTTACTTTTTTTCTATTGCCGCTTAGAAAAAGATAAAGTGATAAAGCTATTGGCAGTAAAAGATAGTAGGCAAATAAATTTGGGTGGGCGAAGGTGCCGTAAATTCTATTATAGATGCCTTCAAAAGGAATGGATAATCCGGTGTCAGTATAAAATTGCCATAAAGCGAAGAGCGACGGTATAATCGCGGAAACAACTATGGCTTTGATTAAATTTTTTAAATCTTGGCTTGAATTGATTAATAGATAAGCTAAGGCGTAAACCGCCAGTATGCTTAGTAGGCGCAGACTTTCAGCTAAGCTTAAGTAGGAGCTGTAAGAGAAAAAAATTGATACCACGGCGATGATAATAAAAATAATCCAGCTGTATTTAAGCGGCAAGGTTTTAATTTTAGAAAAATTTTTTATTAAAATAATTACGGAAAATAAAATAGTTAAAACGGCAATAATCGAAGCAATGTTTAAGCTAAAATTATTAGTAGCGATAATTGCTTTATCAGTTAGAACATCAAGGCAAGGCCTAGCGATTATTAAAAGAAATAACCCTTGCATTGGTTTTATGGCGGCAAGAGCGAAAATACAGAATAAAATAAGTAATAGAATTTTTGAAACAGCGTCTAAGTCAATTAGTAAGAAAAAAGAAGCTACAATCAGTCCGACAAATAGTAAAGTTATAACATTTTTGTTATTTGACATTTTTTTATAATTATGTTAATATATAATATCGGGTAAGCAAGCCTAATGTATTAAATTTATAATAATATTATGGAAAAATCAAGCTGTAAAGACTTAGTTATAGCTATTACTTTTTTATGCAATTCTAGATGTAGAATGTGCAATATTTGGCGTAAAAATATTGCCGGCAATTTAAAGCCAAGCGATTTTAATAAAATACCATCCGGTTTATCAAATATTAATATTACCGGCGGTGAGCCGTTTTTAAGAAATGATTTAGAAGAAATTTTAGCCGTTTTACATAAAAATAATCCTCAGGCTAAAATAATTATTTCTAGTAATGGTTTTGCCACTGAATTAATAATTAAGCAGGTTGAAAAGATAAAAAAAATTATTCCTAATATTGGTGTCGCTTTTTCTTTAGACGGTATAGGCGAGAAACATGATGAAATTCGCGGCATTCCCGGCGGTTTTAATAAGGTGATGGCGACCGTTAATGGCTTAAAAAAAATTGGTTTGGAAAATATGCGCTTAGCTTTTACTTTAGGCGATTATAATATAGATGAGCTTAAAAAAGTTTATAATTTAAGTCGTGAGTTAGGCATTCAAATGACTTTAGCCGCGGTTCATTCCGGGGAAAAATATTTTGACGCTGAAAATAAGATAGAGAAAAAATTAGAAATGGCTAAGGCGCTTGATTGGTTAATTGGGCGTGAGTTAAAAAGTTTTTCGCCAAAAAGATGGGTTAGAGCTTACTTTGCTTTTGGTTTAAAAGAATTTATTTTAAAAGGAAAAAGAATTTTACCTGATTATTCAGGCAAATATAATTTATTTATTGATCCGTTCGGGGATATTTACCCGTCTGACGTTTCTAGCGAGAAAATTGGCAATCTAGAAAATGGTCTTAATAATTTAAGACAGGTTACAATTGATCAAAATTCAAATTGGATGATTTGTACGGCTAGAGTAGCGATTAAAAAACATTGGCCGAGGTTTGTTTTATGGTTAATAAGAAATAATTTCTTAACGGTTAGTTATTTATCCCGTTAGAAGTTTTGTAATAAATAGCCGGATATATAACGATAAATATAATTGTCAATGTATTGTTGCAATATTAAATATGTTTTATGAGAACTTCTATTGGGATGAAGATTCTACAAATAAATAAATTTTATTATAAAAAAGGCGGATCAGAAAGCTATGTTTTTGCTTTATCCGAACTTTTAGAAAAGGCTGGCCATAAAGTCATCCCTTTTTCTATGGCGGACGAAAAAAATGAAAAGACGCCTTATGAAAAATATTTTTCCGCGCCCGTTAATTTAGAAAAATTTAATATTAAAGATGCTATAAAATTATTCTATAATCATGAAGCCGCTAGAAGACTAGAAGAATTAATTAAAGCCGAGCGGCCGGATATCGCGCATTTACATAATATTTCCCATCAATTGAGCACTTCTATTATTGACGTTTTAAAAAAATATCATATTCCGATCGTGCAGACTTTGCATGATTATAAATTAATTTGCCCTAACTATAAATTATTTATCGGCGGCCGAGCTTGCTATAAATGTCGTGGCGGAAAGTATTATAATTGCGCGCTTAATAAATGCGTAAAAAACTCGTTACCTAAAAGTTTATTAGCGTCGCTAGAAGCTTATTTTTGCTATTGGCGCGGAGTTTATAAAAAAATAGATTTATTTATCGCCCCTAGCAAATTTATGAAAGATATTTGCGTTAGTTTTGGCATAACCGATAATAAAATAAAAGTGCTTAATAATTTTCAAAATAAAATTATTTCTAGTTCAAGCGCGATTTTAAATGAACCATATTTACTTTATTACGGTAGATTATCCGAAGAAAAGGGGATTGAAGTTTTAGTAAAAGCCATGGCTTTAATTAATAAAAATATAAAATTAAAGATTGTCGGCGAAGGCCCTGATTTTAATAAAATAAGAAATTTAATTAAGAAATTAAATTTAACCGATAGAATAGAAATGCTCGGAGCGAAATACGATCAAGAATTAAATAATTATGTCGCTAATTCTAACGCCGTTATAGTTCCATCAATTTGGCCGGAAAATTTTCCTTATGTAGTTTTAGAGGCTATGTCGGCCGGTAAGCCGGTAATTGCTTCGGCTATCGGCGGTTTAAAGGAAATGATCGATGACGGGGAAAACGGTTTTTTATTTGAAACAGGCAACGTTAAAAGTTTAGCGCTCGCCATAGATAAATTAAATAATGCTGATCAAGAAATATTAAGTTCGGCCGCCTTATTATCAAGTAAAAAATATCAAGCCGAAAATCATCTTACTAAAATTATAGAAATTTATAAGCAACCTATTAATAAAACTTCCTTAAAAAATAATTTGAAAAAATATGTAGCCGTAATTTTTTTATTGGTTTTTTCGTTTTTTATTACCGCTTCAGCACAGGCTATTTATTCTAAAGATGTTTTTCCTAAAGTAGCTAATTATTATTTGCAGCCGCTTGTGCCAGAGCAACACATCAGCGAGTTATCTAAATATGACTTACTCGTGCTTGACGCGGAAGTAGCAGAATTATATCCTGATTTACTGCCTAATATTAAAGCAGCTAATAATCAAGAAAAGATTTTTGCTTATGTGCCAAGCCAGAGCGTTAATATAGAGGGGATTGGGGAATGGTCTCAGTATAGAGAAAAAAATTATCAAGCCGTTAATAACGGAAATTGGTGGTTACGCGATAGCGCGAATAACGTTATAAGTTTTGATAAAACTTGGCCGACCATAAAAATAGTGGACGTAGGCAGCGGTTGGAAAAGTTATTTGCCAAATTTCGTAAAAAATGAAGTTTTATCTAATGATGGTTGGGATGGAATTTTTTATGACATGGTTTCTCTTAATTTAAATTGGTTAAATAACGGGGATATTGTCATTGCCAATCAAAATCTTAACGGTAAAGTTAATATGACGGCGGTAAATCAATATTGGACTAAAAATATGAATGAACTGCTCGCCGATACTAAGAGTAAGATTAGTCCGCTACCTTTGATTGTAAATCTAGATATTGCCGGCGCTTGTCAAAGCAGAACTGATGGCGAAATGATGGAAAATTTTCCTTCTAAATGGCTAGGTAGCGACGGTTGGACAAAATTAATGAATGTCTATTTAAATAACAACAACGAAAAATATGCTTATATAATTAATTCAAATTCCGATAATTTAAATGCGCCTAATAATTACCGCAATATGAGATTTGGTTTAACCAGCGCCTTATTAGGCGATGGTTATTTCTCTTATGATCAAGGCGATCAAAACCATGGTCAAGTTTGGTGGTATGATGAATTTAATGTTAATCTTGGCCACGCCGAATCAAAAGCTTATAATTTGCTTGATATGAATAACGTAACCATTAAAGCGGGTTTATGGCGTCGCGATTTTGAAAATGGCATAGTTATTAATAATTCAACCTCAGTTGAGCAAATCTATATTTTTAGTAAGGAAGAATTTGAAAAAATTAAAGGTACTCAAGACGTGGTTGTTAATAGCGGAGAAAAAATAAATTGGTTTAAATTAAAACCGAATGATGGATTCGTTGCTTTAAAAATTCAAAAAGAAATTGAAAATAATACTTACTTAAATGGCGGTTTTTTCAGAGTTTTTAACTCAACTGGCGCACAAGTCAGAAATGGTTTTTTCGCTTACCGACCTAATATGGCTAGCTGGGCAAAAATATTAGTTTCAGATATTAATAATGACGGCGCTAGGGAAATTTTAGTTGATGGCAATGGTAAAATTTCAGCGCATAAAAATGGCAAGGTTATTTTTTCGGTTAGCCCTTTCGGCGCTTCTAAAACAGATGTTAGTTTCGCAGTGGCTAGATTAAATAAAGATAAATTAGAAAAACAGATTATTGTCGGCGCTGGCGTCGGCGGCGGTCCGCAGATAAGAATTTTTGACGATAAAGGGAAATTGCTTTCCGGAGGATTTTTCGCTTTTGATAAAAATTTTCGTGGTGGCGTTAACGTAGCTGCCGGTGATATAAATGGCGACGGCAAAGATGAGATTATCGCTGGCGCTGGCGTCGGCGGCGGTCCGCAGATAAGAATTTTTGACGATAAAGGGAAATTGCTTTCCGGAGGATTTTTCGCTTTTGATAAAAATTTTCGTGGTGGCGTTAACGTAGCTGCCGGTGATATAAATGGCGACGGCAAAGATGAGATTATCGCTGGCGCTGGCGTCGGCGGCGGTCCGCAGATAAGAATTTTTGATGGCAAAGGCAAGTTAATTAATCAATTTTTTGTCACTGATCCAAAGGTTAAACAAGGAGCTTCCGCCTCGGTTTACGATATTAATGATGATGGCATCGATGAAATTTTAGTTAGAGTAAATATATTTAATTAAAACATATGAAAATGATCAACAATTTTATAAACTATTTTAGAGGAAGATATCATAGGCATTATCGTGAGAAAAAAATTCATCTAGCAGCTGATATTGTTTTGGCTTTAATAATTTTGATTTTAGTAGTATTTGTTATCGCTATGAAATTTGGTGATTTTTCTTATAAAAATAGGTTAGCCTTTAAAGTTACTACCGACAGAGAAAAAATTGTCAGCGGGCAAGAGGTAATTTTTGAAGTTAAATACACTAATACTTCCAAATTAAGTCTATTAAAAACTAAATTTTCCTTTAATTCTCCTGAAGGCTTTATTTTAAAAGAAGTTTCTCCAGATAATTTTTTTGATAAAAAAACTAATAGTTTTGAAATAGGAGATTTAATCCCTGGGGCTAATGGCGCTATTAAAATAAAAGGTATTTTTATCGGCGATCCTGGCAGTAATCATGAGGTAATTCTTAATGTAAGTTATTTTTTAAATGATAAATTTGTTAATGAATTATTTACTAAAAATTTTACCGTTGGTTTATCCAGCCTTAAATTAATTTGGAATAATTCTGGCATTTTATATCGCGGGCAACCGACTACTATGTCTTTTGATTTGCAAAATATAAGCCAATTTGATTTAAGCGACATAGAATTAGATTTTACTAATTCTGACATTTATTTAAGCGCCGAACAAATTGATAATAAAAATATAAAAATAGAAAAGAACCAGTTTAAAATAAAAGAATTAAAAGCCGGGGCTTCAATAAGCGTAAATTTTAATTTAACTTATAACGGTGAAAACAATACGGCAGAAGTAAAATTAAACGGTCAAGCCGTTATAGATAATAAAACAATTAACCAAATTAATTTAACCGGAGTTTTTGCTATTAAAGAAACTGATTTATCAGTCGCTGTTATTTCAGGCAAGCCGGTTATAGATATTAATGACGATGTTGTCTATGAAGTTATTTTAAAGAATGCGGGAGTAAAAAATATAGACAATTTAATTTTAGATTTATCATCGAACAATTCTAGTCATGCTTTGTTCTTAGTGAAAATGGAAACTTCGCCTTTTATTAAATTGACTGATAAAAAAATAGTTTTTGATAAAAGTTTGCTACCGGGCGAAACTCAGAAAATTAAAATAATCGCTAAATTTTCTCGTTCAGAAATTTTAGCTGAAAACGAAGCTCAGCTTAAGCTGGCGGCGCAATATAAAATTGATGGAGCCTCTTTAAAAACATATTATTTGTCCGATAAATCAAAAATTAAAACCACTTATCAATTTAAGGGGGAGACTAGATATTTTAGTATGTATGGCGATCAGCTTGGCGTTGGACCAATCCCGCCGATGGTTGATGTGCCGACTAAGTATTGGATTTTTTTTCAGATTAAAAATCATGGCAATAAATTAACTAATTTTCAAGCCTCGGCCGAATTGCCGGAAGGCGTAATTTGGTCTGACGAAAGCAGCATGAATAGGGGCTTCCTTACTTTTGATAGGCAAAAAAAAGTTTTTACTTGGCGAATTGATGAAATTAATAATCTTGAAGAAGGTTGCCGCATAGCCATTGCTTTAACAATTATTCCTAATTCTAGTAATGTTTCTAAGGATATTCCGTTGTTAAAAAATATAAAATATAGTTTTTTTGATAATTTTACTTCAGAAAATATTGAGAATTCTTTTGGTAATTTAACCAACAATTTATCAAAAGATAACTTCGCGATTATTATGATGAATCATAAATAATCTCTAATTTAAGCCATTAATTTGTTAGCTACTTGACAAATAATTATTAATATGCTAAATTTATATGTTATTTAAAGACATATTATTTTAGTAAAAGGTTATAATATATTAAAAATTAGCCAATATAAATTTAGCATATTACTAGTTTAAATAATTTTTCCGTTTAGCCAAAGTAATATTTTAGTAAAATAAGTTAATGTTATGAAAATATATTTTATTGGACAAAAAGGCATACCGTCTAAATTCGGTGGAGTAGAGAAACATGTTGAAGATTTATCAACGCGTTTAGTTAAGGCTGGGCACGAAGTTTTTGTTTATACTCGAGCTAATTATACTGATAGAAAATTAAAGAAATATCGCGGTGTTAATTTAATTAGTTTGCCGACTTTATCTACTAAGCATTTAGATGCTATTACTCATACTTTTCGAGCTTGTCTTGATTTAGTTAGGCGCGATGTTGACATTATACATTTTCATTCCATCGGTCCATCGTCTTTAATTTGGTTAGCTAAATTATTAAAACCTGGCGTACCCATAGTTTTTACTTTTCATACAAAATGCTATGAACATAAAAAATGGGGTTTTTTAGCTAAAATGTATTTAAAATTTTCTGAAGCAACCGCTTGCCGTTTAGCTGATAGAATTATTACAATTTCTCCGTCGTTGACCGAATATACTAAATCTAAATACGATATCACTTCAGTTTATATTCCTAACGGAGTTACTTTACCTAAAGTGATTAAGGCTAATAAAATTAAGCAATGGGGCCTAAAGAAAGATAATTATATTTTAACGGTTACTAGGTTGGTTGGCCATAAAGGTGTACAATATTTAATCGATGCTTATAAAAAAATAAAAACTAATAAGAAATTAGTTATCGTCGGCGACGGCGCTTATACTGATAATTATGTTAAAGAACTTAAAGCGTCGGCCAAAGGCAATAAAAATATAATTTTTACCGGCAATCAAGTCGGCGACGAGTTGGCCGAATTATTTTCTAATGCTTATTTATTTGTTCAGCCGTCAGAATCAGAAGGTTTATCTATTGCTTTACTTGAGGCTATGTCTTATAAAAAATGCGTCTTAGTCAGCGATATTAAAGAAAATACCGATGTAACTAAAAATTGCGGTTTTAGTTTTAAAACTAAAAACGTCAAGAGTTTGCAGATGAAATTAATTTATTTATTAAAACATCCGGCTTTAGTTAATAAATACGGTTTATTAGCCAAGGTAGAAGTTAATAAAAATTATAATTGGTCAAAATTAGTTATTGCTACGGCGAAAATTTATCGCCAAACTTTAGCTAATTTCAGTAAGCAGGAAAATCATTTTTTCAGATTAAAGTTAGCAAAGAGAATAGCAATGTTTTTTTAAGATTAATTAAGATAATAAAAATTTAAAATATTTAACGATATTAAGGGGGATTAATATCGTTTTTTATATATAAAAAAGAGGAGGGCTTGTAGCTCATTACAATAAAATATTAACAATACTAATATAGGAGGAAAGAAGATTATGAGGAAAAATATTTTTTTGTTTGTTGGGTTATTTTTTATATTGTTGTTTTGTTTTTTGTTCAGCGGGTGTAGCAGTAATAATAATGCCAACGCGGCCTCCGAAGAGCCGAAGCCAATATTACATGTTGTCGAGAGAGAAAGTGGAGAATATTTGGCCGACGAGAATGAGACAATATTGTATTCTTTGTCGGCTCCTTATGTTTCGATTGATATGGATCGTAAAGTGTTCGTTGTACACCCACATGTTTATTATGCTCCCGGCACAACATATTACGGTTCTTTTTACGACGGATTTAAAGTTGTATGTTCCGGTGGCCCTCGATCAGGAGTTGAAAATTTGGAAGTTGAGTTTGGCCCAGAGGGAGGGGAATTACCCGTACCTAAAATCCCTTACAACGAATGTCGCTTCGAAGCTTTCGTCGTTGGCGGAGAAGAAGTAACTTTCGAAACTAAAAGTTCGGTTCTCTATTTCAATAGAGAAGAATAGAGAATTAACATAAAGCCTTCCCGAGCATAAAGCAAGGGAAGGCATTTTTTTAATCTTTTATTTTTTCCAAATAAGTTGTATTATAAGTTTATGATTTTATATATTAATACCATTCAAAATAGTTTAGTTGAAATAGCCTTAAAAAATAAAGGCCGAGTTGTTGCAATTAAGAAATTTAAATCCGATCGCACGCAAGCGGAAAAATTTTTACCGGCTATAGAAAAATTACTTAAAGCTAGTAAGTTAAAATTAAAGGATTTAAAAAGCATAGAAATAGAAAACAGTGGAGGTTCGTTTACTTCTTTGCGTATTGGCGTGGTTACGGCCAATGCCTTGGCTTATGCTCTTGGCATTACCATATCAGGTAGAAGCGGCAAAAGTAAGTCTGTAAGAAATGGAAAAAGAAGCTTTAAGGTTATTGAACCGGTTTACGACAGAGATCCAGATATAACCGAGAAGAAGAAATAAATGTGGATAAAGCTGTTGATAACTAAGTAAAAATATTGTATCTTTTTTAGAAAAAATACCCATTTTTAAATAGACGGGTATTTTTTATTATTTTTATTTTAATTTTAGCTGTAATTTTAGTGGCAGCTTATCATTGACAAATGGCATTAAGTGGTATATAATTATAGTATAATGGTGAACGGTGGGGAATAGTGGTGAA
>CAYSKV010000016.1:0-14427 GCA_964431805.1 uncultured Gammaproteobacteria bacterium
CAAGTTAAAATTTAATAGCGAGTAAAACTCTACGGCCATTAAATTTTAACTTGATAAAACAAATATGAAGACAATTTTAGTTACCGGCGGAGCCGGTTTTGTCGGTTCGCATTTATGTGAGCGATTGCTTAAGGAAGGGCATAAAGTAATTTGCCTAGATAATTTATTTACTGGTAATAAAAAAAATATCCAGCTATTTTTAGCTAACAAAAATTTTAAATTTATTAAACATGATATAATTGAGCCGTTTTTTATAAAAGAAAAAATTGATCAAATTTATAATTTAGCTTGCCCAGCCTCGCCAATTGGTTATCAATTTAATCCTATCAGGACCGTTAAGGCTAATACAATTGGTATTATAAATATGCTTGGTTTGGCTAAATTGCATAAGGCGCGTATTTTACAAGCTTCAACTTCAGAAGTTTACGGTGACCCACTAGAGCATCCGCAAAAAGAAAGCTATCGCGGCAATGTTAATCCGATTGGTCCTAGGGCTTGTTATGACGAAGGTAAGCGCGTGGCCGAAACTTTATTTTTTGATTATCATCGTAAGTATGATTTAGAAATTCGTATTGTTAGAATTTTCAATACTTATGGCCCAAATATGGCGGAGAACGATGGTCGGGTAATTTCTAATTTTATTACGCAAGCGTTAAAAAATAAAAATATTACCGTTTATGGCAACGGTTCGCAGACAAGATCGTTTTGCTATGTTTCGGATTTAGTTGATGGTTTAATAAAACTTATGAATAAAGAAAATTTTATTGGACCGGTTAATCTCGGTAACCCGACAGAATCAACAGTAAAAGAAATAGCAAAAAAAATAATTACTTTAACCGGTTCAAAATCAAAATTAGCTTATAAGTCTTTGCCTAAAGATGATCCTAAAAAGCGTCGACCTAATATAGCGCTGGTTAAAAAGAAGCTAAGTTGGCAACCAAAAGTTAAGCTTAATGATGGGCTTAAAAAAACCATAGAATATTTTAAGAAATAATAGCATGGCAAAAAAAATATTAATTTTTTCAACCGCATATTTGCCTTTAATTGGCGGAGCCGAAATAGCTATTAAAGAATTAACCGACCGTTTAGTTGGTTTTGATTTCGATTTAATTACCGCTAGACTAAAAACTGATTTGGCCAAACAGGAAAAGATAGGTCGAGTTACTATTTATCGAGTTGGATTAGGCAATAAGCTTGATAAATTTTTGTTGCCGATTCTGGGTTTAGCTAAAGCTTTTGCATTAAATAAAAAAAATAATTACAGAATAATTTGGTCTCTAATGGCTAGCCAAGCTTCAATCGCGGCAGCTTTTTTAAAAATAACTTTTTCAGATAAAAAATTAATTTTGAATTTACAAGAAGGCGACGACGAAGAATATTTAAAAAGATATGTTTTTAATAGCGATCTATTATATAAAGTTTTAATTCGTCCTTGGCATTTACTAGTTTTTAAAAAAGCTGATTATATTACGGCTATTAGCGCCGACCTTAAAAATAGGGCTGAAAAAAATGGCGTTAAAGCGACGATAGAAATTATACCGAATGGCGTTGATTTAGAAAAATTTAAGAGGGAAGATTTAAAATTTAAAGTTGAACAATTAAAAAATAAATTAAATTTTTCTGAAAACGATAAAATAATTATTACTGTTTCTCGGTTAGTTAAAAAAAATGGCTTAGGGGATTTAATTGAAGCCATGAGTTATTTACCGGCGAATGTAAAATTATTGATAATTGGTGGTGGTGAATTAGAAGCTGATTTAAAATCTAAAATTTTAAATTTAAAATTAGATAATAGAGTAATAATGCTCGGGGCTGTTAATAATGAAATTGTTTATGAATATTTAGCTATGGCAGATATTTTCGTCCGACCGTCTCTTTCCGAGGGGCAGGGTATTGCTTTTTTAGAAGCTATGGCCGTTGGCTTGCCGGTTATTGCCACGCCGGTTGGCGGTATTGTTGATTTTTTGCGCGATAATGAAACAGGATTATTTTGTGAAGTGAAAAATCCAAAAAGCATTGCTGATAAGATTAAAATATTATTAGAAGATAAAGAAAAAGCGGGAAAGATTGCGATTATTGCTAAAGCCATGGTTGAAAAAAGATATAATTGGGATTTAATTGCTAAGAATATGGAGAATGTTTTTGATAAGAATAACGGATTCGGAAATGATAAAATGAAAATTTTAATTGTTACCGGTGTTTATCCGCCGGATATTGGCGGACCTGCTCAATACGCAAAAAATTTAGTGGAACAATTTACCGGCATGGGTCATGAAGTAAAAGTCTTAAATTATAAATTAGAAAAAAAATTACCAATTGGCCTTAGGCATGTTTTATATTTTTTTAGAGTTATTTTCAATTTGAATAAAGTAAATTTCATAGTTGCTCTTGATACTTTTAGCGTGGGTATGCCGGCGGTAATTGCAGCCATGATTTTTAATAGAAAAATTATTATTCGTACTGGCGGAGATTTTTTATGGGAGTCATACGTTGAAAGAAGCGGTAATCTAATTACTTTAAGGCAATTTTATGAAATTAAGCCAGGTTTAAGTTTAAAAGAAAAAATTATTTTTATTTTATCAAAATATATTTTAAAAAATTCAACGGCTATTATTTTTAGCACTGCTTGGCAGAAAGAAATTTTTGAAAAATATTATAATTTAAGTACAAAAAAAAGCTATATTATAGAAAATTATTTTGAGGTTAAAAAATTAGGCGGCGAGGAGACTGGAGATAAAAAATTCCTTTGGGCCGGTAGGCCGATAAAATTAAAGAATATAGAACGATTAAGGCAAGCTTTTAGCAAGGCGCAAAAAATTGAACCCGAGCTTAAACTCAAAGTTATTCAAAACATGTCTTATGAGAAATTGTTAGAAGAAATGAAAAAATCTTATGCCATGATTTTGCCGTCGCTTAGCGAAGTTAGTCCAAATTTTATTTTAGACGCTATAAGTTGCCGTAAACCCTTTATTATGACTAAAGAGTCGGGTTATTATGAAACACTTAAATCTATCGGTTTATTTATAGATCCGCTAGACGAGGACGATATAAAAAATAAAATATTATTTTTAGCTGACGATAAAAATTACCTTGAATATAAAAATAAAATTATAAATTTTAATTATAAACATACTTGGAACGAAATCGCCGGGGAATTTATAAATATTTATAAAAAATTGTGAAAATATTAAGCTTTGGCCTAGACAATTCAATTTTAAATAAAACCTCCGCTTTAGCCGAGAGAGTTATTGAATATGGTAAATTAGTTAAAAAATATACGGTCATAGTGCCGAGTAATAAAAATGAAAAAATTGCATTATCTGAAAAAGTAGTAGTTTACGGTTCCGGTGGAAATAATAAATTAATACAATTTTTCAAAATTTATAAAACAGCTAAAAAAGTATTAGGCGATGAAAAATTTAATATTGTAACTGTGCAAGATCAATATTATTTAGCTTTAATTGGCGTTGGCTTAGCTAAAAAATTTAAAGTCGGATTAGAAATCCAGGTTCATGGTTTTGAAAAGTATTATGGCTTAAGAAAAATAGTAGCAAAATATGTTTTACCAAGAGCTAACGCGATAAGGTGCGTAAGTCAGAGGTTAAAGAAACAGTTAATTAAGGAATTTAATGTAAAAGAAGAAAAAATTACTGTGGTCCCGATTTTTGTAGATATTAATACGCCAAATTTTCAAAGAGGAATTAAGGCAGGTAATTTTATTTTTCTTACCGTGGGCAGGCTTGTGCCAGTAAAAAATATCGGCATACAAATAGAAGCGATGAAAGAAGTGATAAAAAAATATCCTGAAATAGAATTATGGATTATTGGCGATGGATCGGAAAAAAACAATTACGAATTGCAAATTAAAAATTATAAATTGGAAAAAAATGTAAAATTGTTTGGCTGGAAAAATGAATTAGATAAATATTATGAAAAGGCAGATGTATTTTTATTAACTTCTAACGCAGAAGGTTGGGGGATGGCGGTTATTGAAGCGGCTGGCTACGGTTTACCGATCATAATGACCGACGTTGGTTGTGCCGGCGAAGTCATTAAAAACAATGAAAGTGGTTTTGTAATTCCGGTAGGTGATAAGCAGAAATTAGTTGAAGCTATAATAAAAATTATAGAAGATGAAAATTTAAGAACAGAGTTAGGTAAAAATGTTAAGTTAGCAGTAAATCAATTGCCAAATAAAGTGCAAATATTAGAGTTATATAAAAAATCTTGGCAAAAAGCTATCTTATGAAGTTATTAATTTTAACTCAAAAGGTTGATATAAATGACGACGTGCTCGGTTTTATGCACGGCTGGATTATTGAATTTTCTAAATATTATGAAAAAATAACTGTTATTGCTTTAGGCGTCGGCGAATATAATTTACCAGATAATGTAAAAGTTTTATCTTTAGGCAAAGAAAAAGGAGAATCAAAATTAAAATATATTATAAATTTTTATAAATATATTTGGCAAGAAAGAAAAAATTATGATGCGGTTTTTGTGCACATGAATCAGATTTACGCGGTTCTCGGCGGATTATTCTGGCGCTTAGATAGGAAAAAAATTGGTCTTTGGTATGCACATAAATCAATTAGCATTTCATTAAGAATAGCTGAAAAAATAGTAGATGTAATTTTTACTCCTTCGAAAGAAAGCTTTCGTTTAATTAGTAAAAAGATAAATATAACAGGGCATGGAATAAATACTGATATTTTTAAACCAGTTTTAAATATAGAAAAAAATAAAAAGTTTAAAATAATAACCGTTGGAAGAATTTCTCCGATTAAAGATTACAAAGTATTAATTGAAGCAATAAATATTATTACTAAACAGGGGATTGAAGTTGATGTAAAAATTATTGGCGGCCCAGGTACGCCAGAGCAAGAAAAATATTTTATAAATTTACAAAAAATAGTGAAAGAAAAAAAATTAAATACTATTGTAAATTTTGTTGGTTCAGCGCCGTATAGGGAAGTCGCTAATTATTTTCAGTCGGCCGATTTATTTATTAACATGAGTCGAACCGGGAGCCTAGATAAAACAATTTTAGAGGCAATGGCTTGCGGTGTAATTACTTTGTCGTCCAACGATTCTTATAAAGAAATTTTGTCCGATAGATATAGCGATTTAGTTTATAAAGCCGGTGATTTTAATGAGTTAGCTAAAAAAATTATTAAAATTAAAAATTATCCAGAAGTAGTGAAAAATAATTTTGGCGAAGAATTAAGAAAAATAGTTGAAATAAATCATAATTTGAGAAATTTAATTATAAAAATAATAAATATACTAGGTAAAAAATAACAATTAAATTATGAATTCAGAAAATATAAAAAATATTTATAATAAAAAAGTTAAAGAATACAGCCTAAAATATGAAGATCAAAGATGGTTCAAGGATGATTTTTATAAATCAGGCTATGATATGACTTTTTTGAGTATTAAGCGTTTGTTCTTAAATACTAACTTTAAAAATATTTTAGAGCTTGGCCCAGGAAATGGAACTTGGACAAAATTACTTATTTCTTTTTTCCCCGAAGCAAGCTTTGATTTAGTTGATATTTCTTCAGAAATGTTAAAACTCGCTCGACAAGCCCTAGAGCAATATAAAAATAATATAAATTATTTCGAAACCGATTTTTTGAATTATAAACCAGAAAAAAGTTATGATTTATTTTTTTCATCGCGCGCTATTGAATATATCGATGATAAAGAGGCTGCTATAAAAAAAATTATAAGTTTATTAAATCTCGGGGGGAGAGGATTTATTATTACGAAGACTCCGAGATACTTAAGAAATAAAATAATGGGACGAAAAATATCAGCAATGCATCAAGGCCAAATAAAAGCTAATGATTTATTTAAAATTTTAAAAAAGAATGGTGGTGAGGATATAAAAATATATCCCGTAACGTTGATTTTTCCGATTTTAAAATCAGCTTTGTTGAATAAAATTTTATATAAAATATTTGGTAAATTAAGATTAAATTTTATTAGTCAGCAATTTTGTGAATCTTATTGCATAATATTTTCAAAAAAATGATTATAGAATTCTACGGATTACCTGGAACCGGGAAGACTGCTACTGCAAAAAAATTAGAGCAGGAGACAGATTTTAATATTGTAAAAATTAAAACCAAACAAGAATTGATATTTTTTAATATTTTATTTTTATTAAAGCATCCAATCAAATTTTTTGTTTTATTATATTTTATTATTGTTAACTCCGTAAGTTTGAAGGAATTTTATTATAAGTTTATGAATGCGTTTTTAAATTGCAACGCTAAATATCAAAAATCTAAAAAATATAAAAAAGCAATTATTGATCAGGGTTATTTTCAAGGAATTTTATCTATTTTTAATAAAGAAATAAAAAACACATCTTTAAATAAATATTTAAATATTATTTTAAAACCTGACATTTTATTTATTTTTGAAGCGCCTCAAGTTGTAAGGGATAAGAGAATTTTAGAAAGAGGTTATTATATCAGGCGGGGGTATAATAAAGAATATTTAAAAAATTTAGAGAATTTAATTTCAAAAAATAATAAAATATTTAATTCTAAATTAGCTGATTATGATATTAAGTTTTTTGTAGTTGAAACCGATGGCGCGCTTAGTAGTGTATGCGAAAAAATAATATCATTAATTTAAATATTAATAGTTATGCAGGAAGTAATTAGTTATAATTTTAACGCAGATGATATAAAAAATGATAATTATGAATCTTTATTTGAAAAAATTAGAAGAGATTCTTGCTTTGCTTTTGTTGGCAAATCGGGTGGAAAATATATTGCGTTGAGAGATCATCTAGGTGTTGCGCCATTATATTATCGTTTTTATGAAAATGATGTTAAATTTTCTTTTAATTTTATTGATCTCGTAAAGAACCAAGATGAATTCGATAAAGAAGGTATAAAATATTTTTTATTTTTTGGCACTATAAAATTATTTTCAATTATTAAAGATATTAAAGTTGTGCCTGCCGGTTCGGTCGTTGAAATTTATCCCGAAGAGCGGAAAATTAAATGTTTATATGAATATAAAGTAAAAATATTGCCAAAGCTAAAAAATAAATACTCGGAAATAATTAATGATGTTGATGATTTACTTCTTAAAGCTACTAAACGTATTCATAATAAAGAAGAAGTGGGCCTATATTTGAGCGGTGGTATTGATTCAGCTCTGACAGGTATTTTTTTAAAAAAGGCTGGGATTAAAATAAATGCTTATACCTGCGCCACAGAAGGATTAAACAGCCAGGAAGTTGAATTAGCGAAAAAAAATGCTGAGACTATCGGAGTAGATAATCATGAAATTATTCCTTGGAATTCAAGTGAGTATGAAAAATATTTAAAAGATATTCCTGAAATATTTGGTACCGTTTCCGGGGCGCGGAGTTCTTTGGGTTTGGCTAGTTTATGGGAAAAGTCAAATATAAAAAATGAAAAGCAAATATATTTTTCTCAAAATACAGATACTTTAGCATGCTCGGTTGCGGCTCAATATTATACATATTTTGTTAGTTTCCTGCCAAAATTTATCAAGAAATATATTAGTCTTTGTTTTAAATACGATAATATTTTCAATGATTACCTTTCTTTCGCTAGTAATGGCTCTATAAAAGAGTATAAAAAATTTGAAGATATTTATCCTAAAAATAGTAGCAATAAAATAGTTTTGTTAACATTGGCTGGTATGTATATAGTACATTCTCCATGCGACGGCGAAGTATTAATGGCCCCAGCTTTAAGAAAAAATATCCAAGCATCTAATATATATTATGACATGGATTTAATTGAATATTATTTACGTATTCCATTAAAATTCCGTTTAGAATTTTCCAGAGAATCAAAATTTTATTTTGCTTTAGGAAAAAGAATTTTTAGAAGTGTGGCAAAGAGGTATCTAGATAAAAAAGTAATAAATAAAAAAAGAGGTTTTTTAGTTCCAGCCAATAAAGATTTATATGATTTGGATACTTTTATGGATATTAAATTACCCGGCAGAAAAGCGAAATACGGAGCTAAAGTTTTATTAAGTTTATGTGAATATAGCGAAATTATTAAGCCAAAAGTATGCAAAAAATAAGAAATATATATATACCACAAAAAGAAAAAAAAATTCCTTGTAGTGTCGGTATTTTAACTTATAATTCAGCCGCTACACTTGAACGGTGCTTAAAAAGTCTGAACGGATTTGATGAAATAATTGTCGCTGACGGCGGAAGCTCCGACGCAACTATAGAAATAGCGGAAAAATATGGCTGCAGAATAATTAAACAAAGCAACCCCGGTCATTCAATAAACGATTTCAGTCTTGAACGAAATAGGCTTATTAATGCATCATCTAATGACTGGTTTTTCTATATAGATTCCGATGAATATATTTCTCAAGAATTAAAAGATGAAATGCAAATAGTATGTTCAGAAAACAAAGAACCATATATTTATCGTGTTCCTTGGAAGATCGTAAACGCAGGCCTTTCAATCACGTATCGTTCCTTCAAAACATATTATCAGCATAGATTTTTTAACAAAAAATCTGGGGCGCTTTTTGATCCAGACAGAAAGATACACGAAAGAATTATTTTTGATAAAAATATCAACAAAATTGGTACTTTGAATGGATGTTGGTACGTTCCTCTAGATTCACAGCTTGTATTTTCTGAATATAAAAGGCGGGTTGATTATAGAATTCGCGTTATGGTTAAACAGCGTCCGCCGAAAAATTTATTACAGTTTTTGAGGAGAATTATTTATGACACGATAAAAAACTTAACAAAACAGGCAATCAAGTTTTTGTTTTTACGATTTCGTTACCCTTCAAGCGAACTCGTCCCGGCATACTACGAATTTTATAAGCTGTATTCGCAGGGGGTATCTATAAAGGAAAATACGCTATCTTACTTTTCAAGTTTACGCCCCTTTTTTAAGACGGGCGCATATTTGGTGTCGTACACAACTCGTTCTGCGTGTCGCTTGTTTAATTCGAACCCGGAAGTCGTCGTTCTTATGTACCATTCAATTAACAGTTCTGTTCACAAGCTTTCTGTAAGACCTGAGCATTTCGAACGCCATATAAAATATCTTTCCAAAAAGAAATTGGTAGCGCCACTCAAGGACGTTGTTTCATATGCAAAAGGAGAGAAAAGTCTGACAGCACACACGGTCGCCGTCACTTTCGATGATGGGTACAAAGACTTCCAAACGACAGCGTTACCAATTCTTGAAAAATATAATATTCCGGCAACTATATTTGTGCCCTCAGATCTTTCGGTTAAGGCGGACCCTTATGGTACAGAAAGATTAAGTGAAGAGGACATAAGATCGTTTTCCAAATCCGCGCTAATTACAATTGGGTCACACTCCAAGTCCCACACGAAGTTTACGGAAATATCATATGACCAAATAAAACGTGAGTTATTAGAGTCCGCAGATTCTCTACAGGCGCTTTGTGGCGAGCGCCCATTTTTCTTTACGTATCCTTTTGGCGCGCGCTCTATAGATGCAGAGCGTGCCGTCAAGGAAATGGGCTATAGCGCCGCATTTGGAATCACAGAAGGTCTTATCCACCCAGGAGATGACCTGTTTAGACTAAAACGGATACAGGTGGATGGAACAATGAATTTCTTCATGTTTCGCGCGAGACTTACTTCAGCTGTAGAACTGAACCGCAAGATAGTTGATACCTTTCGTATAAAAATGAAGAAATTCATCAGCAGATGTTTTAACTTTCTTATTAGATTAATAAGAAGGGAAGATGTCGCCCTTGTTTTTCAGAGCAAGGAGAAATGGGATAATCAATTCGCAAACGGCGCTTGGGATAGGTTGACTTCTGGGCTTCCAAATACTAAAGAGGTTGCTAAATTGATTACGGATTATTCCAACGGCGCTGAGCGCCCAATTAGTATCATAGATGTTGGCTGTGGTAATGGTGGGTTAGCAAAATGCGTGGTCAATAATCCAAATATTGAATATACCGGCATGGACATATCCGACACAGCCTTATCTATTTGCAAAAATTCACGCGAATGGCCAAAAGGATATAGGTTTATTAGTTGTGACGCGGAGAACCCTCCAGATTATTTAGGCACTTTCGACATAATGGTCTTTAATGAAGTTTTTTTCTACATAAATCCAGACACTGCGTTAAAGAAGTACAAGAAACACTCGTCAAGCAATTCGCTTGTAATAATATCAATTACAAGATCATGGAGGACCCCATTTTTGTTTTATAGGATAAGTCGTTCTGTAAAGATACAGAAAAAAATAATTGTTAAAGATAAGAATCTTTGTTGGGATATCGTGACAGGAAAATTTGTCTGATAAGTCCGGACGTGATAAAATTACACCCATACTAATTATGCAATCAAAACAAGAAATCATCTCCAACGTCTTAGGAATAGCATCTCCAGACTGCAAAGTCGTGGTTGATATTGGATATTCGCAAAAAACAAACATCTTTTTGAAAAGATCTGGAGTCAGTGTCTATGGGGTTGATTTAATGTATTCTGCCATACCAGAAGGGTATGACGGGGTTTATAAATGCGATCTAAACACGGACCCCCTTCCGTTCGGAAGCGCCAGCGTAGATGCGGTTACAATGGGGTGTGTTTTGGCGCATGTTGCAAACCCGTTACGTGTTTTGTCTGAAATAAATCGCATTTTAAAACCAAAAGGAGTGCTAATCGTCTCTTCTCCAAATCCAAATTACTATTGGGAGACGATATTAAATATATTTTATAACTATTTCAAAAAGCGTGTTTCTAAAGCTAAGCATCTCGAACACTTCTTCGAATTTTCTAGATATACAATGCGCACTGTGGCTAACAGAACGGGATTCTTTGTGGAAAACGAAACAGGGTGTGGTTTCCACATAATAAAAACCCCTCTTACTTTATCCGTACTAAATTACCCGGGGCTCGCATATGAAATCATCTATACTTTGCGCAAGATCGGTGAGCCAGAATCATACGCGACATTTGAAGGGAAGGATGGAATTATCCAGATGCCGACGCAACTCTATCATTAGGAAGGTGTCGTTATATGTTGTTTTTTTGAATAAAGCAAGATGATTGAAAGCGCAAAAGAAATAAAACTTGACGCAAGTTTTGCAAAAACCAAACCTATTAGTCCAAAGAACGCTGCCCCGACCAGTTGTATTATTAGCTGAATTACTGAGGATCCTATATTAAAGAAATAGAGTCCTCGGATGTTGCCTTGTGCGGTTAATGCCGTTGAGAAGAGACCGCTAATAGAGGCAATTATCATAAAGGCATATATTTGAGAATATTTTATTGCCGCTTCATAGGTAGGGAATAGGTAGTGAAATATAAATGGAGCGAACACTATATAAACTACTGTGAGAACGGCCGCGCCAAAGATTACAATCCACACCCTTTTCCCGAGAGCAGAGCGTACTTCATCTGGACTTTTTTCAGACAGTTTAGGAAGTGCGGCAGACGGAAGGAATTTTAGGAGACTGGAAAGACGTTCTGGGATTGCTGTAGCGAAACTGTATATGGCCAGATCAACAGCTCCCAAGTAATGAAAAGCGAAAACCATGTCTATTTGTGTGACGATTGCGCCGAACCAGCCCATAGCGCTTAAGTGCTTGCCATATGAGATCGCAGACCTGTCGACGAGAGTATCTGGTTTATAAACACGAAGAGTTCTTTTATAAACAATGAAAAGCCCTATCGCTTGGGAAATTAGGTTCGCGAATAAAAGCACCAGCGCAATTTTGAAAAAGAATGATGCAAAAATCATTACAGCGTAAAACGGCAAATTCCAGCCGAGACCATAAAGGTAGTTCGCGCGAAAATCTTTTTTGCCTTGTAAGAACGCCCCATATGTATTAAGCGTGTTGTTTAAGGGGACAAAGATTCCTATTAGTAAAAATCCTGACCCAAGAACAAAGTTTTCATTTAAAAAATAATAAGTGCTTATTACGGTGGACACTATTATTGGGACCAAATTCCATTTAAACTGTACTGACATTGACTCTTTGAATGTTCCCTCGTATTTCTGAGCAACCGCGCGGGCCACTGCGCTGTTCATTCCCGTTAAAGTAATTGATCCTATTATTGCGCCGGCTGACAATAAATATTGGTACGTTCCATAGACCTCTTTCGGCAGGGATCGCGCGAATACAATATACAGAATAAGAGAAAGGGCAGAAATGGTAATAGCGCCGAGGTTCAGCCACAGACCACTCTTGGCCAGATAAACCATATCTGTTTTCGTGTAACGCTCACTCCAGCGCAAGAAGTTATAAATTTTATTTTTTATTTTTTGTATCATGAATTTATCTTCACACTTAATATGCTAAGTGTTTGTCTTTACATTCCTTGACGAGACATCACCGTGGCGATGGTTTTTAAAATAATCGTTAGATCTAAAAATAAAGATCTGTTTTTTATATAGAAGAGATCGTATTGTAATTTTTTAAAACTGTCTTCTTTTGACGGTGAATGATATTCGCCTGAGATTTGATCCGAACCGGTCAGGCCGGGTTTTACTAAAGTTCTTTGACCGTAAAAGGGGATTTGCTTTTCAAGCTCAAGCGCTAATTCCGGGCGTTCTGGACGCGGTCCGACGAAGCTCATTTCGCCTTTTAAAATATTTATTACCTGGGGCAATTCGTCAATTCTGGTTTTTCTTAGGATGTTGCCGAATTTAGTAATTCGCGAATCATTCGCTCTAGTTGGCGCGTAGTCATTATTTTCCTGCTTCATGGTTCGGAATTTTATTAGTTTAAATATTTTATTATTTTGTCCGGCTCGGTTCATAATAAAAAATATCGGTCCGGAGCTTTCTAATTTAATTATGATAGCGATAATCAGCCAGAAGGGAAGAGTTATGATAAAAATTATTAAAGCTAAAATAAAGTCATAAATTATTTTTAAGCGGTTAAACCAAATTTTATTGTTTTCATTTAAATTTTCTAAAAACCACATTTGGTTTAAATTATCTAGCGGAACTTTACCGGTAATAGTTTCATAAAAATTAGGCAGGCTTACATAATTTATTTTATAGCGCAAGCAATTAAATAAAACGGTTCTTAAATTTTCTGATTGATGCGGATCGCTTGATAAAATTATAGTGTCTAATTTATTTTCGGCTATTAATTTTTCAAGGTCAGATATCGGCTCGGTTCCGGTTTGGACTCTATCATCAACAATAAAACTTAGATTATAACCTAGGTGCGGTTTTTGCTTAAATTCATTTACAATTTCCGCCACTAAATTATTATAGCCGACGATGCCAATATTTTTTTTAGGTAAGTATGATTTTAATGACCAATTATAAAAATGGCGCCAAGCATAAAAAATGATCGCAAAAACTATAATATATATTAATAAATTAGTTTTTGGCGCTATGCCTATTTGCGGCATTAAATAAAAGAAAGCCAGCGAGGTTAGGCCAGCTATAACTAGCGCGCGTCCGCTTGATTGGTAAAATTTTAAATTATTTACGGCTAAATTTAGACTATAAAGGTTAGAAATATAAAAAATAACCAGCCATAAAATAAAAATAACTGTAAACGGCCAGAAATGCGCCACCCAGGTTTCAGTCTTGTAATTATCAAAATATCTAATTATTAAGGTTAGATATAAAGAAAAATAGAGGACGATTATGTCTCCGCCTAGTAAAATAAGTTTTTTAAGTTTGTTATTCATGTGATTATTATACTAATATTCGCCTGTAAAAGTCAACTTTTTGTATACTTTTTATTCTTGCTTGTTAGTTAAAATTTTCGCTCCGCTTAGGGTCGCTTTTTTAGAAAAAAATAAATATTATCTATTTATTATATATTCATTTAAACATTTTTTTACTCCATCTATTATATTTTACATCCGCGACGCTTCGCTAGGACTTACTTTTTATGACTAAAAAGTAAGCAAAAAGTCTCGGGGGTTTCCGATTGGCTATCTAACTGATTAGTCTCTGTGCTGTAAGCCTTGGCGCCAACTCCAACCCCCAAGCCCCCTTGGTGATTTTGAATTGTATTTTAGTGTTTGTTATTTTGACTAGCAAGTCTTATTAGGCTATAATTTGTATATGGAAAAAAGCAATATAAAATCGAACTGGCCCCTAATCGGTAATGGTCATATTTTTGAATTTTTATCTAAAAGTTTGGCTAAAAAAAATATTTCTGGCAGCTATATTTTTACCGGACCGGCTAATTTAGGCAAAACCACGGCCGCTAATTGGTTCGCGCAAAGTTTAGTTTGTAGCGACGCCGATAGCTCAAGAAAGCCTTGCGGTAAATGCTCGTCTTGTTTAGAGGCTAAAAAAAATATTCATAGCGATATTTATTTAATTAAAAAAGAACCAGATAAAAAAAATATTTCCGTTGATCAGGTAAGGGATTTTATTAGAAGTTTAAGCATGAGTTCATTTTTAAATTCTTATAAAATCGGAA
>CAYSKV010000017.1:0-12406 GCA_964431805.1 uncultured Gammaproteobacteria bacterium
TATAAATTAAAATATTCGCGTCGCTCCGCTAGGGGTTACTTTCTTGTAATCAAGAAAGTAACCAAAGAACTTTTGGGGTGTCTCAATGCGCTATCGCATTGATTAATCTTCAGGTACTCACGCCTTGGCGCTTATTCGTCACCCCAAACCCCCTTGGTGATTTTGAATTGTATTTTAAGGCGAGCCTAGGAAAATTTAGGATCAGATTTAGTATAAAATTTATTTACAAACATTTCATTGTTTGAGCCGTATAGGCGAGTTTGAAATTTTGTTAAAAATTTTATACTAAATCCCTGAATTTTTCTCTAGCTCGCGATTTTTGCGCCGCTTTATTAAAAAAGCGGCCCTAAGCGGAGCGAAATTTCTAGCGAAGCGACACGAATGTTGAATTTATAAGAAAGTATACGAAAATAATTAAATTATTTATTTAATAATTACTATTTATAAAATTTTATGTTTCAAAAATACAAAATTTTAATTATTACTTGTTTAGTTTTATTAGTTGCCGTAATTATCGGCGGTGGTTTCTGGTATTTTAATAAAAATAAAAACGGTAATAGCCAGGAAAAAGAAATAGCTTTTTCTACCGGTTTTACTTTATTAGATGATGAAAAAAATTTGCTTTGGTCAGAAGTAGTGCAACTTGAACCGGAGGTGAGAGCTAATTTTGAAAAAAAAGTTTCTGAAATTAAAACTGATTTAGCTAGCGCTACTGAAAAAGAACAGATTTTAGCTGATTATAATAATTTAGCGTTGTTTCAAAAATATTTAGGTAATTATCGTGAATCTTATAGCGCTTATTTAGAGTCATTAAAAATTGAAAGTCAGGCTAGAGTCGCTTGGCAGAATTTCGCTGATGTTTTATTAAAAATTAAAGCGGTTAAAAGCGCGGAAATGGCTTATAAAAAAGCGGTGGAATTAAATAAATATATCCCGGAAAGTTATATTAAATTAGCTGATTATTATAAAGCCGTAGGCGACGTTAATAATGTTGAAGCGACTTATAAATTAGCGATCGAAACTATAAAACAAAGCATGGAAAGCGACACTTTGGTTTTAGACGCTTACGCCGAATGGTTAGGTGGACAAAAAAGATATGATGAGGCTATAAAAATTTACGAAGAATTAATAGTTAAACAACCGGATAATAAAACGGCGATTGAAAGAAAAATTAATAATTTAAGAAATAAAAAATAATTGTCATTGCGAGCTTCTCTTAAGAAGCGAAGCAATCTAACGGACGCAGGGTTTAGATAAAAGCTTTTTGTTTGTGAGATTGCTTCGTCGCCGGGACTCCTCGCAATAGCAGCTCAGTATATGTTAGAAAATAAACTTGAAAAATTTACAAAAATTTTGCTATACGCCGTACCTTTTTTGGTGCTGATTTTTATTAGCGGGTTTTATTTTCCTTTTATAATAACTAGAACTGTTTTTTTCCGCCTAGTTATCCAGCTCGCTTTCAGTTTGTATCTTCTGCTTTTAGCGCTTAATTTTAAGAAATATAGACCGCGCTTTAATTTAGCCTTGATTTTAGTAATTATTTTTTTCCTCATTCAACTAGTAGCCGCGATTTTCGGTTTAGATTTTTATAAAAGTTTTTGGTCTAATTTTGAAAGAATGGAAGGAGTATCTAGCTTGATTTATTTAGCTATTTATTTATTTTTACTTCAAGTATTTTTAAGCGACCGTAAAGATTGGCTGTTTTATATTAGGTTAATTTTAGTCGCCAGCTTTTTCGTTTCTCTTTACGGCTTAGCGCAAAAATTAAATATTTTTCCGGTGTTTGAAGCCGGCATCGGCCGCGTGACCGCTACTATAGGCAACGCCGCTTTTTTAGCCGGTTATTTATTAGTTACTGCCGGTTTAAGTATTTATTATTATTTTAATGAAGTTAATAAAAATTATAAGTATGCGGCTTTAGGCATCGCCGCTTTAAACGTCTTAGTGCTTTTTCTGACTTCAACTCGCGGCGCTATTTTAGGTTTAGGTTTGGGTATTTTAGCTTTTTTGTTTTTAAACATTATTTTTCTGCCGGGTAAAGTTCGTAAAATTTCTCTGGCTATTTTATTGCCTATTATTATAATCGCCGGTAGCTTTTATTTTTTAAGAGATAATTTAGCTGATTCTAAAGTAGAATTTGTTAGAAGAATAGCAACCATTTCTTTAAGCGATATTACGGTAAAAAATCGTTTAACGGTTTGGCGCATGGCTCTAAGCGATTTTAAATCTAGCCCTGTCCTTGGCGTTGGCATGGAAAATTTTAATGTTATTTATAATAAATATTACCGCCCAGATATTTTAGAAAATTGGTTTGATCGCACTCATAATGTTTATCTTGATCAGCTAACGAGTAGCGGAATTTTAGGCTTTTTAGCTTATTTAGCGATTTTATTTTATTTATTTTTTTGGTTATTTAAAAATAAGCGAGAGGATTATTATAAATTTTCCGTGTTATTTAGTTTACTGATTGCTTATTCGATTCACAATTTTTTCGTTTTTGATACTTTAAATACTTCATTTTTATATTTTTTCTTGATCGGTTTAATTTGTTTTAAGGAAAATGAAGTTGGATCGGGGGGAGAAAGAAGCGAGCCTAATAATAAAGCTTTTAATTGGCTTTTTATTATTTTAATTGTTTTAAATTTAGTTGTTTTTTATAAGGCGATTTATCAGCCTTTAAAAATTAATCGGGCGATTTATACCGGTTATTATTATGTTATTGCCGATACTTTCCGTTCTTATGAAAATTTTAAAGAAGCTTTAAATTATAAGTTCGGCAGTGTTGAGGCGGCGGTGCAATTAAATAAAATGTTAGAGGTTTTATATAATCAGGGCAGCGCTAATGAACAGACTAAAAATAATTATTACGAATTAGCTCTGGAAAAATCTAGATTAGTTTCCGCTAATTTTCCTTTAGAAATAAAAACTAAAATTTATCTTGGCCAGCTTATTTTAAATAACTACAAAGAAGAAAAAGAGCTTGATGAAGCAGAAAATTTATTTATAGAAACTATTAAGTTAAGCCCAAATAGAATTGAACCACATTATTTATTATATAATGTTTACATGGACAAGAAAGATAAAATTAAAGCTAGAGCTGTTTTAGAAAATTTAGTTAATCAATTGCCTTGGTATGGCGGAGCTAAGATTATGTTAATGGGCGATCTTTATAAAGATGACCCAGTGCGGGCCGAAGAATTATTTAAACAAGGGCTTAATCAATTTGGCTATGCTGATTTCGGCGGCCTGAAGAAAATAATTGTCTATTTATTGGATCAGAAGAAATATGCGGAGGCCGTGCCTTATTATAATGATTTAATAAAAGCCGAGCCGACGCGCTATGATTATCGATTAGATTTAACCAAAATTTATTATTTAATTGGTGATCTTGATTCTGCGGTTGAACAGCTTAATATTATAAATAGCCAATCGCCGGAGACTCTTAAAGATTATCAAGATTTTGTTAATGAAATTTATAATGCTTATAACAAGTCTTAAGTTTAAATAAAATTTTTATGCCGTTAAAAGTTTATTTTGATATTTTAAAAACTGGGGTTTATTTAAGTTTTTTGTCGGTTTTTTTGATTTTTACCAATTTGCTTTTTCCTTACATAACTTCTAAGCAGCTTTATTTTAATGTTTTAGTAGAAATTTTAATGATTTTTTGGTTAGGTTTAATTATTAAATATCCGGAAGTTCGGCCAAAAAAATCTTGGGTTACTTTGGGTTTAGCATCGTTTTTAGGCGCTTTGTTTGTTTCTTCTGTTTTTGGCGTTGATTTTAATTTAAGCTTTTGGGGAGATGTTGAAAGAATGCTTGGTTTATTTCATGTAGTACATTTCTTTTTATTTTATTTAATTTTGATTACCGTTTTTAGAAAACCAAACGATTGGCGCAATCTTTTTATTATTTCCATAAGCGCCGCGGTTTTAGTTTGCCTTTATAGTTTATTTAAAGTTCATTATAGTACGATTGGCAACACGGCCTATGTTTCTGGTTACGCGATTTTTAACATTTATTTCGCTTTGATTTTATTTTTTAGGCGTCGCGACGAAGAAAAGATAGAACATCAAAATTGGCTGATAAGCGCGCTTTATTTAGCAGCTGCTTTCATAATGTTTTTAGTTATGAAAGAGACTAATACTAGAGGAGCTTACGCCGGGTTAGGTATAAGCTTTGTTTTACTTTTTATTTTATCCGCCGTTTATAGTCAGAGTAAAAAAATAAAATTATATAGTTTTATTGCTGGCGTTTTAGCGATTATCTCAATAGTTTTAATTTTTTCATTTCCGCAAAGTAAAATTGTCAGCCAAACTCCGATTTTAAAAACCGTGGCGCAAATTTCGTCAAAACAAGTTACTTTTCAAACTAGATTAATTTCCTGGAAAGCGGCTCTAAAAGATTTTCCAAATCATGCTATCTTAGGTACGGGCTATGGTAATTATGCCATTACTTTTGATAAATATTTTGATCCGGCATTTTATACCTATACCGCTAGCGAAACTTATTTTGATAGGGCGCATAATAATTTAGTAGATATCGCTTCAACCGGCGGTTTAATAAGTCTATTAACTTATTTATCTATTTTTATAGCTGTAGCTTATTATTTGTTTAAAGGTAAAAAACAGGGCAAAATTTCCACTAATGAATTTGTTTTATTAGTTTGTTTATTCGTGGCTTATTTTATTCAAAATTTAGCCGTGTTTGATTCGCTAGTGACTTATATTTCGTTGATGTTAACTTTAGGTTATGTTTATTGGCTAATTAATAATAACGGCGAAGAAGAATTTACTTCCGATGAAGGTTTAACTAATAAAGAATTAACGGTTTTACTTGTCGCTGGAGTAATTATTTTATCTATTACATATCAATACAATATTAAAGTGTGGCAGATGCTAAATGGAACAATAAAAGGTCAGACCGAATTTGCCAAAGGCAATGTTGCGGCCGG
This sequence comes from uncultured Gammaproteobacteria bacterium, assembly GCA_964431805.1. Lineage (GTDB taxonomy): Bacteria > Patescibacteriota > Patescibacteriia > Patescibacteriales > GWC2-42-12 > JACPHD01. The sequence continues at coordinate 4,952 of CAYSKV010000017.1, forward strand.
AGTAGAAGAGTATAAAAAAGCTTTAAGTTATAATACGCCCTTAGATCGCGATAGTCGCGCCAGTTTAATCAATGTTATAAACGGCCGGCAAAGTGATTTATCAACTATGGATAAAGCAAAAGCTAAAGAAATAGTTGATTATGTTATAAGCTTGGCCGAGGCTAATGTAAAATTAAATTCAGCTGATAGTATGATGCAAATGCAATTAGCGCAAATTTTAAATACCGCCGCCTTAGTTAATATAGACAATACAAATAAATTTTATTTTTATTCTGACCGCGCCTTAAAAGCGATTGACGAATCTATTAAATCCAGCCCAGGTCGAGTAACTATTTATTTTTCTAAAGCCCAAATTTATTTATCAAGAAACGATAAGGATAATGCTCTAAAAACTTTAGAGTATGCAGCTAGTTTAAATGAAAAATATCCGGAAGCTTTTTGTCATTTAGCAAAAGTAGAGCTTTATTTTAAAGAAGAAGCTAAAGGTTATAAGGCCCTAGATCAATGCCTTGATCTTAATGGCGTAAACTATTTAAGCCCGGTTGATTTTATAAAATTAGCGATTAATCATTATGCGGCAGGGAAAGATAACTCGCGTATGATTAAGCTATATGAAAGATGGACGAGTTTGGAGCCGACTAACGCTAAGGCCTTAGTTAATTTGTCATTACTTTATGCGCAGGCCGGCGAAAAAGATAAAGCCATAGAAGCGGCTCAAAAAGCCGGTCAACTTGATTCATCTTTAAGGTCTGATGCTGAGAAGTTTATAGAAAAATTAAAGCAGTAATTATAAAAATTAGCTAAAAAAATAAAACAGGAACAGGATTTTTATCCTGTTCCTGTTTGACAAAATATAAGTTTAATGTTAGGTTTAAAAGTTAAAAAATAATTGATCATTAAAATCGAAAGGAGCAGAAATTGAAAGCAAAAATTAAAAAAAGAATTGGAGACTTGAGCGTTGATGAAACAATTAAAATTTTGGATAAATTATCTAAATCAAAGGTTTTAAGTAAAAATTTAGTTTATCTTTTCAAGGCGTTAAGCATGCATCTCATGTTTCTTCATGCAGAAACGTTAAATTTTCAGGGGAAAGATCAAAAAAGCATTATTATGGCTTTTGAGACAAGAAAGAAAATACAAAATTATATCTTGGCACAAAGCCGAGAAGAGGAGGAGATTTAAAATGAGATATGCGCAGAATTTGTCAGAAATAAGAACGATAGCGGACACTATTTTTATTTTCACCAAGCCGGATTGCCAGCTCAGGTCGGCTCTGATTGTACGAGCCGGTAATATTTTCATCGACAGCCAGTTTAATAATCGGCCGGCCGAAGTTTTTTTACGGCGGTTTTTACAGCCTGGCAATGGCCTGCTCACGATGGCCACCGAGCATCTGCATGGCGACAGAGCTGTCGCTTTATCGCATGAAATTAAGGAGAACTGCTGTGCCTTTCTCTTCGCCGGAAGAGAAAAAATACAGCCGGAAACTTTGGCCGTGTTAAGAAGCGTAAGAAAAAATCCGCCGCATGAAAATTTCAACCAGGCGGTCAAAAACAAAATAAAAGCCTTGAAGTTGAATTAACAAAAGCTTTTAAATTCGCCAACCCCGGCTCTTATGAAAAAGAGCCGGTTTTTTTATCCCCACACTTAATTTTAAGTGTGGGGATTTATTCTAAATAAGTTTTTTTAGTTGCTTCGACCATTTTTTCTAAACTGAATTCTTGCTTAACTTTTTGTTCGGCGTTTTTGCCTAAATAAATAGCTAAATTTTTGTCGTTAGTTAATTTTTGTAACGCATTAGCTATATCTAAGGCTTCGGCCGGCTTGATTAATAATCCGTTTTTATTATTTTCAATTATCTCTGGGATGCCGCCTACGTTGGTTGTGATAATTGGCAGTTCGGCCTGCATGGCTTCTAAAATAGAGTAGGGCAGGCCTTCTTTAACCGATGAGCAAATATAAATATCAAAAGCTTTTAATAATTTAGCCGCTTCATTAATTTCACCGGCTAAAATAAAATTATTTTCTAAATTATATTTTTTAATTAATCTTTCTAAATTTTTTCTCTCGCTGCCGTCCCCGATGATAAGAAATTTTACTGATATTTTATTTTTTATAATATTAGCCGTTTTAATTAAAGATTCAAAACCTTTAGTTTTATATAAATTACCGATTGAACCGATTATTAAATCAGCGTCATTTAAATGTAAAATTTTTCGCGCTTGCTCTTTAGTAAAAAAATCTATTGGCGCAAGTCCGTTATGAATAGTAACTAATTTTTCCGCCGGGGCTATTTTATATTTTAACGCCATTTTTTCATCGTATTCGGAAACGCAGATAATTTTATTTTTTAATTTAGCGGTAATTTTTTCCGCGTAAAGATAAAAATATTTTAGCCAAGCAGGTAAAGGTTCGTTAAATACCCAGCCGTGAACCGTATAAACGGTTTTTGTTTTAATAAATAAGGAGGCGATTGAGCCGAGAATAGATATTTTTGAGCTGTTTAAATGAATAATGTCTGGTTGATAATTTTTTATTAATTTTATGATTTCAAATAAAGCTAGAATATCATTAATAGGAGAAATATTTCGCTTTAAATTAGGAATAATAAAATATTCAATGTTATTTTTAGCTAAAATTTTGGCTAATTTTCCGTATTTTCCTTGCTCTCCCATAGCTATTGCCACTTTAAAATCAACTTTTAAATTATTAGCCAAATCAAAAACATAGCGCTGGGCGCCGCCAAATTCTGATTGAGTTATAAAATATAGGATTTTTTTTACCCCATTAGATACTTTAGTATTCATATTATATTTTGGTAAATAAGTGTTCAATATAGCTAATTAATATAAAATTTTATAAATTATCAATATCTAACGGGGTGAATAAATTAAGGTTGACTTTTACCCTGTTTTATTTAATAATAACTAATATAAAAGGATAAAGCAAATCCTGATTTTTAATATTTTATTTTAAGCTAATTTTTATGAAAATTTTATATTTTGGCGGAGGTTTTGTGGGCGCTTGTTCGGCTGCGGTAAGCGCGGATAGCGGACATGAAGTTTTAGTTTATGACATAAACCAGGAGCTAGTAAAAGGTTTATCTTCAGGAGATAAAGATAAAATTGAAGCATGTTTGTTTGAGCAAGGCTTAGGTGATTTAATTATTAGAAATAAAGCCAGGATTAAATTCACTTCAGATTTAAAAGAGGTAGAAAAAATTATCGATGAAGTAGAAGTAGTTTTTATGTGCTTACCTACGCCGGAAAAAGATGAAACAGGCGAGACTAATTTAAAAATTTATGAAACCGCCGCTACGACCTTGTCGGAAGTGCTAGCTAAAAGAAATAATGGCGAGCAAAGCCAGTATGTTTTAATAATCAATAAAAGTACGGTACCGATTGATATGTTAAATCGGACTAAGGAAATTATGTTGGCGGCTGGCGTTAAAAATTTCGGCGTTGGTTCTAACCCAGAATTTTTAGTTGAAGGCAAGGCGGTAGAAGGTTCAATCAGGCCGCCGCGCGTTGTAGTTGGAGCGGAAAGCGAAAAAGATTTTACAATTTTTAGAAATATTTATAGCCGATTTGTAGAATCTTCTAATGTTGTTTATTTGGAAGTTAGCCCAGCCGAAGCCGAAGCTGGGAAGCTTTTAGCTAACTATATTTTATTTAGCCGTTTAGCTAATTGTTTTGACGTTGTCGGTCGGGTTTGTGAAAATTTTGATGGTTTGCAATTTGAAAATGTTAGAAAAATTTTAATCACTGATAGCCGCATAGGCGATTGGGGATTTTACGATAGTTTATTCGCTGGCGGCAGCTGCTTTATTAAAGACGCGCGATCTTTATCTCATCAGCTAAAAGTTAAGGACATTAAAGCTGATTTGGTTGATGATGTTTTAGCCGCTAATCAACGCCAATTAGATAATTTTTTAACAAGAGCGGAAAATGAATTTAATTTTGATTGGTCGGGTAAAACTATCGGTCTATTAGGTTTAGCCTTTAAGCAAGATACTAATGACGTACGCAACTCAGCCGCTTTAGGCGCGACTGAATTTTTATTAAATAAAGGAGTGGGGCAAATTAAAGCTTATGATCCAGTGGCCGGAGAAAATTTTATAAAATATTTTTCTGACCATAAAGATATTGAGAAAATTAAATTAGTTGATTCAGAAAATGAAGCTATTACTAAAATTGATATTTTAATTATAGCTACTGATTGGCCGCAGTTCAGGGGGCTTTATGATTTAATAAAAGAAAATTTACCTAAAGGAATGATTGTTATGGACGGGCGCAGAATACTGGCACAAAAATATGAAGTTTTAGCTAATGACGGTTATAATGTTATTGCGGTTGGTTCTTCCGCCATAAAAGCAAAAAATAATTAAACAATAATTTATGTCAAAAATTTTATTAACTGGCGGCGCCGGGTATATCGGTTCTCATATAGCCGTTGAGCTTTTAAAAAATAATTACGAAGTGGTGATTATTGATAATTTATCAAATTCTACGCCGGAGACAATAGATAGAATTGAAAAAATAAGCGGTAAGTGGCCGGAATTTTATAAAATTGATTTATGCGATTTAGACGAATTAAAAAAGTTTTTTGCCAAGCAAGATAATATTAATGGCGTAGTTCATCTCGCCGGTTTTAAAGCGGCCGGTGAATCGGTTAAGAAACCTTTAGATTATTATAGAAATAATTTATTAACATTGGAAAATTTACTCATTTGTGTTTTAGACAAAAAAATAAAAAATTTAATTTTTTCTTCCTCGGCTTCGGTTTATGGCGAGCCAGAAATATTGCCGATAAAAGAAACTGATCCAATAAAGCAGCCAGCCAATCCTTATGGCAATACTAAAAAAATCGGCGAAGAAATATTAAAAGACATCGCCGCCGCTAATAAAGAATTTAATTGTATCGCTTTAAGATATTTTAATGCCGCCGGCGCGCACGATTCTGGTTTAATCGGTGAATTGCCAAAAGGCGCTCCAGAAAATTTAATTCCTTTTATAACTCAAACCGGAGCCGGCTTAAGAGATGAATTAAAAGTTTTTGGCAATGATTACAAAACGCCGGATGGCACCTGTATCCGCGATTATATCCATGTTGTAGATTTAGCTAAAGCGCATATAAAAGCTCTAGAAAGATTGGCTCTCGGGAAAAATAAAAATAATTTTGAAGTATTTAATATTGGAACCGGGAAGGGCGCTTCGGTAATGGAGGCGATTAAAGCTTTTGAAAAAGCGAGCGGGCAAAAATTAAAATATAAAATAGTTGAAAGACGCCCCGGCGACCCGGACACAGTTTTTACCGCTACGGATTTAGCTAAAAAAGAATTAGGCTGGCAGGCCGAAAAGAATTTTGATGAAATAGTAGCTAGCGCTTGGATTTGGGAAAAAAATTTAAGAAAAATAAATAAATAAATATAATATTTTATGAACAATGACAAAAAAGAAATAAAAATCGGTTTTATTGGCCAAGGTTGGATTGGTAAAAATTATGCGGATAATTTTGAACAACGTGGATTTAACACTATTCGCTATAGTATGGAACCGGAATATGTTGTTAATAAGGAAAAAATAAAAGATTGTGATATTGTTTTTATTGCCGTGCCGACGCCAACCACGCCTGCAGGCTTTGATGATAGCATTTTAAAGCAAGTGCTAGGATTAGTCGGCGAAGGTAAAATTGCATTAATAAAATCAACGGTTTTGCCAGGCACGACTAAATATTTACAAATGGAAAATCCTAATATTTTTATTATACATTCACCAGAATTTTTAACTCGTCATACAGCCGCTCATGACGCCGCTAATCCGACACGAAATATTATTGGTATTGCCGTTGACAATGAAGTTTATAGACAAAAAGCTAAAGAAGTTATGGCTGTACTGCCTAAGGCGCCTTATGAAATTATTTGCGATTCTATTAACGCAGAATTAATAAAATACGGCGGTAATTGCTTTTTTTATTTCAAAAATATTTTTATGAATATGCTTTATGATTTGTCAGAGAAATTAGGTTGTAATTGGGAAGAAGTCAGGCAGATGATCGCGGCTGACCCAAGAATCGGCGAAGAGCATACTCACCCGGTTAATAAAGGCGGTAGAGGAGCTGGCGGTGATTGTTTAATTAAAGATTTCGAAGCTTTTATTAGGATGTATAAAAATTTTGTTCAGGATGAAGCTGGGCTTAACGCTTTAACTAATTTACGAGATAAGAATATTAGTTTGTTGGTGCAAAGTAAAAAAGATTTGGATTTATTAAAAGGCGTTTACGGAGATGATGTGGTTAATAAAATAATAAAATAATTATTAAAAACTTTTTCAGAAAAAGTTTTTAATATTTTCAAAAAATATAACGTATCAATTTAAAATTTTATAGCGGGCAAAGCCCTATGGCCATAAAATTTTAAATTGATTTAATAATTATGTCTAAATGTTTAGTCGTTGGCGGGGCTGGATTTATTGGTTCTAATTTAGTTGATGAATTAATTAATAAAGGTTATGAAGTAACCGTTATAGATAATTTATTGACCGGGAAAAAAGAAAATGTTAATGCCAAAGCAAAATTTATTGAAACTGATATAAGAAGTTTAGAAAATATTAAACCGTTATTTTTAGGAATTGATTATGTTTTTCATTTAGCCGCTCTACCAAGAATACAGCTTTCTATTGATGACCCAATAAAATCAAATGACATAAATTTAAACGGGACTTTAAATGTATTGGTAGCGGCACGCGATGCTAAAGTAAAAAAATTAATTTATAGCGCTTCTTCATCAGCTTATGGCCGACAGTTAAGTTTACCTTGGGTGGAAACTATGGCGCCTGACCCAATCAGTCCTTATGGTTTACAAAAATATGTTGGCGAGGTATATGCGAAAATATTTTATGAAATTTACGGTTTGCCGACTGTTTGTTTAAGATATTTTAATATTTATGGTAAACGCCAACCAAACGAAGGCGCCTATTGCTCTGTTATCAGTACTTTTTTAAAGCAAAAGCAAAAGGGAGAATCTTTAACTATAGTAGGCGATGGCGAACAAACTAGAGATTTCACTAGCGTGATTGACGCGGTTCGAGCTAACATTATGGCGGCGGAAAGCGAAACGGTCGGCCATGGCGAATTAATTAACATTGGTCGGGGTAGGCCATATTCAGTTAATGAAGTTGCGGATATGATCGGCGGACCAAAAATAAATATCGCGCCCAGATATGAAGTTAGCGGAAGCTATGCTGATAATAATTTAGCTAAAAAACTTTTGGGTTGGGAGCCGACGGTTGATTTAGCTGATTGGATAGAAGAATATAAAAAAGAAATTGGACTTTAAAAACCTTTTTAGAAAAGGTTTTCCCCTAAAGGGATAAATAATATTTTCCAAAAATATAAAGTATCAAGTTAAAATTTAATAGCGAGTAAAACTCTACGGCCATTAAATTTTAACTTGAT
>CAYSKV010000018.1:0-10054 GCA_964431805.1 uncultured Gammaproteobacteria bacterium
CTCCTGCAGCCGCTTGAGTTAAGCCATCATTAGGATTAGCAGGATTGCCAGAACGATGTCCGGCATAATGCCCCGTACCACTAAAGTCATAAGACGCGGTCGCGGCTAAGGCGCTATCCGCCAGAAACAAAAAAAATAATGAGGAAAAAACAAAAAATATCCTTTTAAACATTTGTTTAACTTAAAATAAATTTAAAATTACCTGCGATAACTCGCCAGGGGCTACCGTTCCGACTGGCATATTAAAAATTAATTCATTCTTATTTTCTGGTTCATTATCGACAACAGAAATTAAGCCGATCGCCGCATTATCATTATAAGAAAACTCGCCGGTTTCCGCCTTCTCTTCTAAGTTCGGAATTTCACTCCCTAGCGATAAATCCTTTGAATGTTTAACAATAAATTTGTATTCTAAATTGTCGATAGACAACCCCGTCAAATTAGTAAAAGATGCTTTAACTTTTAGCTGCCTACTCTCGTCATAAAAATAATTAATCTCTGCCGGACAACCATAAAACTCAGTTTTTCCAATGAAACCTTTTTCGTCTTCCTGCCACTGCCAATTAAGATCTTGCTCATAAACCTTTATTTTCTGCCCGGAAAAATCAAAAATAACATACCAATTAACCCCCACTTCATTAAAATTAGAAATCGTTTCTATGTTATTGCTACTAACCGATGATTCGTCTTTATCAAAAACATAATTTTCGCCCTGTTCATATATTTTATAATTTTCTTTTTGTTTGTCTAAAACTAAAATAACTGAACCTATTATATCTTCAGCAAAAACGCTAGTCGCCGCTAAAAATGTTAATAACAAAAATAAGAAAAAAAATCCTTTTTTTATTTTTATTGTTTTAAACATCATAAAAATATGGCTTATTTATACGTCATTATTATAGCACAATTTGTCGAATTGAGTAAATAAATATGGGTTTAACTAGCGCCTATTTATTATCCCTTAGCTAAAACTAGCCCCCAAACTTCGCCGGCGCCGTTAGCTTTTAAAACTTTAGCGCACTCATTTAAAGTAGCGCCGGTAGTAACCACATCATCAACTAAAATGATGTTTTTTTTATTTAAATTTACGCCTTGCCAGCTAAAACATCCTTTAACATTTTCCAACCGATGAATTTCATTAAGTTTGGCCTGAGGCTTTTTATGTTTAATTCTAATTAAATTTATATTATCTAATTTTAATTTATATTTTTCCGCTATAATTCTCGCTAATAATTCGGCCTGATTAAAACCACGCCAATTCAAACGTTTTTTAGAAAGCGGCACGGGCATAATTAAATTTTCGTTAAAATTTAAAATTGTTAAAGGTAATTTTTTTGCCTGATTTAAAGTTCGCCAATCAATGCCGCCGGCTAAACTTAATCTAAAAACCTGGCGCTCAGCCAATATTTTATCAAGGCAAACAATCATTAACTTACTTAATTTTTTAGATAAGCCACTTATAAAACGATATTTTAAACTTTTAATAGCCTGGCTAATTAGAGCTTCATCATAAAGCGCGGCAATCCAAACGCCATCTAAATCATAAATGATTTTACATGGCGCGCAAAAATCGCCTAAATCATTTTCTTTTTTACAATGCAAGCAGTATTGCTTTGGTTTTAATTTTATTTCCTTATAACATTCGCCGCATAACCACTCGCCTTCCTGACCGCAACCTAAGCACTCAATCGGAAAAATTAGATCTAAAAAAAATAACCAGACATTTTTGGTTATTTCGCATAATTTATTAAACATATTCTAAAAAGGTTTTTAAACAATTTTATTTTGCCTGCCATTCAACACTATCAACCCGCCAAACCCCTTGTTCGCGTATATATTTTATTAAAATATCTTGATAAAAAGTTAAACTATTCCCTGACGTGCCGGATGATTCGCGTCTTTGGGTTTTAACTAAAATTTCAGCTTGACCGATGTCTGAATCAAATTTTTTCGCTTGCCCGGAAAGCGCTTTCGTAATAATACCATAATAAATCGTCGTTTGTGTTTTTTTAACTCTAGCGTCGTTAATATAATTTTTCGCCCACTCTTTCATTTTTTCAGTCATAAAAATCTGCAAATCGCGAATATTGCCATAATCTGATTGGTTAGAAAAACTGCCAAATCTTTCAGCAAAAGCCGAGGCCATTCTAACTAAATCATCGGCTTGAATTTCAGCTTTTTTTACTTGAGCAACTGTTTGGCTAGTTGATGTCGCTTTATTTGTTTGCTCTGATGTTGGTTGAAGCGTCGTATTCTGCTGCCCCGCTACTGGTTGCTCAACTATTGGTTCATCGGTAGAATTAGAAAATTTATAAAAAAAGATAACATAAACAATGCCAGCTATTATAGCTAAAGCGACAATCACGATAATTACGCCTAAAATTCTTTTATTCATTTACCCTGTTAAATAAGATTTGAGTCTCTTTAATAGAGAAACAACTTATTTTAATTAATTTTATATTTTTTACCCTATTTTTTCAAGCCCGCTATTTTTAGGCTCAAATCTTAATTTTTAAATTTTATTAAATTTAAAAATTATTTAACAGGGCAAATTTCTATTTATAATACTTCTTCACCGCCTTCTACGTTACCCTCTCCCCCGTTATTCAACATATTTGAAGCAAACTCTTTCTTTTCTTGTTCAATTTCTAAAAGTTGCCGCGGATCAGAAGTAATTAATTGATCTTCGGTATATGACGCCACCACTTTAATCGCCACATGTTTTGAGCCGGCAAAAAATATGCCTTCACCCACGCCGCACTCTAAAAGTAAATATTTTTCACCTTCAGTTAAAACAAAAGTTTTTTGTACTAAACCAATAGAGGCTGGCGACTGTTTTAAAAGAAGCTGTAAGGCTGAGTTATTAACAATCGCTTGACCATAAGGCGAAGTTAAAAAGTCATTAACGTCTTGAGTAATGGTAGTTACGCCAAGATAATATTTACGACAACGCTTAACTAGAGCGTAAATAAATTTAGCGCTATCTTCATGCTGCATCAGCCACCAAGCTTCATCAATTACTAAAATCCTTTTTTTCATCTCCGAACGCACCACATTCCAAATATAATTAACTACCGTATAAATCGCAATCGGTCTAAGTTCGTCTTCAAGATCGCGCACGGAAAAACAAACCAATTGATTATCCATTTGCACATTAGTCGGGCTATTAAACAAACCAGAGAAAGTGCCCTGAGTATATTTTTTAAGCCGTAAAGCTAAACCGGCTCCGCCTTCCATACCTTCTAAAATATCTTCTAAATCCTGCATAATCGGCGCTTCAACTTTAGATAAATCAGCGTCTGGATTAATATCTTTTTTAGCATAAGTTTCCAACAACGCTCGATCAATAATAGAATCTTCTTCATGAGTTAAATTACCTAACATTAGCCTAATTAAACCTTTAACCGTTATAACGCCACTTCTGATAATATCTTCAGCTTTTGATTCTCCGGAAACTGAACGCGGTAAATCAAATGGATTAATTTTATTTTCACTAGCCAAAGAAATATTAATATAAGTTCCGCCGACCGCTTCGGCTAGATGTTTATATTCATTTTCCGGGTCGATAATAATTACTTCTGCTCCCATCATTAAACTACGCAAAACTTCAAGTTTAATAGCATAACTTTTACCAGCGCCAGAAGTAGCAAAGACTACGCTGTTGGCATTTTGCAAACTAAAACGATCAAATAAAATTAAACTGTTATTATGGCGATTAATGCCGTAAAGAATGCCGCTATCAGAAGTAAGTTCTGAAGAAATAAAAGGAAATGAAGAAGCTACCGGCGAAGAATTCATGTTAAAAGCAATATATAATTCATCATTAGCTAAGGGTAAGGTAGAATTAAAACCTTGCTCGGCTTGATAAAAAACCCTTTTAGAATAAACTAGGCGCGAACCAAAAATATTTTCTATTTCTTCAGATAATTTATCAAGTTCTTGTTTACTATTAGCATAAAGCGTTACATACAAAGCAAATTGAAAAAATTTCTCTATGCCTTGAGTTAAAGCGTCGCGCAAAGCTTCAATATCGCGTAAAGCCGTCTCGCGCAACGGATCTCGCGCCGCGCCTTTTTCTGCGTCAGAAATAATTTGCGCTTCTAAATTACCAACTTTCTTTTTAAGCTGATTTAAAACCACCGCGCTTTCTACTGGATAGAAAAACATGGAAATATCAAAGGTGGAATTTAAGTTTATAATCGGCGCAAACCAGCCAACGCTAATATAACGCGGATAATTAATGACAAAAATAGTTCTGACAAATTTAGAACCGAGCTTTAAGAAATTAGAACTTACTTCGATGGAAGCCGGAGCGATTAAATCTTTAATAGAAAGAGCGCCTCGACGGTAAGATTTTTCTTCCTCGATTAATTCCCGAGTTAAATAAGGCGTGGCTTCAACCTGCTTAACTTTTTCGCCTTGAGCTAAAACATTCGCTTTAAGCTCCATTTCTTCTTGTTTTTTTATTTGTCCTGGATTAAACATATTAACTTACTTATTATGGCAATCTTAAATCTTTTGTTTCAGCTAATTTTTGGTTAGCTGAAGTTTCTGGATTATAGGTGTTATAAAATAATTCAATTAAACTCTGGGTATCTAATGGCACGGCATTCACGCCCATAGACGCTAACCCGCCAATAACATTCTCTACTCGCCTATTTAATTCAGATCTTCTTCTTAAAAATCTTTCTTCTTTCATTTTTATAATAGAGGCTGGCTTTAAAGATTCAAGCAATCTGGTAAAAAAACCTTTTTGCTTATCGGATAAAGGATTATAAGAAATAGTTATATAAAATTTCTTATTCATAATTTTTCCTAAAGAAATCAACTCATTAACATATTGCAGATATTCGGTAGTTTGCATTTTTAAAAGTTCGTTGGTCTGTTCTTTTTCCTTTTGTTTTAAAAAGGCCAGATAATTATCAATATTAAGCTCGCGCGATTGAATAACGATTTGTAAAGGAAAATCAATATTATTTAAAAAACCCACATAGGCGGAAATAATAGCGTTTTGCTCGTCTTCGCTTTTTAAGGCAAAATTTATACTGGAAACCAAAAGCACTGAACGCAAAGTTCCGTCGCGCATAATTATAGTGTCTTCGCGAAATTCAGCGATATCTAAATATTGCTGGGTCGAATTGGTAATTTTATTTCTGTTTAATTTATTTGCCATAATATGTTAATTATCTACCCGCAGTTTTAATTTCCACTTCGTCATTATCTCCGCGATAAGCCCCTTTAGTATCAACGATTAATGATAACTCGGCTAAATGAGAAGTGCTAAAATGTTTCTCTATAACCACCGAAGCGACCGGCGCGATAAGGTTTTCTTCAACTCCATAATTATCAAGCTCCGCCAAGAAATTTTTATACCAAACTCTTAATTTAGGCCTTCTAAAAGTCTGAAATAAATTTAAAACAAAATAATGAAACGGCCTCCCATTTATTTTAAGAAAGGCAAAAATACCGGTGATTGCAAAAACTAACAGGCCAGCAGTTACAAATAAAGAAAAATCAAATATTTTATAAAAAATAGCAATAATTAAAAAACCGACCAGTATAATAATAAATTGCCTAGTAGTTATCGGACCGATAATTTTATCCTCTACATCAATAAATTGTGGCACTACAAATTGCTGCATAATTAAAAGCGTAAACTTTTATTTAAGTCCATGATTGCCTTAAATTCTTCAGTACTTAAATATTCTTGATTATTCATTTTTCTCTCTTCTATTATAACATCAACCGGCCTGTTACTGCTAATGCTTGAACGGCCGATTTCTAAATATAATTTATAAATTGGACTTTGCCGCCATAACTTAATGCCTTCAAGTTTTTTACCATAATCCTCTTCTAATAAGTCAATTTTATTCTTAATCTTAGCGGCGGCATTTAGCGAGTCTCTATCTAATCTGCGAAAATTAATTAAATCCATGTACCTAATTTCATCCAAAGGCCCCATAACCCGTGGCACATATTTAACATCTTCAATTTTAACTTTTGGACTCTGGCTTAAATTCTCAGCTTCAAATCTTCGCTTAATTAAAGGCATGATATGATCATTATCTGGTTCAGGTTGAATTGGCATTGTTTTAGGCTGAACTTTTTTAGGTGTAGGAGGAATTTTTTCTTGAGCTTTAGGTTGTTCCGCCTTAACGGCTACGGCCGATGGAGTTAAAGGAGCTAATTCATGGCTGGTATCCAACTTCTTTAAATCATTTTTTATTTTTTCGCTTCTTTCAGCTAACTTAGAAAAGTCATAAGCCGCGTCTCTAGCAATTTCACGTTTTTTTATAAAATCAGATTTTTCCGCTTCTGGAAATTTTACTGCTGGTAATGGTTCAAGCGGTTTATCAGATTTTGAATTTAAAACTTCATCGGCGAGCGTTATAGCTTTTTCCGCCGAAGTTTCATCAAAACTTAACCCGCCGTTTAAGAAAGGCTTCATTAAAGCCATTTTAGTATCAAGCTTGTCTCTAATACCGCGTAAATAAGTTTTTAAAATTTTTGAAAATCTTTCAGCTAAATCAGCGGATCCGAAATTAATTTCTGCCCGGCTGGTTATCTCTTTTAACTTTTCATCAATCGCCTCTGCGCTCAGACTAGAATTTTCGGCAACAATGATTTTTTGAGTTAAATTTCTAATTTCCTCTTCGTCGTCAGAAGAAAAGAAAAAACTCGAACCCTTAACCTTAGGTTCGCTTATCGGCGCTTCCGAAAACGCTTCAGATGATTTTTTTGAGTTGGCCGAAAAATAATATCCTAACTTAGAAAAAATTGTTTCTTTTAATTCGCGAGTTAATCCATCGGCCTGTTCTTCTGATAACTTTTCTTTTAATAAATAATCAGGCAGTTCATTAAGCGAAAGATCTTTAACCATTACTTTCATAATTAAAGCAGCTAGAGAGACATTATATCTTTTCTCTAACTCTTCAATTTTATCCATCGCCTGACCATCGGAGACTTTTCGTCTTAACTCGGTTGGCAGATTATTAAATTTTTGTAAATATTCAAGCATGGGTCGATTAATTCTCAATTTCTAATTTCTAAACAATGTTTTAATTTTTCAATTTATTAATTAATTGAAAATTAATTTATTGAAAATTGTTTGAAAATTGAAAATTGAAAATTGAAAATTATTTCCCTAATTTTAATTCTTTCGCGTCATTAGCCATTTGCTGTCTAAGCTCATCGGCATTATTAAACTTCATAATTTCTCTAATTTTTTTAATTTCTTTTATGTTTACTATTTTATTAGACATTTCCGCAATAAAATCTTTTATATATAGTTCTAAAGAAGCCGGTTCGTTAAAAGTCTCTTTTTGACCATAATGGAGTAGTCCTTTATATATTTTACCATTAATTTCACTTTCTACTAAATAGACGCCATAATTTATATCAATTTGTTCATTATCTAAATTAATTGTTGGGAAACCTAGGCGAGCTCCCCTGCCTAAACCACTTCTAATATTAGCCTTAAATTCAAACTTAGGCGATTCTTCTCCGACTACAATTTTTAAAAAAGCTATTACTAAAACTATGCTAGCGACTATTTGAATCGGGCTTAAAACATTATGATTAATAAAATAATCTAAAATGATGGCGGAAAACGGCCAAAATAATTCTAAGATGGTTGAAGCTGAAGCCGTAACTCTTTTTAAGCCATAATAATAAATAAACATGGCCATAGCCCCGCTAGTAAAAACAATCACAGCTAAATATTCCCAGTGCATCGGAGTAACGACCGAAATTTTAAATAAATCACCAGTTAATAAAGCATAAACTAAAACCAATAAACTGGTAACGCCGAATCTTAAAGCCGCAGTTGATTTAAAATCAAGATGATTAACGATTCGTTTACCGAAGACGGTTGATGAGCCAAAGGCAAAAGCGGCAATCGCTGCATAAAAAGCCGCGTTATGTAATAAATTTATTTCTCCTAAATTTAAACCGGTTTTGCCAAAAGCTAAAAAATAAGCCGCGACTATAGCTACAGACGCCCAAACATAAAAAGATTTTTTTAATCGTTCGCCTAAAATTAACCTAGCTATTATAAGAGCGAAAACAGGTTGCAATTTTTGTAGTATCACCACAGTAGCAAAAGTAACTTCTCCGTCCATGGCGGCAAAAAAAGCTTTAGTAATCATAATCGTGCCTAAAGCGCCGCCAAAAAATGAAACCCAACCAATCGCCGCCCACTCTTTACCTTTTAATAATTTTATTTTAGACCAACTTAAAAAAATAAACGGACTTAAAACTAAAAAACCTAAAGCATGTTCAATAAAAACTACTAAAGGAGCCGGTAAAACATAAAATTTTGGCCTAATAAAAACTCCATCTAAACTCCAAAGAAAAGCGGCTAGCATAATCGCCAAGGCGCCAAGGATCCACTGCTTATCTATTTTTAATAATCTTTCCATACGTTACAATGAAATTTCTAATTTTCAATTTCTAAACAATGTCTGAATGTTTTAATTTCCAATTTAATTAAATAATTTAAAAATTGAAAATTGTTTGAAAATTGATAATTGAAAATTGAAAATTATTTTATATTGGCTTCCTTTCTTAATAAGCTAGCTTTATCAGTTTTTTCCCAAGTGAAGTCTTTATCATTTCTTCCGAAATGCCCGTAAGCCGCAGTTTTTCGATAAATCGGCCTTCTTAAATTTAAATGATCAATAATACGTTTTGGTCGGAAATCAAAATGTTTTTTTATTAATTCTAAAATTCTGGTTTCTGAAATTTTGTTAGTGTTATAAGTATCAATATAAATACCAACCGGCTTAGCTACACCAATAGCATAAGCGACTTGAAGTAAACATTTATCAGCTAAGCCTGCCGCTACCACATTTTTAGCAACATACCTTGCCATATAAGCGCTAGAGCGGTCTACTTTAGTTAAATCTTTACCTGAAAAAGCTCCACCGCCATGCGGCACTACCCCACCGTAAGTATCAACTATAATTTTTCGTCCGGTTAAACCAGTATCGGCCGGCGGTCCGCCAAAAATAAATTTACCAGTAGCATTAATAAAATATTTAGTTTTATTATCAAGTAATTTGCCCATGACCGGTTGAATTACTTTTTTCTTAATGTCATCTCTTAATTTTTTTAGACTTACTTTATCGCTATGATGCGCGGCAATAACCACGGTTTCGGCTCTAACGGCTTTATCATTATGATATTCAATGGTTACCTGGCTTTTTCCGTCTGGTCTTAAATAAGGTAAAATATTTTTCTTTCTTACTTCGGCTAATTTTTTAGTCAATTTATGAGCTAATACTATTGGTAAAGGCATATATTCCGGAGTTTCATTAGTGGCATAACCAAGCATTAAGCCTTGATCGCCGGCTCCCTGTTCTTTATATTCGCCTTTACCTTCATCTACGCCTTGAGCGATGTCTGGACTTTGTTCATGAATCGAAACTAAAACCCCAACATCATCGCAGCAAAAACCATATTCTTGCTTATCATAACCAATATCTTTTAAAACTTCTCTAACAACCTTATCAATATTCACATAAGCTTTAGTAGTAACTTCTCCGCCCACGACGACTAAACCAGTAGTACAAAAAGTTTCTACGGCGCTTCGACTAGCTGGATCAGTTTTTAGCATTTCATCGTAAATACCATCGCTAATCTGATCGCAAACCTTATCAGGATGACCTTCGGTAACTGATTCCGAAGTTATCAATCTTATATTTTTTTCTAACATAAATATTTTTAGTTATTAATAATAATTTTTAAGTTCCAACCTCCCAAGCTCTTAAATATTCTTCTTGCTCGCGAGTTAATTTATCAACGCTTAAACCCATAGACTTAAGTTTTAAATCCGCAATCCACTGCTCCATTTTCTCTGGCACATTATAAACTTTTTTCTCTAACTTTTTATAATTCTTAGCGACATGCTCAGTAGCTAAAGCTTGGGTAGCGAAACTCATATCCATCACGCTCGCCGGATGACCTTCGGCCGCGGCTAAATTAATTAATCTGCCTTCGCCTAATAAATAAATTGATTTACCTTTTAAAACATATTCATCAACATTATTTCTAA
>CAYSKV010000019.1:0-9422 GCA_964431805.1 uncultured Gammaproteobacteria bacterium
AAAAAAGTTTTTACTCGAGGCATTATTGAAGAATTAATTTGGTTTTTATCCGGCAGTTCAAATATTAAATATTTAGCCGATCACGATGTGCATATTTGGGATGAATGGGCCTGGAAAAGATACCATAAATATTGCTTAGCTAATGCGCCGGCCGAAGATTTAGCGCAAGCTGATTTCATAAAAAAAATAAAAGAATCGCCGGCTGATGATGAATTTGTTAAAACTTGGGGCGATTTAATTACTATTTACGGACGCATGTGGCGCCGCTGGCCAGCCTCAGACGGCCGCGAGATTGATCAATTAGGTTGGTGCATCCAAGGCCTAAAAGATAAACCATTCAGAAAATCATATGTTGTTTCGGCCTGGAATCCTGATTTTATTTACGCTATGGCCTCTAAGGGCAACGCTAACGAAGTGCCGCCATTTTGCCATACTACTTTTCAATTTCAAGCTACCGGCGATGGCGTTCTGAATTTAGGTTTATACCAAAGAAGCGCGGATTCATTTTTGGGCGTACCATTTAACATAACCAGTTATGCCCTGCTCCTATTAATGGTGGCACAAGTTACTGGCCTAAAGCCTGGCGAATTTGTCCATACTTTTGGCGATGTGCATCTTTATTCAAATCATTTTGAACAAGCTAAATTACAACTATCGCGAGAACCAAAGCCTTTTCCAACTATAAAATTAAATCCTGATATAAAAAATATAGACGATTTTAAATATGAAGACATAACTATAGAAGGTTATGATCCGCATCCGGCCATTAAAGCCGAAATTGCTAATATCGGAGGGTTTTAATATGATTTCTATTATTTGCATCATCGCTAAAAATCGCGCCATTGGTTTTAAAAATCAACTGCTTTATGATATTCCAGAAGATATGAAGCATTTTAAAGAAACAACAACCGGACATGTTGTAATTATGGGAGAAAAAACTTTTCGCTCCATGAATAATAGACCGCTACCTAATCGCGTTAATATTATTTTAACCTTAGACAAAGACTTTAAAGCCAAAAATTGCCTAGTTGCCCACTCCATTGAAGAATCAATTGAACTAGCTAAAGCGCAAAATAAAGGCGAAATATTTTTTATCGGCGGCGGCATGATTTATAAGCAAGCCTTGCCTTACGTGGATAAATTATATTTAACTATCGTTGAAGATGAGCCAACTCAAGCCGATACTTTTTTCCCTGAATATCCAGAATTTAAAAACATTATAAAACAAGAAGATAAAGAATCGAGCGGCTATAAATATAGTTTTGTAGAAATAACCAAATAAATATTTACCCCGTTAGAAATTCCCAATTTAACGGGCGCGAATGACTAACAATATGGAAACGCAAAAAAATAATATTTCTAACGGGGTGAAAAATAAAAAAGTTATTGCTATTATCGGAATGGCCGGATCGGGTAAATCAGCCGCGGTTAATTATTTGCAACAAAAACATGCTTGGCCTAAAATTTATTTAGGCCAAGCTACTTTTGATAGATTAAAAAAAGAAGGCTTAACTTTAAATTATACTAATGAAAGAATTATTAGGGAAAAAATAAGACGAGAACTAGGCATGGACGCTTACGCTAAATTAGCTTTACCTGGGGTTGCTAAATTACTAAAAACTGCTAAAATTATCTTAATTGAAAGCCTTTACAGCTGGGGCGAATATAAAATATTTAAGAAAAAATACGGGGAAAACTTTCTCGCTATAGCCATAACCGCTCCGTTAAAAATAAGATTAAAAAGACTAAAGGCTAGATCAATTCGCCCCATAAAAACCGCGGCCGAATTAACTAAACGAGATTTTACAGAAATTGAAGGAACGGATAAAGGCGGACCGATCGCCTTAGCTGATTACACTATAATTAATAATGGCTCAAAAGAAAAATTACAAAAAAATATTGATTTAATTATTAAAAAAATTAATAAATAATTTTAATAACATAAATTTCGCTAGTTAAGGAGGAGTGCCCGAGGAGCACTCTTTTATTATCTATTAATATGACGACAACCCAAGGAAAATTTATAGTCATTGACGGCATAGATGGTTCTGGTAAGACAACCCAAACTAAACTTTTAGCTGAAAGGCTGATGCAATTTGGCTTTGATGTTAAAATAGCCGACTTCCCTCAATACAATACTAAATCGGCCGGCCTGGTTGAAGAATATTTAAGCGGTAAATACGGTTCGCTAGAAAAAGTCGGCCCTTACCGCGCTTCTATTTTTTATGCCTGCGATCGCTATGACGCTAGTTTTAAAATAAAACAATGGCTAGCTGAAGGTAAAATAGTTATTTCTAATCGATATGTTACGGCTAATATGGGCCATCAGGGCAGTAAAATAAAAAATCCGCTAGAAAGAAAACATTTTTTTGATTGGTTATTTCAACTTGAATATGAAATTTTTAATATCCCAAAACCCGATTTAAATATTATTCTTCATTTAGATCCAGAAGTTGCTAAAACTTTAGCCGAACAAAGGCAAAGACAAGACTGGCTAGAAAAAACTAATGACATTCATCAGGATGATTTATCTCATCTTAAAAAAGCGGAGCAAACTTATTTGCAAATTGCCAAAATTTATCAAAATTGCGTTGTCATTGAATGCGCCGATCAAAAAGGTATTTTACCGCCGACCGAAATAAATAATTTAATTTGGCAGCAAGTTATAAATAAACTTAAAATTTTTTCTCACGCTTTAATTGAAAATAAAGCAAAAAGAAAAATGATAATTGAACGCTTATTAACAACCGCTTTTATGCCGACCCGAGCCGATCATGAGCAACCGCTATTTAATCTATATTCGGCCATCGGTATCGCAATAGCTCCAGGCAAAAGCGCGAGCGTAAGAATCGGTTTAAAAATTTATCTGCCTAAAAATTATAGCGGTTTAATTTTAGATTATCCGCCTAATCTGCAAAATAATTTAATTACTTCAAACAATAGAATTAGCTATGAAACCACCTCGGAAATTATTATCCATCTAACTAACCATAGCAACCAGCCAATAGCTATTCCGGCCGGACAAAAAATTGCGCAAATGTTGATAATTGGTTAAAATGACAATATGCAATACGACATAATTATCGGCCTGGAAATCCATGCTGAACTAAAAACTAAATCAAAAATGTTCTGCGAATGTAATAATTACGCGCAGGGCAAAAAACCCAATGCTACGGTTTGCCCGATTTGCATGGCGCATCCCGGGACTCTGCCAATACCTAATAAGCAGGCAATTGAATGGACGATTTTAATCGGCCTAGCTTTAAATTGCAAAATTAACAAACTATCTAAATTTGATAGAAAAAATTATTTTTATCCTGATTTACCTAAAGGTTATCAAATTTCCCAATACGATTTGCCGATCGCTTACGATGGTTTTTTAGAAATTGAAGATAAGCCGGTTTTAGTAACAAGAATTCATTTAGAAGAAGACACGGGAAAATTAATTCACCCAGCCGGAAAAAAATATTCTCTAGTAGATTATAATCGCGCCGGTACGCCTTTAATTGAATTAGTAACCGAACCGGTTATTCGCGACGCTGCCACGGCTAAAAAATTCGCGATAAAGTATCAGCAGATTTTAAGATTTTTAAATATTTCTAACGCGGATATGGAAAAAGGAGAAATGAGATGCGAAGCTAATATCAGCGTGCAGGAAAAAGGAAAATGGAAATATGAAAATGGACAAATTTTACCAATCGGAAATTATAAATTAAATCCAAAAGTAGAATTAAAAAATATAAATTCTTTTAGATACATGGAAAAGGCTGTTGATTATGAAATTAAACGGCAAATTAAAGCTTTAGAAACGCAAGAAAAATTAGTTCAAGAAACTCGCGGCTGGAATAATGATAAAGGCATAACTTTTAGCCAACGCGTGAAAGAAACTTCGGCCGATTATCGTTATTTTCCAGAACCTGATATTCCGCCACTTAAAATTAACCAAAAATGGGTCGATGAAATTAAAGCTAGTATGGCCGAATTGCCAGCGCAAAAAATAAAACGCTTCCGCGATGAATATTGTTTTTCTGATAATGAAGCAGAAATTCTAGCCGGCGATAAAGCTTTGGCCGGTTATACTGAAGAAGTAATTTCTGAATTACGAGCTTGGGTTGATTCAACTGGCGATGATTGGGAAAGACAAAAACATAAATTAGCTAAAGCCTCGGCTAACTGGTTAATAAATGAATTATTTAAACATTTAAAAACTAATGGCCAAAACATAGACCAATTAAAAATCACTCCAGAAAATTTCGCCGAATTAATTTGTTTAATCTATCAAGATAAAATAAATTCTTCAGCCGCCCAAACCATCCTTGAACATATGTATAAAAAAGGCGGCGACCCGACCGATATTATGGCTGATTTGAAATTAGAACAGCTTGATGATAAAGAAGCTTTAGAAAAAATTATTGCCGAAATAAGTTTAAAAAACCAAAAACAGATTGAAGAATATAAGGCCGGGAAAGCTAACGTCTTGCAATTTTTAGTTGGGCAAGTTATGGCCGCTACTAAAGGCAAAGCTAACCCAAAAATAGTAATAGAATTATTTAAAAAATCGCTAAAATAAGATAAAAAATAGATAAACCTATTGACAATATATTATTTATATGATATAATATAATAATTAATAAAATAACTTTATATTTATGACGGAAATAAAAAAAGAGCAATATCTTGGCGCTCACGAAAATCTTCTTAATTATTTAGCTGGAGAAGCTAAGAAAGCAGTTGGCGGTAAAGATATACCTGAGGGACAAGTTGAAAATTATTTTAAAACAATTGATAACATGTTATTGGATAAAGAACAAAAAGAAGAACTAATCGAATTTATCAAAAATATAGAAAGTGGCAAGCTTGATGAGCCAGAAAGAAATAAGCAAATAGTTGAAGAAATCATAAGGCAGGCCAACTACGAAAATAATTTGAATTAACAGTAATAATAAAAAAAGGGGCTTTATTTATAAAGCTCCTTTTATGTTGGCCGCTGAAAACGGACGGCTTCGTTTACTTTTAAGGCAATGGCCGCAACTATTTTTATTACCTCCTTATTTTGTTGCAGCGCCTCAGCGAAGGCCGCACGGGAAATCAGCTTAATAAATGCCTCCTTCCTCGCGCCCATCCAATTGTAATCGATCTTAATTTTTCTGTACTCTCCTGCCCATATAAAACCGTATATACAATCACAATCCACTGGAGAAATGTCGGAAAAATTATTTGCTTCAAAAAAATTAATTAACAGTGTTTTAATTTGGCTATTAATTAAGCCATCCTCTTCAATCTTATCTAATAAATCTAAAATATTCTCCAGCAATTATATCACCTCCCTAGTTTTTTATATTTTAAAGAGCAAAAATAATTTTTGCACTTCAAAAGATTCTAGCATAATGAATAATAAAAGTCAATATAAAGAACATTTAAAGAAAACACATTAACCTTGTCTGGGCTGTGCATAAATAAAATACCAGTACACGAACTATTCTGTTATTTTATTTAAAATTAGCTAATTTGACAGATCTTCTAAGAATGGTATCATAAGAATAATGTATAAAATTAAATTAACCAAAATCAAATCATATACCTGCTTGGACTTAATGTTTGAGAGGAAAACTATTTTCTAAAAAAATTCCCCGTTCTAAGGAACGGGGAATTTTTTTAGGGAGTAATAATAACGGAATAATAATAAAAACAAAAACAACGAACATTTTAAGAGGAGACATTATGGATTGCTTACACAAAAAGTTTTGCGTTTTAGGCGGAAGCGGTTGCGATGACGGCAATAATTGCGGCGAAAAAATGAGACTCGACGATCTAGCTCAACAGAAATGCCCGATTATGCTTAAACTTAATCAAACGGCGGAAAAAAAAGTTGACGAAAAGTTATACGAATGCGATGTGCCTTTGTTCCTGAGAGCTCTAATCCCAGGGCATGTATCATGCACTCAAGGCACTCAATGTATCTTCGCAAAATATTTTCCCCAGCTTAGATCTGAGGGTTACGCTGGTAAATTAAATTATCTTACCCGCAAAGAAATCGCCCATTTATCCGCGGAAATAAAAACAAAACTTCGCAGTGAATTTCCCCAACAACAATTAAAACTTGGGGACACCACCAAGGAAGGCCAAGGCAGTTTTACTTTTGCCGCCGCCACGCCATAAACGGCGACATACAAACCAAAAAGGGTTGCATCAAAGCAACCCTTCTTTTTTTATCCCCACATTTATATGTAAGTGCGGGGATTTATTTTAAAAATATTTTTACTAGTTTTTCAATCTTCTTATTATCTTTCAACCAATTTATTTTTGCGCCTTGCTTTTCCCAGCGCTTAAACCAAGTAAGCTGCCGTTTAGCAAATTGATAAATTGCGATGTTTAATTTCTCAACCATCTCATCGTATTGCAATTTATTTTGTAAATACAAGGCGATAAATCTATATTCTAACCCGAACTCTTCTAATTTTTTCCAACTTAATCCCCCTTTACGTAATTTTTCTATCTCCCCTATCATGTTCTGCTCTTTTAGTCTTTCTATTAATCTCTTAAAAATTCTTTGCTGTAAAATTTCGCGAGAAATATTTACGCCGATAAGTAAGGCCTGATATTTTTTCTTGCCTATTCGGCTTTTAAAATTTTTATCTTGGCCTAAAATTTCTAAATATCTAATTAAACGGCGCTTATTATTTTTATCGCTTTGATTAAGTTTAGCCGCCATTTTCGGAGCAAGCTTTTCTAGTTTTTTAAATAATTCTAGAGCGTTTAACTTATCTAATTTTTTTCTTAAAACTAAATCGCTTTTTATGTCTGATAATCTATAATTATCTATTACGGCTTGTAGATATAAACCGCTGCCGCCGGCTAAAATTGGTAGTTTACCGCGCTTTAAAATGCCGTCAATGGCTTTAAATGCCGCTTCCTGATACTTCGCGAGGTCAAACCTAATCTTAGGGCTTACGACGTCAATTAAGTGATATGGCACGCTATATTCGCTTAAATCCTTACCCGTACCAATATCCATGCCACGATAAACCTGACGCGAATCAGAACTAACGATTTCGCCATTAAATTGCTCAGCCAGCTTAACCGCTAGACTTGTCTTACCGCTAGCCGTTGGGCCTAAAATTACTAAAATTTTATTTTCCACTTTTTTCATAATTTATCATTTCGCCTTCTAAACCAAAATCTTTGGCTTTAATAATTTTTACATTTACAAATTTACCAATTAAACTATCTTCATCATTCTTAGCTATAAACTTAACATTTTTTTCTGTTGCTGTTTTACCGAACCACTCCCCCGACTTACCTTTACCCTCAACTAATAATTTTACATTTTTACCAAGATATTTTTTGTTATTAGCTAAAGCAGTTGAGCTTAAAATTCTGGTTAATTTATTTTCTCTAACTTTCTTTTCTCTTAACGACACATTATCAGTTAATTTAAATGAAGCTGTGCCTGGACGAGGACTATAACGAACGACATAAGCTAAATCAAATTTAGCCTCTTTCATTAATTTGGCAGTATTATGAGATTGCTTTTTAGTTTCACTAGGAAAACCGACTATAATGTCCGTTGTTATACTGGAATCTGGCATGGCTTTTCTAATTTTTTTTATTAAACTTTTATAATGCGCGACCGTATATTTTCTATTCATTAAAGCCAATATTTTATCATCACCTGCTTGAACCGGCAGATGAATATGACGACAAACTTTTTTAGAACCGGCTATAACTTTTATTAATTTATCGCTCATATCTTTAGGATGACTAGTGATAAATCTAACCCAAAAATCGCCTTTAATTTCATCAACCATTTTTAATAAATCAGCGAAATCAATTTCGCCTGATTTATAACTATTTACATTTTGCGCGATTAAAACAATTTCTTTATAATCATTTTTAACTAATTTTTTAACTTCGGTTAATATCTCTTTAGCCGGCCGGCAGACTTCTCTGCCCCTTGCATAAGGCACGACGCAATAAGAACAAAAATTGTTGCAGCCATTGCCGATCGGCACATAAGCGGAAAATTTAGATTCGTAGTTTGGTTCTATTTTTAAATAATCATTAGGGCATTTTGAATTCGTTATTTCATTAATCGGCTTCCAGACGTCTACATATTTTTTTAATCTATTTTTTACATCTTTTCTATTTACTAAACAGCCGGTTAAAATTATTTTCGTCTTTTTATTAGCTTTTTTTATAGCTGGGATTAAGCCATAAATTCTATCTTCGGCCATCTGCCTAATGCCGCAAGTATTAACCACAACTAAATCAGACTGATATTTTTTATCAGTCTTTTTATAACCTTGTTGCTCTAATAAACTAGCCATCCTTTCGCTGTCAGACTTATTCATCTGGCAGCCGATGGTAATGATATGATAGGTTTTCATAAAAATTTTATACTCCTAGTTCTTTTAACATCTCTCTTTGCTTTCTTGATAAACCAGTCGGCGTTTTAACAATCACTTCTACTAAATGATCACCACGTCCGCGTCCGTTTAAATGAGTCACGCCTTTACCGCGTAAAATAAAAACTTTACCTGATTGCGTGCCATCGGGAATTTTTAAATCAACCGGTCCGTCAACCGTGGCTACTTCTATTTTATCGCCTAGAGCGGCTTGGGAAAAATTAATTTCTGCGCGAGATTTTATATTAAAGCCGTCTCGTTCAAAACGGCCATCTTGATTAACTCTTATTTTTAAATATAGATCACCTGTCTGACCGCCTTTAACCGCTTCACCCTGACCGGATAATCTTATAGTTTCTCCATTATCAATGCCGGCTGGAATTTTAATTTTTAAATTAATGATTTGCTGAGTTACGCCAGCGCCGCGGCAAACTGAACATTTTTCTTTAAAAGTTTTTCCTTCGCCGCCGCAATCTTCGCAAGTCATTTGCATCTGCATGTTGCCTAAAATCGTCCGCTGAACTTTCGTAACGCGTCCTTTGCCTCCGCAAGTTTTACAAGTTATAACTTCGGTGCCTGGCTCTCTGCCTTCACCATTGCATTTAGAACATTCTACTGTTTTCTTTAAACTAATTTCTTTTTCTACGCCGAAAACCGCTTCGTTAAAATCAATGGTTAAAGCTACCTGAATGTCATGGCCGCGCTTAGCGCTTCTATGCCTTGAACCGCCGCCGCCAAAACCAAAGATATCGCCAAATCCGCCAAACATATCGCCTAAATCTTCCATATTAACATTAAAGCCACCGTTAAAATCGCCGAAACCGCCAAATCCTTGCGCGCCACCGGCTTGACCATTTTGAAAAGCCGAACCAAATTGATCGTATTGGGATCGTTTTTTCGAGTCGCTTAAAACTTGGTAGGCTTCGTTGATTTCTTTAAATTTGGCTTCGTCACCTGTTTTTTTATCAGGATGATGCTCGTGCGCTAATTTACGAAAAGCTTTTTTAATCTCATCAG
>CAYSKV010000020.1:0-7288 GCA_964431805.1 uncultured Gammaproteobacteria bacterium
GCAAGGCGGAAAGTTTGAATTTTTAGCTGAATTTGAGTGGGCGCTTGCCTGCCGAAGGCAGGCGTATGCGACATGGCTCGGATTTTACGCCGAAGTTCGAATTGAATTCAAAAAAAGGTTTGAAACTATTTTATAAAAAGCTTTTAAAAGCGCCCCCCAGCCTCCGCTTTTAAAAGCAAATTTCACCGCGGGCAAAGCCCGGCTTTAAAAAACTGCCAAAGAACCTGTAAAAAATATCGGCTCGAACTTTATTTTAAGCCAAAAGCAAACTTTTATTTTTTTTGGAATTAAAATAACACATTTATATATTACCACAATATCTAAATTTTAGATATTGATTTTATAGATATATCATGGTAGTATATGAGTAAAACAATTTGGACAAAAGAATACGCTAAATTTATTAAGAAATTAAAGCAAGCCCGGCTTAAAGCCGGTTTACGGCAGATTGAAGTGGCTAAAAAGTTAAAACGGCCTCAATCTTATATTTCCCGGGTTGAATCCGGCGGCTATCGTCTTGATATTGTTGAAGTTAAAAGATTCGCAAAAGTTTATGGTAAGGATATGAATGAGTTAATTGATTAGTATTATATAATTTTAAAATTTATGAGAAAATATTTTACAATTTTTTTAATTTTTATTTTTGCGTTAGGATTAGTTCCTGTCAATTTTTCTCAAGCTATTACCCAAAACCAAATTAATGCAGAGGTACAAATTGTATGCACGGATGGAGCTGATAAGTGGTTTAGTGGCTCGGGAACAATTATAGATCCAAAAGGAATAATTTTAACTAATAGACACGTTGTTGAAGGCGCTTATAAGAATATTTGTTTTATAGGATTTTTAGAATCTATAAACCAAGAGCCAAGTTTTGGATCAAAAGATAGCCCAAATTTAGCTGAAGTAAAATATATTACGACAACTAACGATATGGATGCGGCGGTATTGTATTTAGATAATAAAAACAATAAAGTTTATCCGTATGTTAATATTTGGAATTCAAACTCAAGTAGTTTAATGTTCGGAGATAAAATTGAAGTCGTTGGATATCCAAGCATTGGCGGATCAACAATAACGTATACATCAGGTGATTTTAGTGGTTTTGGAAGTCAATCTGATGGAACTCAAAATTATATTAAAACAACCGCAGTTTTAGAGCACGGAAATTCTGGAGGTTCGGCTTATAATCAAAAGGGTGAATTTGTCGGCATACCATCGATGGTTGTTACCGGCTCGTTGAATTCTATTAGTTTTGTTTTGTCTGTAAATAGTATAAAAAAATGGTTATCTAGTTTTTTGGGCAGCGATTATAAACAGGAAATTATAGAACAGAAACCTATAATAGAGCAACCAAAAGTTAATTTGCAAAATGATATAACTCCTCCAGAAATAAAGAATGCTCCGAGGGATGCGTTTTGGTATAAAGCTTTTGATGAGCAGGGTAATATAGTAAAAGGAGAATTAGCCGGTAATAATAATAGTATTTACGATCTTTACTCAAAAAATGATTTTAGAAAAATTCAAATAACCATGGGAACAGATAGATACCAATGGTCAATGTATGATATGGATAAAGAGAGTGGTATTTATAGTACTTATTATATTGTTTCAAATAATTTAGCAGATATCAATAATAACATCGGCACAGAATATGTGATTAAATATTTACCACATCCAAATTATGAATATTTTCCAATTAACGATTTTTTAGCTGAGTTAACTCCTGTAATAACTATTCCAAACGTGAAAGGCCAATATTATGTCGGAATTAGATTTAAAGACAAGGTTGGAAATATTTCTAATCCCTACATAATAACTTATATTTATGGGAAAGATTATGTCCAGCCAAAAGTAGAAAATACACCCAACGGGGATGATAATGCTAACCCCCAAATTAATAAGTATGATTCAATACTGTCAGCTAAACTAAAAGGAAAAATTTTGTTGCAGGTAGAATCTCATGGCGAAGCTTGGTATGTAAATCCTAAAGATGCAAAAAAATATTATATGGCAGACGGTAATAAGGCTTATAATATAATGAGAAATTTTGGGGTCGGTATCACAAATAAAGATTTAGAAAAAGTTAAAACCAATAAGATATTCGCTAAAAGTAATAGTGGGAAAATATTTTTGCAAGTAGAGGCTAAAGGAGAAGCTTATTACATAGATTTCAACGGTGCCGCTCATTATCTTAAGGATGGTACAGCCGCTTATGAAGTTATGAGAAGTTTGGGTTTAGGTATTACTAATAATGATTTAAACAAAATCCCCGCCGGTAATTTATAAAAAAAGATATGAATAAATTATTGAAATTAGTAAACCCGACTATTATAAAAATGATTCCGCTAATATTATTATATCTTTGTTTTATAACCCTTTTTCTTAGTAGTTTAAATTATGAAGCTATTATTACTTTAACCGCATCTATTCCGTTAATAGTCTATATATTTAATAAAGATTCTAAAGTTGAATTTATTTTACGTTGGATTTTATATGCGTTTGTTATCGGATTAATAATATATGTGGCCAATCTATTTATAACGGATCATCGTTTTTTTTCTTTTATCAAAAGAAATGGCTACAATGAAAGCACTAGCGGTATCCTAAAATGGAATCAATATTTTTATTATCATTTTCAGTACTTAGTTTATATTGGAATTACTTTTTTAGCTTTAAAAATAAAAAAAGTGACAAATAGATTGACTTAATAATTATTGGGCGTAAAATATTATTACCCCGATAAAGGGTTTTTAAATAACTAATTCATAATTATTATGAAAAAGTTTAAAAAAATTCCATGGGGTAAGTTTTGATGAGTAATTATCAAGCTTGCCCTTTGGTTGGCCAGAGTGATAGCTAGTGATTTTATCTGAGATCATATCAATTGGTAAATATCCAAATGGGCTAGAATGAAGCGGTTTTAAAACCGCTTTTTTCTATTATTTAATAAAATTATATTTAATATTAGTTATAATTATAAAGGTCTTGACATTATTATACCCAATAGGATATAATGTGGATATGACTTAATTATCATTATAAAAATAAAATATGAAAGCCGTTTATTACCTTGATAGGCAGATCGGGTATTGTCCAGTAAAAAAATACCTTGAACAATACGCAATAAAAAGCAAAGATAAACAAAAACAAATAAACAAAAAAATAAATTTATTAAACATCATCGACAGTAAAATAAGGTACGTAGTTAATAATAAAGGGATACCTACTGCGCCGATTTCATTTCCCCTAGATAAAATGTATGATTTTTTTGAAATTAAGCATAGAAAAAATCAAGACATAGTTATTAGAATTTTTTATTTTAGGCACGATGATAAAATTGTATTGCTAAATGCCATCGAGAAGCCATGTAATTATGACACTGAGAAAGTAAATAGAAAAATAAGAAAACAATTAGAAATTACAAAAGAATTTCAAAATAGATTTAAAAATAATCCACAATCATATGAAGAATATAATTAAAAAAAACAAGAGAAGTGTAGACGCAATAGCGGAAGTGAGAAAGTTAAAAAGATTTCAAGAATTATCAAAAGATGTTGATTTGAGATTAAGGTTGGCGGTCGAAATATATAAAGAACGTGAAAAATTAGGTTTAAGTCAACAAGATTTAGCTAAAAAAATAAATTCAACTCAAAAAGTTATTTCTAATTTGGAAAATGGAGATGTTAATGTTGGTATAGATTTAATTAGTAGAGTCGCTAGGGCTTTGGGATTTGCTATCGAAAATTGGTCAAAAATACATAATTTTGCAATACCAGAATATAAAATATTAATTTTTGTTGATGCAAATAATAGCGGTAATGAGTCATCGGTTCAATGCGGTCAGGTAAAAGATATTAATACAAGCATTTCTAATTCTATTTAATAAATAAAATTATATGAAACATATTTGGACAGTACTTTGTCAAAAATCATCAATTGACAATGAAACAAATCTTTTAAGTCTTTTTAATTGTGTTGAAGAGCTGAGTTTAATAATTGATAAAACCAAAGCCCCTAGGGGTAATTTAGTTATTCCTATAGAATTTCAGTTAGTGAGTTTTTGGACGGTTGAAAATTCAAACAAAGATAATACATTGGAGATGAAAGGCGAATTAATAGATTCTAACGGAAAAATTCTCAATAAGTTTGAGAATAAATTTAATATTAAAAAAGGAATTTCACGATTTAGGAACAGAACAAATTTTCAGGGTTTGCCGATTACTGAGGCTGGCAGATATATAATAAAAATGATGCAAAAAAATGAAGACAAAAAGGAGTTCGAAATAGTGACAGAGCTACCGCTAGATATTAAGATTTCTTATAAGTTGATGGATATCCCCGATAAAAAAGTTTAAATTAGACATGCTTAAAAAATAATTTGCCGCCAAATCGCCCCGCAGGTGCGGGGCGGAGCGGGCGAACGCCCGCAGAAAAACTTGAAATCGCCTAAAGCCGGGCTTTGCCCGCGGTGAAATTTGCTTTTAAAAGCGGAGGCTGGGGGGCGCTTTTAAAAGCTTTTTATAAAATAGTTTCAAACCTTTTTTTGAATTCAATTCGAACTTCGGCGTAAAATCCGAGCCAGTTCTAGCCGTCTTATCAAAAAGACGGTTTTTTGATATAATATAAAAAGATTATATTATTTATTATTTAAATATAAAGTTATGAAAAAAATTAATATTAAATCGTTTTATATTTTTTCTTTTGTGCTAGTAATCATCGCAATTTTTTCTTTAGCATCAGTTACGGTAGCAAAAAGTTCAACTTCTACTGAAAAGAATATAAAAAATCAGAATGGACAAATAAATATCTCCGAACATAGCAGTGCAGTAACAAATTTTGTTAGAACACTTTTTAATGTAGCTAGTAGTACAGAAAGTGGAATAGGCCAGCAGGTTCGAATTATCGCCCAACAGCAAAATGATTCAGGAACAACCACTGCTAAATTAATTAAAAAAATTCAATTAAGGAACAAAATAAAAACATTTTTATTTGGTTCAGATTATAAAAATTTGGGCGCGTTAAGAAGCGAAATTGTTCAAGTAAGAAATAGACTACAACAATTAAATAGGTTATTAGAAAATGCTACTACTACACCAGAAACTCAAGCGCAAATTCAAAATTTAGAGCAAGAACAAACAAAAATTGAGAATTTTATTGAACAACAAGAAGGTAAATTTAGTCTTTTTGGTTGGTTGACAAAGTTATTCAATAAGTAATTATTTATTACTTTTATAGAAAATATAGTCAATTTTATTTATTTCTTTTCTAATTATTTCTCAATCCAGTGTTCTAAATATGTTTTTATTTATTTTTTAATTTAAAAAATATTGCATGTTTTTCATGTCTGTTATATTGTTTTGTCGGGAAAATTATAAAAATTAAAATTATATGAATACAATGCAAAAAGTAATAATTAGTGTTTTGTCTACTGTTGTTTTAGGTGTTTCTGGTTATTTTGGCTGGGATTATTTATCTAATTCAAGCTCAAACAGCACTGCAACTGACCCAGAAAGCATTGTTGCTGATTATAAGGATTTAATGGCAAATGTTGAACAGCTAAAATTATCGGCTGGAGATAGTTGTGATAACAAAAATGCTATTAATCAGCAAATAAAAGATATTGAAAAAACTTTAGCAGACTTAGCTAAAAGAAAACAACAATGGCTAAGTAATGTGCCGCCTTTACCTGATGTTGAGCCAGAATTATTAGGCAATGAAAACCGTCCTGGATCAGAGGTCCCGGAGCTTACTCCGAATGTGCCGCCTTTACCTGATGTTGAGCCAGAATTATTAGGCAATGAAAACCGTCCTGGATCAGAGGTCCCGGAGCTTACTCCGAATGTGCCGCCTTTACCTGATATAAATATAGAAGTTACCGATGGCTCAGAATCGCCTGATGGCTATATCCCAGATTTACCAGAAATTAATATTGGTCGTCCTGGATCAGAGGTCCCGGAGCTTACTCCGAATGTGCCGCCTTTACCGGATATTGAGATGGATATAATTGATCCCAATGAATATATTTTTCAAATGGAAAATTATGAACAAAAAATAAAAAATATTTTACAAGAATTGTCGGCGCTATGTAAGGAAGATGAAGAACAACAAGCGAAGAAAAAAGTTATTTCTGATAAATGCACTGATGCTTGCCAAAGGCATAAAGATTGCAGCGCTTTTACTGATGATGTTACGCCAGCAGATTTAAATGATGCTTATAATACTTGCATGGAAGAATGCGCAACCTGGCCTAAAGAAATGATAAAGTGCATTAATGCTGTTGATATAAAAGCACCTAATGATTGCGTCAGTTTTTTAAATTGCCAAATGCCGCAATTTTATGAAGAAAAATATCTTAAATAATAATAATGTTTATCTAAATTAAAAATAACACCTAATATTAGGTGTTATTTTATTATTTTAAATTATATGTTCGAGCTTTGTATTACTTTTTGATATAATTAATATATAATAAAATTGAATTATGAAAAAATATTATCTAAAAATGCTATTATTTATTTTTGCTATATTATTTGGTTTATTTATGTTTGTATACGGAGAGCGCGATGATAGCCCTGGCGCGCAATTTTTGGGTCTAATATTTTTTATTATTGGTGTTATAGGTTTAATAAAAAATAGAAAAAAATTTTTTAGTTAAATTATTATTTTTTTAGTAAGTCGTTTATATAAAATTTATGGATGATAAAAAAGCAGTCTCTATTTTATTAAATTTATTAAATAAATATTCTTTAAATCAAGAAGAAAAACAAGCGGTTAAGACGGCTATTGGAATTTTAAGTTGGATGTCTCTTTATAAAAGCAGAATAAAAAATTTAAAAGATAAAAAAGATAAAAGCGTTAAATGGTAAATTATATGTATAAAATTTATGCGTATTTGGGATATAGAGCCAAAATATTTATGTCGCCAGCATCTTTTAGCTGAACACAGAGAATTGCATGGCCTTTGGAATATTTTAATTAAACATAAATGCAGAGGAGGATATTCTCATCATCCTGAAACCCTCCGTTGGGTTGGTAAAACCCGCGCGCTTTTTATAAGACATGAAAAATTAGTGCAAGAATTCAAGCGACGCCATTATTCTCATAATACCCTTCTAGACAAAAAATTAGCCATCGGTTCAAGTAAGCAAAATATTTTTTTAAATTCTATAAAAGAACAAAAAAATATTTTAAAAAATAAACATTGCTCCTGCTATTTAAACATTGAATAATTATATATTTTATGCTAAATTTAAAGCGTGCAAATTTACCATATTTTAAATTAAATAAA
>CAYSKV010000021.1:0-6612 GCA_964431805.1 uncultured Gammaproteobacteria bacterium
TAAAATTAAAACCTGAATTTATAGAAGAAGCCGGCGAATGCGGCTTAAAATCAATCATGATTTTACTCGGCATTTTAGAAGGCGTAAAATACGAACCACAACTTTTATCTTACGAATATCCTTTTGGCGTTGGCTATTTAGTAATGAACTTAGAATTATAATTTTTATTTGGCGCTTTACCGCCGGCGACTTTAAAAAAATATTTCCATTTTTCTCCGGTTTGGCATAACTCCTTAGTATCATTTAAACATTTCTCAATATAAATTCTTGGTCTTTCCTTACATATTTTAAAAACCGCGCTTCTTTTGAAATTTGGAATATTCAATTCTTTAATTACCTGCAAAGCTAAATCTTGCCAAGCATAAGCCGGCGCTTGCGGTCGCGACGCTCGGTTTTTTGAATCCTGATTAAATAAATCGCTTAATTTTTCTAAACCTTTATCTGTTTGCATAATGTAATTATATCATATATACTTGATACTTAACACTTTATATTTTATACTGATTTTATGCCAATCTTAAAAATAATAACTCAACCTAATCCGATTTTAAGAAAAAAATCTACTGAAATAAAACCGGAAATAATAAAAAGCCGCGAATTTCAAGGCCTGATTTCTGCTATGGCAAAAACTATGCTTAAAACCGATGGCGTTGGTTTAGCGGCTCCGCAAATAGCAAAAAATATCCGTTTAGTCGTTATTAATTCTAAAGACGGCGTTTTCCCCTTAATTAACCCTAAATTTATTAAAAAATCTTGGGCGCGCGAACTTGGGCAAGAAGGCTGCTTATCAATTCCTGGAGTTTTCGGCAAAGTTAAAAGGCATAAAAAAATCAGCTTAACTTTTTATGATAAAAATGGAAACAAAATAAAAATGACGGCTGAAGGCATGATGGCGCGAGTTATCCAGCATGAAGTCGATCATCTTGACGGCATCTTATTCATAGACAAAGCAGTAGAAATTGAAAAAATTAAAAATAATAAATAAATGAACAAAATTAAAATAATTTTTATCGGTACGGCTGAATTTGGTTTACCGGCTTTTGAAGCTTTAACTAAAGATGATAATTTTGAAATAGTTTTAGTTATAACTCAACCGGACAAACCAGTAGGCAGAAAACAAGTCGTTACCTCCTCGCCCATAAAAATAGCGGCTGAGAAAAAAAATATTACGATTTTGCAGCCGGATCATATTATAGATATTAGGGAAAAAATTTCTCTATTAAAAACGGATGTCATTGTCGTCGCGGCCTACGCCCAAATTATACCAGAAGAAATTTTAAATTTACCGAAATATGGCTGCCTTAATTTGCATGCTTCGCTTTTACCAAAATATCGTGGCGCGGCTATAATTCAAGCCGCTATTTTAAACGGCGACGAACAAACCGGTTTAACTATTATAAAAATGGATAAAGGTTTAGATACTGGCCAGATTTTAGCTCAAACTATAATTAAAATAGAAAATAACGATACGGCCGAAACTTTATATGATAAATTATCGGCCATGGGCGCTGATTTTACGGTTGAAACCATAAAAAAATATCTAGCCGGGAAAATTACGCCGAGAGAGCAAGACTCTAGCCAAGCTAGTTATGTTAAAGTTTTAAAAAAAAGTGATGGTTTAATCGATTGGAAAAAATCAGCCATAGAAATTGAAAGATTTATTAGAGCTATGAATTCTTGGCCAATGGCTTGGACTTGGCAAGACGGCAAACAAGTTAAAATAATTTCCGCGCAAAATCAACCAATAGAAATCAATTCTTATAAACCTGGCAAAACTTTTAAATACAATAACGGCTTAGCCGTACAATGCGGCCGAGATGCTTTAATTATAAAAAAACTGCAGTTTGAAGGAAAAAGCGCTTTAGAGAGTGAAGAATTTTTAAGAGGCCATGAAAATTTTATTGGCGCCGTACTAGGTTAATTATGCCGCCATCGTCTAACGGTTAGGACGCCAGGTTCTCATCCTGGTAATAGGAGTTCGATTCTCCTTGGCGGTACAATAATAAAAAAACAGATGAATAATCATCTGTTTTTTTATTATATAAATTATTTTTTATCATCAGTTATGTTTCTTTGCTTTGGCACCTGCCAATAATTAAGCATATATTCGGCCAATTCGCCGAAGAGCGGCGCGGCCGAACTTTCCGCCCATTCAACGTCTCGCGGCTGATCGATTCTAACTAACATAACAAATTTAGGATCATCGGCCGGAGCAAAACCGGCGAAAGAACCAATATGAGCGCCGGCTTGGTAACCGCCGCTTTTTGCCGGAACTTGAGCTGTGCCGGTCTTGCCGGCAACATAATAACCTTTAACCCCGGCTTTTTTACCATGCCCGTTTTCTACTACATTAACCATCATACCGCTTAAAATGGCCGCGGCCTTTTCTGAAACTGCCCGACCGATTATTTTAGATTCAGTTTTAATTTTAGTCCCATCCGGCTTAACTATTTCTTTAACAATATACGGCTTCATCATAATTCCTTTATTAGCTAAAGCTAAAAATGCTGAGACCATTTGTATGGGCGTAACCGCCATACCTTGGCCAAACGAAGCCGTGGCGGCGTAAAGTTCACCAACCGGTTTTTTTGTTAAATTTTTTATATCGCCTTTACTTTCGCCCTCAAGTTCAATGCCGGTTTTTTCCCCAAAACCAAACTTTTTTACATACTCTGAAAATAAGTCTGGCCCGATTGATCTCATGGCAAAAATAGCTCCGGTATTTAAAGATTTTTCTAAAACTTCAGTCATGGTTTGCACGCCGTTAGCTTTATGATCGGAATTTTCTATTTTATATTTTGCAATTATAACTTGACCGGTATCTTCATAAGTTGTCTGCGGGGTTACTTTTCGCTGATCTAGCGCCATGGCCATGGTAATAACTTTAAAAATTGAACCTGGCTCATATTGAGAAAAAATCGCCGGATTAGTAAAATCCTTTATATCTTTTACATCTTTATAATTATTGCCATCGTAATCAGGGCTAGAGCACATAGCTAAAACTGCGCCGGTACTAGGCTCTAAAATTATAACGCTGCCGCCATCAGCGCCATGCCTAGCCACCGCTTCATTTAATTTTTGGCAAGCCGTAAATTGGATTGAACGATTAATAGTTAAAATTAAATCGCTGCCATCTTCGGCTTTATTATATTCGCGGTCATTAATAATTATCGGGTCGCCCTTAGCGTCTCGTTCAACTTTAATTGAACCGGCAGCTCCAGCCAATTCTTCGTCAAAAAATTCTTCTAAACCATATCTGCCCTGCTGCTTATCGCCGACGTAACCGACGAAGCCTAAAATATTAGAGCCGATATTTTCTTCTGGATAAAAACGAAAAGAACTTTCATTAAAACTAATACCATCTATTTTAAATTCCTTTTTCTCTCCATGATTTAAAATAAACATGGCGTCGCCGTCAATTTCTAAATCTTCAATTTTTAAATTATCGGCTGGCTGGCTTAAAGTTAAATAAAACTGTTTTAAAACTGGTTCATCAACTTTTTGCTCAAGCGGTTCGTAAATATCACCTGGTTTATCAAGCTTTTTAAGATAAGCGTCAATCGCCTCTTTTTTTCTTAAATTAATTTCCGCTTCACGCCTAACCTGCCTTAAATCTTGAAATGTTTTATCAGCTAAA
This sequence comes from uncultured Gammaproteobacteria bacterium, assembly GCA_964431805.1. Classification (GTDB taxonomy): domain Bacteria; phylum Patescibacteriota; class Patescibacteriia; order Patescibacteriales; family GWC2-42-12; genus JACPHD01. The sequence goes on from CAYSKV010000021.1 coordinate 3,638, forward strand.
AGCGCTTGATGTCTAGCAATTATTTCCGCTTCCTTTACTTTATAAGCTTCATCTTTTACATCGCCTAAAATTTTTATTTCCGCTTTTAAATTATTTTCATCTTCCTTTTTAAAAATTGCCTCAACTTCTTTCTCTACTTTTTCTTTTTTAAAAACTACATAAAGTTGTTCGCTGATTTTTTCCGCCTCTTTTATATCTTTTGGCACAGCGAAAAGTAAAGCAAAATTTTTATTAGTAGCAATTGGATAAAGTTGATTGTCGGCGCTCTTAACATCGTTTTGAATAAAAATTCTCCCACGAACCGGATTAATGAGGTTATAAATTTGATGCTGGTCGGAAGCTAGATTAGAATATAAATCATAATTTAAAACCTGCAGACTAATTAATTTATATATAACAACTCCAGCCAATAAAAAAATAATCGCTATTATTAAATTAATGCGACTATTATTTATTTTATCATTATTACCTTGTCTTTTTTTCCAAAACGACATAAATTATCTATTAAAAAAATTTTAATGGCCGTAGGGCTTCGCTCGCTATTAAAATTTTTTTAATACCTTGTATTTTTTATTTATCCCCTTGCGGGGAAAGCATTGAAAACTTTTTTTAAAAAAAGTTTTTAAATAGTTCTATTTTTTTGCCACTACCTCGGTCACAAAACTTAAATAACTCATTTCTCCGGCCGCCACCATTTTTAGATCTCTTACTTTTTCTTTAATATTTGAATAAGAACTTAAATCCAAAGCATTAAGTTCGAGTTTATTATTAGCTTCAATTAATTTATTTTTTTGCTGCTTTAGCTCAGTTAAAGCAAAGCCCTTGATTGATAAATCATTAACCCCAGCCACATAATAAACCAATATGACAATTATAGCAAAAAATATAATTTTGTTAAAATTTTTTAAATTAAATATCTTTTTTAAGGATAGTAATTTTTTGGTTTTGATTTCTGTTTTTTCCACCCCATTAGAAGTATTCATAATATTTGTTTTTGCTTACCCCGTTGTATGTCTCTTTTACTATAAGACTTCTAGCGGTGTAAATATTTATTTTTATTTTTTTATTTACCCCGTCAAATAATTTTACTTCAAGTAAAATTAGCGCGAGGCGCTATTTGACCGGGTGTATTTTACTAACCGCCCTAAGCTTAGCGCTCCTAGATCTCGGATTTTTTAAGACCTCCTCCTCAGTCGGCCTTAAAATTTTATGATTTAATATTTGAAAACTGGCTTTATGCCCGCATTGGCAGATTGGCATGGTTGGCGGACAAAGACAATCTCTAGACTCTTGTTTAAAATATTGTTTAACTATCCTATCCTCTAAACTATGGTAAGAAATAATTACTAATTTACCGCCCATTTTTAATAAACTCTCCGCTTGAGGTAAAACTGCTTGTAAATTCTCTAATTCTTGATTAACGGCGATGCGCAAGGCTTGAAAAACTTTAGTAGCTGGGTGTATTTTTGTTTGAAATCTTTTTGGTATAGCTTTAATAATAATTTCAACTAATTTACCTGTGGTAATAATTCTCTCTAATTTACGTTCATTAACTATGGCTAAAGCAATTTTATAAGCGAATTGTTCTTCACCGTAATCTTTAAATATTTTGGCTAAATCTTCAGCGCTCCAATTGTTAATAATATTTTCTGCCGTCTCCCCTGTTTGCTCGCCAAAATTCATTCCTAACGGCGCATTAGATATGTTAAAAGAAAATCCTCGATTCCGGTCTTCGAGTTGAGCTGATGATAACCCCAAATCAAGTACAATGCCGTCGAATTTGGCATTCGCCGTAAAATATTTTTCAACAATGATTTGCAAATTTTTAAAATTGTCATGGGCTAAAATTATGTTTTTGTTTTTTATTTCTGTTTTGAAATTTAATTTGGCGTTAGTTATGGCTAAATCATCTAAATCAATAGCTAAAACTTTTCCTGTCTCGCCGATTCTTTCTAAAATCGCTTTGCTGTAACCGCCGCCGCCTAAAGTGCAATCTATAAAATTTTCTCCGGGCTCCGGATTAAGAATCTCTATCACCTCTTTAAGCATGACTGGCACATGTTGATATTTCATTGATTTTAATAAATAGCGTTTTAAAGCTACAAAACTAAAGCTCTTTGTCTTTGCGCTAAAACTTGCCTTAAAACTCCGCTATCAACCAACGGCGCTTTTATAATTCTTACTCTTACGCTTTGAGCTTGTTTTTTAGTGTCTTGGCAAACAATTGATTTAGTCATATTTTTGTTTTTGTTTTATTTATTTTATATTTTTATACTCCGAGTTCTCCTAAGGCTTCGGCTATAGCCGCACTCTTCTTTTCAGTTCCTCTTTTATATTTATTCCAAACCGCTTCATCCCAAATTTCTAAGCGGTCATAAAGTCCGGCGATAATAAGATTTTTTTTCAAACCAGCAAACTTTCTTAAATATTCAGGTAACATTATGCGACCTTGATTATCAAAATCAACATCCATAGCGCCAGCTAACATTAAACGAGAGAAAGCGCGAGTATTGGATTTACTGATCGGCAGCTTAGCTAATTTAATCGCCAACTCCTGCCATTCTTTTTTAGAGTACAAAAAAAGGCAGTTATCCAATCCTCTAGTAACTACTGCGCCGCCTTTCAACATAGCGCGGAATTTGGCCGGTACTGCTACCCTGCCTTTGTCGTCTAAATTGTGATTATATTCTCCGATGAACATGAAAAAGTTTTAGAAAGTATAAGGCCAACGAGAAGTCTGACCAGCGGTAAACCGCTCTTCAGACCCCTTCTTTGCCTTAATTAAAAGTTGTTTCGTTAGGCACGAAACTAGCCATAGTGCGCCGGCGTGATTATCTTGGCCGGCTTGTCTCGCTTTCAGCTAAGCCTCGGCGGACATATTTTTGTTTTTATTTTAAAAAGCTTGAGATAAATTAAGCCATTCACCACTATTCCCCACCGTTCACCATTATACTATAATTATATACCACTTAATG
>CAYSKV010000022.1:0-4548 GCA_964431805.1 uncultured Gammaproteobacteria bacterium
AATCCAATCCCGAATAATAAAGCGGGATTATTTTTATTTTAGGCAGATGTTGAGTCAAAAAATAAAGCGGCACGGACGAGCCATGATCAAGCTCGGGTTCGCTAGTTAATTGCAATTGGACTTTAGTTTCTAGGCTTTCTTTTATCTGATGCGCTAATCCAATATCTCCGGCTAAAGTAAATTTAGTCGTTAGGTCGCCGAAATGGTCAAAGCCGGCCGTAAATTCCGGACTTAGATTTATAGTAAAAGCGTCTTCCTGCAAATAGCCATGCGGAGAGATAACTATAATACTGTCCGGTTGTGAGGCGTATAATTCTTGTTCAAGTTTTAAGAAAGCTTTAGTCGTGGCTTCAATCTGTTTTACATTGTCTTTGCCGATTGTTGGAATGGCGATGGGCGGATGAGGTGTAATGGCGGAAAATACAATTGGCATATAGTTAATTAATTTTAATTATTAATCAGTAGAAGTGTTGTTGGCTATTAATTCTTCGGTTAAAGGCGTGCCGGCTTCATATAAATATAAAATGCTTGAAGGTACAATTATAACATTTTCCGTTTTATAGCCTAAGCTAGTAAAGACTTTATCCGAAGTTATTAAAAGTTTTTTGCCGCCGGAAATTACATAAGTATAAGGAGAATCTTTAGTTCTTAATAATTCGCCATCGCCAAATAGATAAGGTTTAGCCGTTTCATATTCATCTAGCTCAGCTGGAGAAACCGCTATGATTTTTTTACTTTTAAATTTAGTGGTTAAGAAAATTTTATCTATGAGCGGGTATTTTATGCCGTCAATTACATAATAAATTCCGCCGGTTTTATTATTTTGTAGTAGCGCGCCGGTCGGGTAAGTCGAGGTAGCGGTTATGTTAGTTCCATCAGCATAATAATTTATATCTTCCCAGGCGGCGGCAACAACTTCTTCTGGGTTAAAGCCCATTTTACGGAAAGCTTCCATAGAAGTAAAGCCGCGTTTTTTATCATCAACAATTAAGAAGATAGTGCCACGTGGAGATTTAACTAAAGAGTATTGGGCGAATTTAATCGGAGTGCCTTTTTCGTATTTATCCAAATCGGATTTATTTATTTTTATAATTTTATTAATATCAAAGCGCGAAACTAAGGCCGCTCTCGATAAGAATGGTCGTATTAAACCATTTTGCAATAACCAAACTCCAGCTTCTCCATCAACTTGTAAAAGCGAACCGTCAGGATAAATTTTCGTAAACCAGCGTTGCCATATTTTATAAAAATTATAATTACCGTTATAAACATGCGGCGTGTAATTATAAAGCGCGGCTGTGGCTTGGTTAGCTGGTGTAACGGTCATAGGTTCTTTATCCGTGTTGGTGAAAGTATAAGTGTTGCCGGCTTTATAAGTATAGTATTGCGGGTTATCAATATAATCTCTAAACTGCAAAGCAGCGGAATTAATTTGTTTGCCAAAACCTAGCCAACGGGAGTTGCAACCGCCTGAATCAGGGCAGCCATATCCGGTCGCCCAATCAAGACCTCTTTGGCTTGGCGTTGGGTTTCCTTCAATAAGACTTTGTTCTTTTTGCAGAAGCACTAAAAGAAATTTTGGACTGATAGTAATTTTTTTGCATTTCAAAATTCTTTCTTCTATGGTCGGATTATCGCTTAAAATAGCGCCGTCGCAATCGAAATTATTAGCAGCCGCGTTGTAGATAATTTCTGAAGCTTTTCTGGATGTGCCATAAGCGTCAGGGCAAGAATAAGTAGCTAAATAGCTGCCTTTATTTTCTAAAAATTTTTGAATATCAGCTAAATCCATGGATGTATAGTCCAGAATTTCTAAATCACTAATAATATTATTAGGATCAAAACCTTCGGCCTTAGCCGAATTTATTGTATATAACGATACAATTGAAATACAAAAAAACAGTAAAAGCAATCTTATTTTAGCCATACAAAAAATTACTAATTATTAGTTATACTATACATTATAGTATACGAAATAACATGGAGCAAATTACAGAAAATAATTTTGCTAATATTAGTTTAATGCTTTAAAAATATGAAAAGTAATTGTGCAAAAGCGAGGGTTGATTTTTTTGCTAGTTATGCTAGAGTTTAATTTAAGTTTAAGCGGAAAGGGGATAAAAAAGATCTTTTAACAATTTTTCATTATTTTACTTTTAAGGAGGAGTAAAGATGGGAAAAGCAACAAAGAAGGGTTTGGCAAATTCAGGTCTCAGGAATGGCGATATAAAACGAAGAGAAAGTATGGGATCCGCCATTATTGGCATTGGTGCTAAAGATGAAAAAAATATGTACACATCTGCGGCAGTGGCTATAAGCGGCATAACTAATTGGCCAAGCCATGTTCAGGATAACGAACAGCGCTTACAAGGCAGCGAAGATATTCCATTTATGGATTTGTTAATTGCTGGGCTTGATGGTTCGCGGGCGTCGGATATTTTCGGAATTATGGGAAAAATTTCAAACTCGATTGCTATCGCCCTGGATACTGTTATTTTCGCCGAAGATGATGATCGTGATTTTATTTTTAATAAAACACATGAAATCATCGCTAAGTCCCAAGCCGAAAGCATAGATTCAGGTGAAGATGTACTGGATACCCCGGAGAAAATAGCAGAGCATTATAGCAGAATGTATCCAAAATTGTTTGATAAGGATAACGACGATAAAGTTCTGCTAGTAGCTTCAACCGAAAATCATAATGAAAGCATCGGAGTATTATTATCCGATGAGCAGAGTGAAAAGGTTGAAGTTATAGTGCTGGATTCGCCGCGCGTCAGTTTTCATGGTGCGACACGTCAAAGCATAACTCCCAAGACTAAATTACGAGCCAAGCCAAATTCAAAAAAAGGAAAATTTCCTGATTTTCGCAGTAGCCGTAAACGTCATCAAACTATCCGCACTAATTATTTAAATCAAGTTGTCGTCGAAGAAGAGATACGACAAATTGATCAGGCCGCCAGAGAAATGGAAAAACAAGCTTCAAGCCAAGTTGTTACAATGTAAAATTATCCCCGAATAAATCAAAAAGCTGCCCAGCTAAATTAGGGCAGCTTCTTTTTTTATCTTAATTTATTCTTAAGATTATTTTACGGTCATTAAAATTTTATCTTTTAAATCTAGATTAATTTCAACTTTATCACCCTCTTTAATTTTTCCTTCAATTATTTCCATGGCCAATTCATCTAAAATCATATTTTGAATAATGCGTTTTAACGGCCGAGCGCCATAAGTCGTGTCATAACCCTTTTCCGCTAGCATCTTTTTAACTTTTAAGCCGATTTTAATGTTGATTTCTTTATTTTTTAATCTCTTTTCAACTTTAGCTAATTCAAGGTCAACGATTTTAGATAAAACTTCTTTGTTTAAACTTTTAAATATTACGATTTCGTCAATGCGGTTTAGGAATTCAAGCTTAAAATTATCTTTTAGTATGTTATCAATTTTTTCTTTCATTTCACTCGAGCGTAAATCAGCGGCTTTTTTTACATCCGTAGTGTCGGTAAAACCAATGGAATATTCTTTTATAACTTCGTTGCCTAAGTTTGAAGTCATGATGATTATGGCATTTTTGAAATTAACCACTCGTCCCTTAGAGTCGGTTAAACGGCCGTCGTCTAAAATTTGCAGTAGTATATTAAAGACTTCTGGATGAGCTTTTTCGATTTCATCAAATAAGACAACGCTATACGGTCGGCGTCTGATTTTATCGGTTAATTGTCCGCCTTCGTCATGTCCGACATAGCCGGGAGGGGAGCCGATTATTTTTGCCACTGAATGCTTTTCCATAAATTCGCTCATATCTAGTCTAACTAAAGCGTTTTCATCGTTAAACATAAATTCGGCTAAAGCTTTAGCTAATTCGGTTTTACCTACGCCAGTCGGGCCAACGAACATAAAAGAACCAATTGGTTTTTTTTCTTCATTAATGCCGGCGCGAGAACGCCTAATTGCGTTAGCGACTGATTTTATGGCTTCGTCTTGACCGATAACTCTTTTATTTAAAACCTCTTCGGCTTTGGCTAATTTTTTTATTTCCGATTCAAGCATTTTTGAAACTGGAATGCCGGTCCAGCGGGCTACGACTTTGGCGATATCTTCTTCGTCAACCTCTTCTTTTAAAATTCTTTGGCCAGCACTTTGAATTTTTACGAGTTCAGTTTCTTGTTTTTTTACTTCAAGCTCCAGCGCTGGAATTTTTGAATATAAGATTTCGGCTACCTGAGTTAAATCGTCGCCGCGTCTTTCAATAATTTCAGCTTGAATTTTTAATTCGTCAATTTGTTTTTTAGACAATCTGATTTTAGCAATAACGTTTTTTTCATTATGCCAATGGAGTTCCAGTTGATTAGCTTTTTCTTTTAGATGAGCTAATTTTTTATTTATATCTTTTAATTTAGCGGTTGGTTTATTTTCTTTAGTTAAGCCGGCTTTCTCAATTTCTAATCTTTTTATGTCTCGTTTTAAAGTATCTAATTCTTCTGGCGAAGAATCTATTTCCATGCGTAAAGCCGAAGTCGCTTCATCAACTAAATCCACGGCTTTATC
>CAYSKV010000023.1:0-3350 GCA_964431805.1 uncultured Gammaproteobacteria bacterium
TAAGGAAAAAATAGATTGTAAAAAAACTGGATATAAAATAGAAGAGAAACCTTCTGAATTATAGCAAAAAACACGTCTAATAAACTGTGATATAAATAAATTTAATATAAATAAATTTACTTTAAGAATCGTGCATATGTAAAATTTATAATTTTTAAAAATAGATATTGCATAAATATCTAAAGAAATATTAAAAAAACTGTTTGAAAGGAAAAACGGTATCAGATAAATCAAACCTAAATTAGCGCTATAATATTGGGTGGACATGTAAATAATAATAAAAATTGGTAACATAAGAATAATAAATTTAGACATACAAATAATTAAAATGCCTATAATCACTTCGATATTTTTATAATTTTTAAATTTAATTATTGGAGAACATGTTTCGGAAAAAGTTGTTGAAAAAACAGCCGAAAATTCAATTCCAACAAGTGATAACATAATTGCAATATATATAATTACCTGTCCATCAAAAAAAGTTGTAAAAGTTAAGTAATTTGGTCGTGCAACCATAAAAAATAAACTTAATATTATTTCAATAAATATAATAAAACAGGCGAGCTCTTTTAAAACTCCATTTAATTTTCCGCCATACTCAAATTCATTTTTTAAAACCATTATTATATTTTTAAGATTTACCATATACACGCTCCATATATGAGTCATATTAAAAAAGTATTTATTGTCAACCCATTAAAAACGACATGATTTTTTTGAAAAGGAACCAATTTAGTTCTTCCTCATATCGTGTGGGTAACAAATAAATCATTACACTAAAATTCTTAAATGTTTTAAAGCCACTGGCTTTAACTTAAGCGGCTTGAACGAAGCTGCTTAAATCTTCAAAAATACCTTTATTAATTTTTTTGCCATTTTAATACGCCGTTCAGTAACTTTTATTAGTTTTCGCCGCTTCGACTATTGGATCCAACTTGCTATGACTTGCCCAAAAATATTTTTTTTAGAGGTAATTTCATTAACGGCATTTCTAATTTTAAATACATTATCAGGCATCGATAATAGTTTTATAATAAAAATTATTTTTTAAAAACCAATATTACCTCGGTCTTTTAACTTTCACCTTAAACAAGCCGAATTTGCTTTTATTAGCCGCGCTGACGGCTTTAACATAAATTTCGGCGTCACTGCTATAATGTCCGGTATAAGTCGGCGCTTTAAAGGTAAACATATATCCGCTGCCCGTGTTTGCGTTTTCAATAATTGCGCCATCAGAAGCGCCTTCTATAGCTATGCTGTCTATTGCCTTATTATGCGCGCCTGTCACGGTAACATTAAAATCTTTCGACTCGCCGTTTTCAAGAACTGCTTCATTAATATCTGAAATCAGCGTTATATCTTCAATTTTAATCGCGGCCGAAGTATTTCTTGTTATTTGCAAATTTCTTACGGTATATGAAAACTCTGATTTTACATACCCGGTGCCTGCCGTGTCAGGGGCCGAATAAATCCGGGAATTATTCGATTCGCCCGCGAGCATACCATTAGAACTCCATTGAAGCGGCGGCTTCGTTGTTAATCCGCTTACCCGGCTGTCAAATGTATATGACTCTCCCACGCCAAGCGTTATTGTTTCAGGGTTCATATATACTTTAACTTCAGGTACTTCAATAGTTATCTTAACTCTCCTATAAGGATTAAACATTTCAAAAATAATATCACTAAAGCCGGTAACTCCGCTTATTAATGGAATTGTAGGCGGAATATAAGCGCCATCGTCTGATATCATACCGTTGCTATCGTCGGTTCTGCCTGTAAGTTCCTCGTCTTTATCATCACTGGAGCGAACCGGTTGTGAAATATTGGGGCCCGTAATAACAGTCTCAATTGGAAAAACATCGTCAACATTAACTATTTGTTTATTGTCAACTACATTGTTAATCGCAAGTTGCGCGTCAGGCGCTTCATAACCTACTACTTTTATTTTCGCCCTCGCGGTCCATGTTTTTCCATATGGCTGGCTGCATATTGCCCTTACATAGCGTATGCCCAGACCGATTTCCGATGGCGCCACATAGTTACACGTACGATTTGTCATTATCATACGCGCCGGGGCGCCGTCTTTTTCTTTCGGAGCATACTGGCCTCCGATTACTTCAAGCGCTCCGCCTGCCGATGGTTCTTCAAGCTGCCAGCTTATTTCGAATGATCCTTCGGCGCCGGTTAAATTCGCTTCAAGCATAGCTTTATTATTTATCGTTACCATTGTAGCATGCGGAGATATACTGAATATAACTTCAGATACCTCGATTTCAATTTCATCCTTGATATCCGTATCTTTAATCTTAGCTGTCAGCTTATATTTACCAGGTGTCTGCGGCGCGACATAATCACAGAATCTGCTATCGCTATTTACTATCAATCCACCCGAACCCGGATCACATGACCATTGCACAATATCGTTGGGATCGCCAATTTCAGCGTATATTCCCCGCAGAATCAATTCAGCGCCAACTCTGGGATAAAAACAAACTATTTTAATTGTATGCTCGGTTGGAATAGCCTCTAAAACCGTTACATAAGTTTCGTCTGTATAATTGTCGTATTTAGCCGTAATCTTGTATGTGCCAGGAGTTGCCGGGGCGGTATAAACTGCCGTGCCGTCATCGTTTTTAACGATAGTGCCGCTTTCAGCGCTCCATTCTGCCGAAATTTTTTCGCCCGGTATGACGGAGGCTTCAAACGAAACCTGCCCGCCGGCATTCACCGATGCGCCTTTGGGCGTCAGCGTAAGGCCTCTTATGATTTTAAATGTGTTTGTCGCATCAACCAAAATCGGCATGTCTATTACTTTTGTATAGATATTATATAAACTTTTGGTATCAGTGCTTTTTGCATAAAAACTGTATTCAAAAAAACAAGAGTTTGATTCGGGTGTATATTCATATTTTATAGGTCCGTTTAACTCGCCGCCATCATTTGTGATTGATATATTTTTTAGTTCAGTTACGCCGTTTACGATTACTTTGAAGTTTATTACTTCGTCCGGCTTAATAATCTGACTGGCCGGTACAAATGTTATTGCCAGCGGCATGACTGTTATTTTACAATTCGTTTTTTGCTCACCGTATGTTGCCGATATTATATAGTCGCCGGCCGCGTTCGGCGCCGTGAATGTGCATTTATCGCCAACTTGAGTTGAAATTTTACCGTAACTGCCGTCGCCAGGATCGCCCGCTATCGCCCAATTGACAGAAACCGGACTAACTCCGCCAAGCGTGGCCGCAAGTTCCGTTTTTTCTGAAATGCCTATTTTGTATTTTGACGGATCAACTCTCAAATATGCCGAACTGGCGTTAACGTTGATTTCGTATGTGGCTTCTTTGCCG
>CAYSKV010000024.1:0-1455 GCA_964431805.1 uncultured Gammaproteobacteria bacterium
CCAGGAGATTATTTCTGCTTTTTACAGGGCGCTCCGGTTCAAACAGCTAATGTCCAGGGTACTAGCATAGGCGTGGCCGCGGCGGCAAAATTATATTTTACAGTTGCTCCGGGTAATGTGTTTGTCGGCCTTTATGTAAGATCTATTTCACTCTTAAAAATTTATGCGCCTTGGAGTTATGTGGTTGTCGGAGTAGTTTTAGCTGCTTTATTATTAATTATATTAAGCAGGTTTGTTTCCTTCGGCATTAGCCTTAAGAAGAAATAATTTGAAAAGATAATGAATGAACAAAAAATATCTTATCATTTATATTTTGCTTTTAACGGTTTTTACGGCCGTTAGCCTTTTTGTCGTAATAAATAAGATCTCAGCTGATAATAGTGGCGCGATTACTATAACCGTTAATATTCCGGTCTGTGGCGATAACGAAAAAGAAAACGGTGAAGAATGCGATAATAATGACCTCGGCGGAGCGACTTGCTCTAGCCGAGGTTTTTTAAGTGGAACTCTTACTTGCGATCCTGCTTGCGATTATGACACTTCCGGATGTTCTTTAAATCCTTCTTGCGGAGATGGTTTATGTAACGGTTTAGAAAGTTGCAGTTCTTGCCCGTCTGATTGCGGATCTTGCGGTGGTGGCGGTGGCGGCGGAGGCGGTGGTGGCGCAGGAGTTATTCCCACAGTAACAAACGTTATTTTTTCCGGTCGGGCTTATCCAAAAAGTTCAGTCACGCTTTTAAAAGACGCGCAAGTCGCCGCGACGACTATAGCCGGCGCTGACGCTAATTTTGAAATTAGCCTTTCGGGGCTTGCCGGAGGAAATTATGTTTTTTCTATTTATGCCGAAGATTCTAAAGGAGTTCGATCTTCTCTTTTAACCTTTTCAGTTAGCATAACTACCGGGGCTACTAATAAAATTAGCGGTATTTTTCTTGCGCCGACTATTGCTATAGATAAAGCTCAAGTTAAGCGCGGAGAAAATATTGCGATTTTTGGGGAGTCGGTTCCAAATAGCGACATTACTATTTCCGTTAGTTCGGACGAAGAGTTTTTTAATAAAACTAAATCCGATGCTAGCGGTGTATATTTATATAATTTTGATACCGCCGTGCTTGAAAATGGCGAGCATAGCACAAAATCAAAAGCTGCGTTAAATAATGAAATTAGCTCTTTTAGCAAAGCGGTTAGTTTTGTTGTTGGCACGGAAACTATTTTAGAACAACCAAAATGTAGTAAAGCGGATTTAAATTGCGATGGTAAGGTTAATTTAGTTGATTTTTCTATTGCGGCGTATTGGTATAAAAAGGATTTAAGCCAGGATTTTAAAAAGATAGAAGCAGAAAGGCTTAATGCTGATGCAAAAATTAACTTAGTTGATTTTAGTATTATGGCGTTTTATTGGACCGGTTAGTTTAATAATTATGTGTTTTATAAATATGAATTTAAGTATTAAAA
>CAYSKV010000024.1:1555-3222 GCA_964431805.1 uncultured Gammaproteobacteria bacterium
AAAATTACTAATTATAAAACTTTACTTAATGACGGTTTAGGAACTTCGGCTAGCTCGACGGCCTTAGATATGAAATTAGTTGTTTCTAGCCAGGCGCCAGCGCAGCCTAAATTTTTAGAAAAAAAAGATATTAACGCCCCGGAAATATTTGCGCCGACCATAGCTCATGATCCTAATATTTTTGACGGACAATACTTTTTAGTCTTCGCTTCGCAGGATAAAGGTTCGGGGATTGATTATTATGAGATTAGAGAAACTAAGGAATTTGTTTTCTTCGGCTTAGAATTTTTAATAAATAAAAATTGGATAAAAACCGATAGCCCTTATTTATTAAAAGATCAATCTTTAAAGAGTTATATTTATGTTAAAGCGGTTGATAAGGCCGGCAATCAAAGAATCGCTAAGCTGCATCCACAAAATTATCCCCTTAGATATGAAAATTATCAAAATTGGGCTATAATTATATTAGCTATTTTACTCATTTTGATTTTATTAGTTAAAAAAACATGGAGGACAAAGTCAAAAAAATTATAAGAAAAACGGCAGTAATTAGTTTTGTGTTGATTTGTTTTAGTTGCGCCGCGAATGCTAAAGCCGCCACTTTATTTTTTTCTCCTTCTTCGGCCTCGTGCGGAGTCGGCGGCAACGTGTCTTTAAATGTAAACGTTGGCAGCACCGAACAAGCCATGAATGCAGCTTCGGGAGTAATTTCTTTTCCATCCGATAAATTAGAAGTCTCTTCAATTTCTAAAAGCGGTTCAATTTTTAGTTTATGGGTGCAAGAACCGTCGTTTTCTAATGCTAAAGGTACAATTAATTTTGAAGGCGTAATTTTTAATCCTGGGTTTTCCGGCGCGTCAGGAAAAATTATTGCTATAAATTTTAAAGCTAAGACGGTTGGCACTGCGCCATTATCTATTTCTTCCGGTTTGGTTTTAGCTAATGACGGCGCTGGCACAAATATTTTATCAGGTACGGGCAAAGCTTCAATTAATATAACCGCAGCTGGAGCTAAACCAAAAGAAGAAGATACAACTCCTAAGAAAACCGCTGGTACGCCAGTGGCGGCAGCAATTTTTTCCTCGACTCATCCTGATCCTGACAAATGGTATACTAATAATAATCCAAAGTTTGAATGGGTAATGTCCAAAGATATAACCGCTATTAATGTGTTAGTTGATAAAAACCCCGACACTGACCCTGGAACAAAATCTGATGGACTTTCTAATTCTTATGATTTTAAAAATGTTGATGATGGAGTTTGGTATTTTCATCTTCGTTTAAAAAATAGCGCTGGCTGGGGAGAAATTTCTCATTTTAAATTTCAGATTGATACAAAAGTGCCCGAATATCTTAATATCACTGAAGTAAAAGAAGAGGGTAGTATATTGTCGCAAGCTAAATTTAGCTTCGTAGCTTCAGAGACTATTTCAGGCATTGATTATTATGAAATTAAAATTGATAATGGCGAAAAAGAAATTTGGCGCCAAAAAGCCGATGAATTATATATAACGCCAGCAATCGGGGCGGGCGAACATGAATTGTTTGTTACGGCCTTTAACAAGGCGGGCAATTCTATAAAAAATAGCGCTAAATTTTCCATAGAAACTTCAGTCGCGCCGGAAATTATAGGCTACTTCTGCGCTCAGCCAGATAATAAAATATCA
>CAYSKV010000025.1:0-3079 GCA_964431805.1 uncultured Gammaproteobacteria bacterium
TGCGCGGGCGCGCTCGCTTGCAGCTCGCACTGCCCGCCCCAAAAGGACCGATTCGCATATTGTGTCTTGACATTTGTCATAACAAGTGATATACTTATGATTGAAAGGGGCGTAATTATGTACAATTCACTTAACTATTCAAAAGACAACTTTAAAAACATAAGTAAAAATATCGGCGATATCAGAAAAAGGCTTGCCTTATCAACAGAGCGTTTAGGCGTTATGCTGCAGGTTAGCTCCAGAACCGTTATCCGCTGGGAGGAAGCCAGGCATAAGCCTGCGGCTCAAAATCATATAATTGCAATCAACAAATTAAAAAATATTATTGACCTTGGATGTGCCGTTTATACGCCCGAAGGGCTTCAAGAGTTTATATTCAAACCTCAGCCGGTATTTGACGGCCATACCGCTTTTCAATTAATTTCGATAGGCGATTATGACCGAGTATTGAGCGCCCTGGCCGCGGATTATGAAGGGGCCGGATTTTAATGTCTTTAAAAACTTATATAAAGCCATGGAGCGGTTATGCCCTCAGGCATCTTCCGGCGGCTCCGGGAATTAATATCGATCCGTTAAATTTTACTTATTGCGGAAAAAGCGATGAAAACCGCTGGAATGTGAAAGGCGAGCCGACTTTGTATCTGGCTTCAGAAAAAGGCGTAGCTTTAGCTGAATTCGCAAGGCATTTTAAAGAAAACAGGATTGATGGACTGGCTGCTAAACTCCATAAAAGAAAAGTCTTTCGTTTCAAAATAAAACTCGAACAGACCCTTAATTTATGCGATCCGAAAATATGCGAATTGTTTTCTTTAACCGAAGCGCCTTCATGTTTCATGAACGCCAAAATTGCACGGGCCACGGCAAATTTTTTACGCAACGCCACTTCGATTCAGGCTATTTTTGTTCCATCCGTCGCTTTTATGGATGATATTTCCAAATGGTGCTTAGTTATTTTTCTTGAAAAGTTAAAAAACGACCATTCGAACTATTTCAAAGAAATTAAAACCAACGGATACTTTCAGATTAAATAATTCCGTATCATTAAAACATTTAAATTTCAAATGCATATAACGCGTTTTAAGGGGCCTTCAAAATCCCGGACGACCTAAACTACCTTTTTGCTTTTTGCGTTCGTTTTAGCTCCGCTTATGGCCTCGAATTTTGTTATTTTTTTAGGGGAATAGAAAAGCAGTTCTGTCTCGATTAAAATTCTTGTCTCGAATTAACCCGGCCGCCCCGCGGCGAGGGTTCCGCAGGCGGCAGCCGGCTACTGCCCGCGAAGAGCTTGCGTGCCGGCCGTTCTTCCGGCCGGCGACAAAGTTTCGCCGGCATCGGGCGGCCTGGAGTTATGTTGTCTTGATTTTAATTTAAAAATTAGTTTTAAAAGATTTAATCAGATCATTAAACTTGATTTAATCATTATCATTGTTTTCATAACTGTTATTTTCTGAATTTTCCATATAAATTTTTGCCATTCTCATTTCGATCATCGAGTCACGAATAAAAAATGGATTACCTGGATGTTCTTTTGCGTTAAGCTCTTTAGCTTTATCATAAAGAGCGTCGTATTTTTCCGGCGGAAACGACCTGACAATATCCAACGCTATTTCTTCACGCTTCTTTTGACTTTCATTATCTTTCATGGCCACCGATTGAGCCTTTTTTTCTTTTGCTTTCTTTGCTTCAATTTCTATATCGAATCCGGCATAATTTTTATTTAAGGCGTTTATCGCGTAATACAATGGATTTTCTTTTGCTTTTTTAAACGCATAACGTAGATTCAACCCTATATAATCGATTGCCTTGCCTTCTTTAACTTTTTTATTTATTTCTTCAAATAATGAGCTTATTCTATATTTTTCGGGTATTTCCGCTATTATTTCTTCCGGAATTTTATCAATAAATTCATTTTTAATAATATTAGATTTAGATTCTATGGCTGAACTATATTCGGTTAAAATACCTTCTGTTAAATTAAACTGTTTTTTAATTTCCTGTTTTCGTGCATAAAATTGTACGCCTGTTATTTTTTGTCCTTTACCACTCATTTTAATTAATTTATAATTACAAGATATATCAGCTTTTTCATTTATTTCTTTAATAGCGACATCTAAAACTCTAACTTTAAAATTTTGAAATAATTTATATTCGTTTATGTTTATGCCCATAAGTTCTTTTAATTGATTAATTGTTAAAAAAGGTATTGAATGTTTAGAAGGTATTTCAGATAAATAATCACGTAAAAATTCATATAAAATCACTGAATATGAACTTCTTAATCCTGCTATTAAAACTATATTTAATGCAGAATACATTTTAGGTTTAATAATTCGTTCAATTAATTTTTTGCTAAATTCAAATTCTATTTTTCCGGTACCCAAAAAAATTTCTACACTTGCCAAAAAGGTCATTTTTTGCCATGTCTCTTGTTTATCTTTATTTAAATAATTGAATTCTATTGAAATTTCAGACAGTTTGCGAAATTGGTTTTTTAAATATAGAGTATCCGTTATAGAAATATTACACATTTTTTTTAAATCATGAATATTGGTTTCATATAAATCTTTATAGCCATTTTTTTGAACCACATAAATCAAATAATTTATTAATTTTCTTTGTATTAATGTTAACTCTTTAATATTAGTTTGTATCAAAGAAGAATGTTTTCTAATTGTTATGTCTTTTTTCATTACAAACCACCTCTTTTTCTTATTTTATCATACTTAATACAAAAAATCAATATTTTTATTGATAATATTTTTATTGAAATTACCTTTTAATAAAGCAATATCAATTATAGTTAATACATATCGCAAATCAATGTATTGACTATCTATCTAATTTGTATTGACTATCTATCTAATTTGTATTGACTATCTATCTAATTTGTATTGACTATCTATCTAATTTGTATTGACTATCTATCTAATTTGTATTGACTAACTCCATTTTAACCCTTGTCTTTAGCCGCTTTTAAAGTTTGCAAATTATTAAATTATTTAAACTATTTAAACAACTACAACACGCGCGCGTACTTAACAAGATGGTTGCCATCTTATAGGTAAGTAGTGTCTGGCCT
>CAYSKV010000026.1:0-2386 GCA_964431805.1 uncultured Gammaproteobacteria bacterium
CCGCGCGTGAACTTAAATTTACTGACGATGAAAATAAAGAAGTAAAAAATTTAGGATTATTAACTGTTAAACCGATAATTTATGCAGTAAATATTCAGGAAGGTGCAACAGAAAATTTTAATAATTGGGATGGTGGAGTAATTAAAATAAATGCTAAATTAGAAGAAGAAATCGCCGGTTTAAATGAAGCCGAACAGGTCGAATATATAAAAGAGTTAGGCTTAGATCAAAGCGGATTAGATAAATTAATTAAAGCTTCTTATGAAGTTTTAGGTTTGATTACTTTTTTAACCACTGGAGCCGACGAAACTCGAGCCTGGACGGTTAAACGTGATTCTAAAGCGCCACAAGCCGCCGGAGTAATTCATACGGATTTTACTAAAGGTTTTATTCGCGCTGAAGTTATTAATTGGCAAAAATTTATTGAAGCCGGTTCGGAAGCTAAGGCACGCGAATTAGGCTGGATTAGAACCGAGGGTAAAGAATATATAATACAAGATGGGGATGTCTGTAATTTTTTGATCAACAATTAATTATTGACAAATTTTATAAATTTGTTATATTAAAGGGCTATATTAGCTCTTTTTAATTTTAAGCGGGATTTCGTGGAGGTATGTCCATTTGTCGCCCTAATAATCGGGCTTAAAAAAACTTTTAAAAATTTTGACAGCTTTTTAAAAGTTAAATCCCGCCATTGGGGTGTTCGGTGTTTATTTATAACGGAGCTTTTGCTGCCACTTTAGCTCCGGCTGTTGCCAAACCCACACCGATCCCCCAATCCATAAAACAAAAGCGTCACAAAAAGACGCTTTATTTTTTTATAAAAAAGGAGTAGAAAAATCTACTCCCGGGTAAAAGATCGTCGATTGTTTAATTAAATCGTTTTTTAAAATAATTTTCAAAGGTGTCGATGTTTCCTGCCGGCATTTTTTCCTGACAATATTTAGTAATTAATTCGATTTTTTTAAGATCAGGCAGAACAAGCATGATCCCAAAAACTTTGTCCGTGTCATTTTTTAATTGTTTGTAATCCACCTCATCATTTTCAAAAATCATGCTAAATATTAGAATTTTAGTTAGGCTTACGGCAGAATCTATTTCAGATGCATAATAAGATTTATGCCTAATTTTTGCCATAGCCAATATTAGGCAAAGAATGGCTTTATGAACTCTTGGCAACGGATACTTTGTTATAACTTTATCCAGATTTTCTATAAATTTTTCTTCCATAATTCCTCCTTTTTGGTTTTTTTATAGTATTTTTTTGTAAGAGAGCATTATTTCGTTTAACGTTTGCCCATATCTAAAGTTTCGTTGTAGCTTTTTGTTATAATTGTGCGGATGCGCTAACAAAAAACGGAGCCAGGTATGCCGTGTTATATGATGTATGATTTTTTTCGATGACAGCCCAAGCATTTATTAATTTAATCTGATTTTCGTAATATCATAAGCCACAAATTTCGGTCATAGCTGGACAATCTGTAGCATTTATTATACATTGGATTTTTGTGTCACTCCACTTTCTGCACTCTTCCATGCAAGATGTTAATCCTTGGGTAAACAAATTTTGATCTGCATTCGGTACTAGACTTAAACATTTATGTATATAATTTCGGCAAGGTGATTCACAATCCCTCTTCTCTTCCTTTGCAACATCCTCACAAGCAGGTTTTATTTTATCGATTTCCTGGTCGATTTTCATCTGTGTTTCTCTAATTAATTCATCATACAAAGCTATTACATCAACTTGCTTTTCCGATGGATCAAAATATGGAGCTTCCGATCCGATTTCTGGTACATATTCAGACATAATTTTATCGAATTCTTCGTCGGTCATAGATTGCTCTTTAACGGGAATAGAGTTGCCTTCAAAATCCAGTGGTTGTGATCCAGGCTCTGGTATTGGATTGGACATAGCCTTATTGTATTCGTAGTCGCTTTTCATGTTATCAAGCGATCTTTGCTTAGTTTTTTTTATGTTTTCCAGATCGGCTGTTAGCTCGAATATTTTATCAACAAATGGCTTGGCGCAAGCGCTTAATAAATTAACTTCCGCTACCCCCGTTGTTTCTGAAAGTTTTTTATAATCTTTTAATAAAGATTGCTCCAGAACGCTTTGCTCAGGAAGGGTATCGGAGTCCTTGTTTAGATGCATTACAATACCACCTACAATCACAGTAGCTCCAATAATAGCTCCAATTTTCCCTATTAAAATTATTTTAGGTAAAGTCATAAATTTATTTATTATCCACTATTTTAAAGTATAATTTATAAAAATAAAAATATATTTCAGCTAACTAGTTATATACGAACTTATTAATATTTTATCAGTTATTAGCCTAATTGTTAAATTTATTGTGTTTTCTGCAATATCACTATTTCCCGC
>CAYSKV010000027.1:0-2356 GCA_964431805.1 uncultured Gammaproteobacteria bacterium
CCTAATAAATAAATTGATTTACCTTTTAAAACATATTCATCAACATTATTTCTAACGTTTTTATTTATTTTAATCGCCATTTTTTTAAGTTCTTTAACATTTATTTCGACGTCAAAATGCCCAGAATTACAAATTATAGCGCCATGCTTCATTAATTTAAAATGTTCGCCTCTTATAACATTAATATCGCCGGTTAAAGTGCAAAATAAATCGCCGATGCGCGCCGCTTCTTTCATGGGCATTACTTCAAAACCATCCATAGCCGCTTCTAAAGCTTTTATTTTATCAACTTCAGTGACGATAACTTTAGCGCCCATGCCGCGCGCTCGAGTCGCAAAACCGCGACCGCACCAACCATAACCGGCAACCACTATATTTTTTCCCGCAATTAAAATATCCGTGGCGCGAATAATACCATCAATCGTTGATTGACCGGTGCCATAACGATTATCAAACATATTTTTAGTTTTAGCGTCGTTCACAGCCATAATTGGCACTTCTAATTTTCCAGATTTCTCTAAAGCTTTAAGCCTAATAACGCCAGTGGTGGTTTCTTCCATACTGCCCCAAATATTTTTAGTCTGCTTTTTATATTCCGTATGAAGTAGCGTTAATAAATCAGCGCCGTCGTCCATAGTAATGTTTGGTTTAAAATTTAGGGCCGCGGCTAAATGAGAATAATAACTTTTTTTATCCTCGCCATGAATAGCAAAAACTTTAATACCATAATCTTTAACGAGTGACGCCGCCACATCATCTTGAGTTGATAAAGGATTAGAGGCGCAAAGTAAAACTTCCGCTCCGCCAGCTTTTAAAGTCCTTACTAAATTAGCGGTTTCAGCTGTAACATGCAAACAAGCTGATAGCTTAACATTTTTTAGCGGTTTTTCCTTAGCCCACCTAATTTTGACCAAATTTAAAACAGGCATGTCTTTAGCTGCCCATTCAATTCGTTTCTTACCTCCTACACTTAATTTTAAATCTTTAACATCGTGGTTCATAAACAATTTTTAATTTTTATTATTATCTGTCATTGCGGCCTCCGAGCCGCTTTTTATTATTTTTTCCCTTTTTTGTCATTCCCGCGCAGGCGGGAATCTAGGGGTTAATCGTATAATTATTATTTATATTATATTAAGAAACAAATCACGCCAAGTTGGATTTTCTTTTTCTATTAGTTTTATTTTCCATTGTCTGTTCCATTTTTTCAACTGTTTTTCTCTTAAAATAGCGTCCTGAACATATTGATATTCTTCAAAATATATTAACCTGTTAATTTTATATTTAGCCGTAAAACTTTTTGGATCTTGCTTTAATTTATGTTGAAAACTTCTATTTAATAAATCTTTGGTTATGCCTATATATAATGTGCCATTTCTCTTGCTTGCCATTATATAAACATAATATTGTTTTTCCTCCTTCATATTTATATTAATCTTTGTGCCGTTAACTCCTGGATTGCGGGTCAAGCCCGCAATGACAACTCAATAAATTTACTATCTTTATATTTTTTCCTTATAATTATCCTCATATCTCTTTTTAACATCCGACCAAGTAAATCGATGTGCCTGCGTTCCTTGACTTTCTACCGCGTAAGCCGCTACTACGCTGGCCAGCTGCGCGCATTTTATTAACGGCCAATCCATTACTAACCCTTTAATAAAGCCGGCGCGGTAAGCATCGCCGGCGCCAGTTGTATCAACGCTAATTTTCTTTTTAGCCGCCTTAACAATAATTTTTTTATTTTTATTATATATTTCCGAACCTTTACCGCCCTTAGTAATTATTAAAATTTCGGTCATTTCTTTAAGCTCTGCTATTTTTATTTTTAATTTATTTAATATTAACTGAATCTCATAATCATTACCGATTAATATTTTAGCGCCTTCTATAGAATTTTTAAGTTCCTTAGCGCTATAATAAGCGACTTGTTGGCCAGGGTCAAAAATATATGGCGTATGATTTTGCTTAAATATTTCGGTATATTTTATCATCCTAGGGACTATATCCGGCGCGATAATAGCGATCGTGTTTTTATCTACTTTAAAAGAAATTAATTGTTTTGCTCCAGAATCAAACGCCGTAATTTGATTATCATCTTTATCGGTTATAATAGAAGCGCTGGCCGTTAACTCATCTTTTAAAATCTTTACTCTGCTAATATCTATTTTATTTTTAATAAGCCAATTTTTATATTTACTAAAATCTTTTCCAGCTACGGCGATTAATTTTGGCTTCTCGCCGAGCATAGATAAATTATAAGCGATATTTCCTCCGGTCCCGCCAAAACTTTCTTTAATCCCATTAACCGTAAAAGATAAATTTAAAATATGAGTTTTTCCTTCTAAAATATGTT
>CAYSKV010000028.1:0-1859 GCA_964431805.1 uncultured Gammaproteobacteria bacterium
CATTAATGAGTTCATTAAAATTACTCAACAAAATATACCTGACTTTTTCAGACCAGAATCTTCAAGTCTGGGGTTAAAAAATAATTTAAACAATTTTTCGAAAATTTTATGAAAAAATGACGATATTTTGCCATTTTTTTCATCCAATTGGGTTAAATTTCTGTATATCCGGCCAAAATTTATTGCCACCGCACCCAGGAAGGCAAAAACTGAGGTCTTAAAGTTGCCTCTAACTTTAAGTTTTCCATCTGTTTTCATACCGCAAAACTCTCGAACAGTAGCTTCTACATTAGCTCTTATTTTCTTTCGTTTTTTCGGTAATTTATCGATAATCTTGATTCGTTTTTGCATCAAATAATCGGATTTATCGAATAAATATTGATGATTGGAATATTTATTACGAGCCATTAAACACTCTTTTTTATCGCAATTTAAACATTTTTCCCTATCGAATTCAGCCACATACTTTTTGCCGTTAGAAAATCCTTTTACGCTTTGATACGGGCATTTTGCATAATAAACATTACGTCCTACCCCTCTTTCAATTTCTATTGTTCTATCACATTCGCGGCCTTTGATGGCTGTTTGTACCATCTGGATGTTTTCTTTATCTAATAAAATGTCATTACTTTTGCTGCCATAACCAGCATCAGCATGTAATTCTTTCAATTTTGGAGTTAAAGTTTTTACTATTTCTATTCTTTCGTTTAATATTTCATTATCGCTTTTGTTGTTGGCGGCCGTTTTGACATCGGTTATCAAGTTAAAGTTATTTTTTGGATTCGCTGTTTCGATGAGGCTTATCAAGCGTCCATAGTGTTTTTTATCATTCTTTTTACGATATGTGGCGCTTGTGTCGTCTGGCGATTGAAGATTTCCGCTTTTTAATTGCTGATCGTCGATAGGGTTGACCTCGTCATTATTTTCTTTAAAATGCTCGTCATAAACTCTTTTCAGATTTTTATATTCAACTGTTTTCTCGTATTTTTCACAATATTCTTCTATCATTTCTTTATACAATTTGCCAATTTTATCTATTTCATGCGTTATTTGATCTTTTTTAACATTATAAACAAAGTGACCGCTGGTCTTGTATTTTAGATAACTTTCGAAT
Organism: uncultured Gammaproteobacteria bacterium; assembly: GCA_964431805.1. Classification (GTDB taxonomy): domain Bacteria; phylum Patescibacteriota; class Patescibacteriia; order Patescibacteriales; family GWC2-42-12; genus JACPHD01. Next base: position 1,115 of record CAYSKV010000028.1, read on the forward strand.
TTAACGCAGAAACAGTTTTTTTCTTTATCGTCGAGAATTTTATAAAACCGCAATATTACTTCGACAAGAAGCTGCAACCGGCTGTAACGGCGGATATTAGATGAAACCATAAATGAATCCGTCCGTTGAATATTGGCTTTAACTTTAAACTGCTCAAGCTGGCTCGCGGTTAATTTTCGAAACATATTTTCAAAAAGATCTATTCCAGTATTGATTTGGTAATCCATTACCCTGTTTTGAAAATTAAATAAAGTCGCTATCGAAAAAGGCGTGCTCTGGATATCGAAAAGCCCTAACGCAAGCCTGGTAAGAACATTAAAATCTATATTATCGCTTAGCTCTTCATAAGTCCATTCAAAAGCCGTTAATAATATCAAAGCCCCTACCATTGAATTTATCGGAGAATTAGGCCGGCTCGCTTCTTTCGAATAAATAACCATAAAATCGTTTTCGTCTATATTATTAAAGATCTCTCTATAAAACAGATATTCCCAGGATTTTTTATATTTTTCAAGTTTTCTGCCTTCAAATAAATTTTCCCATGAATCGAATTCCATTTGATTATTTGCCTTAAACATCTTTATCACCTGACTTTATTATAATATCATAATATATTTATATTATAGCAAAATCAAGCTAAAGTGTCCACTTTTTTATAAAAGTTTTCATATTATTTTTATATTAAATACGGCATAATAATTTTACCCTGTTTTTAATATTTTTGACCTTTTTAGAGTGGACTCAT
>CAYSKV010000029.1:0-1758 GCA_964431805.1 uncultured Gammaproteobacteria bacterium
CGTTCTGGCAATCCTGCTAATCCTAATGATGGCTTAACTCAAGCGGCTGCAGGAGATTATACAAATATAAATTCGGATAACGCCGCTTATTGGGTTACATCTTTGGCTGGTGCAGACGCAACTTATGATAGTCAGGTCTATCGTTTTTATATAAATAAAAAAGAAAGCTATATTACTCAAATTACTCCTTTATGGAACGGTCATAGCGATGAAACCAGAGCTAATTATGATCTGTCATTACTGATTTGGAATTATGGTAGCTCGGCCTGGGAAACAGTACAGTCGGATTCTGACGGATCAACTTCCGATATAAATTTAACCTCTAATATTACTACTAATGTCGGTAATTATATTGACACTGATAACGAAATAGCGCTTTGGGCTAGATTTGAAAATTATGCATCAGGCGCTTGCCCGACTATTTATTCTGTGAACGAAGGTAAGGAAATAATGGAAGAAGAAACAATTTTAGGCCTTATAAATAAGAGGATGGAAAAATATCATTATGAGGATTTAGAATATGCTAAACCAAGCGACGGTAAAATAGAATTAGTTATAAAAGAAGAGCGTCCGGAAATTACCTATTTAAATGATGTTAAATTAATCGCTGTTAATTCTGACGCTAAACAAGTTTTGGTTTCGCCTGACGGCAAACCGCAAATTATTAAAGATTTAAAACCGGTTACTTCGTGCATTAGCAAACAAGGCCTAGATTGTCTTAAGCAAGTCGTCGCTCAGGATAGTAAGCCCGAGATAACTCATCATGTTGACAAGGGCGGATCCGTAAATTTTAAACAAGACTGGCGCCAAACGGCCTGGACGACTCCTGACGTTAAAAATTTAAATTTGGCTGATGATAATAATCTGCGGGATTGGGTAGAAGTTGAATTGCCGCCCGCTCCAGCCGGCAGTAAAATGGCTAAGTTAGTTATCGGCGGTTCGGAAACAGGAATTTTATCTTTTGCCGAGTATGATTGGGTGACTACCTCCAAAGAAAATGTGGAATTATTTTTTGATATGTCTGACAATACTTCTTTCGGTGATTATTGGGCTAAACAATTATATAAAGTTGTTCCCCCTAAAATAAAAATTCAAAATAATGAGGGGGAGTGGGTTGATTATCCGGATAAGAGTTTTGACGAAAATATTTTTAGCACTTACGATACTTTAGTTTTTCCTCTAGATTTATCGCTGATTAAAAATAATAAAATCAGGATAGAATCAATGGCTTATACTTATATTTATGATTTAGTTGGCGTTGATTATAGCGACAATAGTTATGAGCAAAAAATTATCCCCTTAAGCAAAGCACTATTTAACGGAGAAGATATTACCGGTAAATTAAATAATTTTGATGATCAAAGATCTGTAATTTTGCAGGGCGAAGAAAATAAATTGTTTTTTGATGTTTCAGCTTTAGATAGTAGTAAAAAATGGAGTTATCACGTTATGGTGGGCGGGTATTATCAGCCTAGTAAAAGAATACCGGATGAAAAAAAGTCTTTCTGGAAGACTGCTCTTGGGAGCATTAAAGAAATTGGTTTTTTTAGTTTCCTTAAACAAAACATTAAAGAGTCCTATGATTTAATAATGACATCTTCCAACTTTGATTATGCCAATAGAAGAATTTTAACAAAATATTTAGATAAATTAAAAACTGAGAAGATGGATCCTGACGGAACTTTTTTGCGGTCGCCTCTAAATTCAAATTCTTTATATACTGATTATGTTAAAGTGACAGTAACTTATGCTGTTTCA
>CAYSKV010000030.1:0-1524 GCA_964431805.1 uncultured Gammaproteobacteria bacterium
CTATTTTATTAAATATGGTATATCATTTATTTTCTGTTATAATAAAAATATGAAAAAATCAGAATATATTTTAAAAAGTTTAATAAATGCGGTGGGGGTTTTAATTTATGTATCTATTGTAGCGTGGTTGCTTTTTAATGGAGAGCATGTTTTTGATAACAAGCCCAGTTTTTTAATTCCACTTTTTATGTTGCTTTTGTTTATTATTTCCGCCTCCATAACAAGCCTTTTAGTTTTAGGTAAACCCATTCATCTCTATTTGAGTGGGTTTAAAAAAGAAGCCCTTACTTTACTTTTTGCAACTTTAATTTGGTTGGCTATTTTTGTAGGCATAGTTATAACAGCATTATTATCAAAGTAGAATTTAAAAGATATGAAAAAGGTAATTTATTATCTTCCTCGCGTGTTATCAATCCTAATCGTTTGTTTTTTTGCAGTTTTTATTTTAGAAGGTTTTGGGCCGGATTTTGGTTGGCATGATTCTTTAATGCATGGAATATTGGCTTTTGTTGCTTTAATGGTAACTATGCTAGCTTGGAAAAAACCAAAGATCGGCGGTTGGGTTTTTATTGTTTTTGGTCTTTGGTATTTTAAGGGTATTATGGCTAATGAATGGTTAATGAGTTTGATTATTGGTGGAGTTCCTTTGATTACCGGAATTTTATTTTTAATTCAAGGGTTTAAAAAAATAGATAAAAATTTTTAATTTAGTCGAGTTTAATTCACCCAGTTGAGTATTGATATTATATGTTTTTTAAAAACATATAATATCAATAAAATTTAATCCGCCATTCGCCAACTGGCGAGGGCGGATGCAAATTTTTACTTAACAGGGTAAATAAAAAATATGTTTAAAGATAAGGTAGCTATTGTGACTGGAGCTGGTCAAGGTATTGGTCTTGGCATTGCTCAGGCGCTAGCTAAAGAGGGGTGTAATGTTGTAATTAGTGATATTAATCAAGCTACTAGTGAGCAAGCTGCGCAAGAAGTAGTGAAACTAGGTGTAAAGAGTCTAGCGATTAAATGTGATGTTTCTAATAAAGTAGAGGTTGATAATTTAATTACTAAAACTATAGAAAGTTTTGGTAAGCTTGATATTTTAGTAAATAACGCTGGAATTTTCCCGTTTGTAAAATTTATGGAAATGCAGGAATCCGACTGGGATAAAGTAATGAATGTTAATTTGAAAAGTATGTTTTTATGTTCTCAGGCAGCCGCTAAAGTTATGAAAGAAGGAGCAAAAATTATAGACACTTCTTCCATTGCTTCTTTAGTGGGATTTGAAGGATTGGTTCATTATTGTGCTTCTAAGGGTGGGGTTAATGGTATGGTGAGAGCTTTGGCTTTAGAATTAGCTGTTAAAAAAATTAATGTAAATGCTGTGGCTCCTGGTGCAATTGAAACCCCTGGTGCTGCTTCTCCGGAAGAAATGAAACAGCAAACTATTGCTGCTATTCCGTGGAAAAGAATGGGTGAGCCGGCTGACATTGCTAATGCTGTTGTATTTTTAGCTTCGGATAAAGC
>CAYSKV010000031.1:0-1522 GCA_964431805.1 uncultured Gammaproteobacteria bacterium
TTTTTTTCTTTGTTGCGTTTAATACATAGCCGTTGTTTTTAAGTTTTTTTATCATAGCCGGTTTGTTACTGCCAACGCTTTTACAAACTTTTTCAAATTCCTTTGTTTTAATTTCAAGGTTAAGATGTTTTACCTGGTCTTCGATTTTTAGTTTATTAAATTTTTCCTTGTTCATATTATTACCTCGGCCGCTTATTTTTAATTATTATCGGTATTGCAATGTGTATGTTTATAACACTAACATACATTCGAGCAAAATCAATGTTTATAAAGCATGTATATTTATAATACTTTTGTGCATTTTTTTCGATAATAAAAAAAGTATTTACATGTACCATCCATACACTTTTTAAAATTATTAATTAGCATGCCGCTTTTGCCGACGCATAATCGGTATGGTTGTTATAAAGTTCTTCGACGGCATCGATTTCCGGAACAAATAACGGGTTGTAGTTTTTAATGCGTGCGACCGCCAATTTAGCTTTTGTTAGTAATGCTTCAAAATTTTCTTTAAAAAGGTCCTGTAAGTATTTTAACTTGGTTAAGAAGTTTTCTTGAGTGTTTTCTATTGCTTTCGAGGTTTGCTGTTCCAGTGTTTGTTTTTCTATTATTTCTTTTTGGCGCTGCTCATGTTTAAGTTCGTCCTGGGTCCTGGTGTCAAAAGGGAAATTAGGATTATCCATTTTATGATAAATGCTCATGTTATTGAATAATGCCGCATAAGAGTAATTTTTGATGTTTAAGATAGGCTTGTATTTAGGATTTTTCATGTTAGATGGATTTTTATTAAAAATTATGGACCTGCAATAATCGTCTATAATTGTCGGATCAATGTTTTTAGTTTTGGCTTTATGAATAAATCGATGTATGCTAGTTTGCTCGTCCGGTTTATATTTTTTGAATTCAGGAAGTTGTTCAATAGCTTTTATGTATTTTTGGTCTATGGTCGGTTTAATAGTTTTAACCAAGGGTGATTCATTCATTCTTATGTCTTGTTGTTTTTCTTTTGGGTTGGTCGAGTTATTTAGAATGAATGAATTTTTAGACATAACTTTTTTTTCTTTAGATAACTCCGTATCTTCTTTAGAATCTTTCTTATTCTTAAGTTCATATAAGGGGGGTGTTGGGTTAGCGCTTAAAAGGGATGATTCGGGTGTTGGATTAGCGTTATTTTTGGATTCAAGGTGCTGAATCGGGTCAGGGTGCTGAATTGGAGCTTCGCTATTTTCGAGAAAAATTATTTTTAAACCTAAGTCTGATTGAGTCAGCTTTATTAGATTTCGATCTCTTAATTGGTTAATTATTCGTCTTATAGTTTTAAAAGAAGAATAGGTATCAGATAGAATACTTAGAATCAATTTTTTAACGTTTCCAGTTAAAATTAAAAAATTTTTATTATCGAATGTGGCTTTTCGTAAAGCACAATAAACTTTAAATTCAGAATTAGGAATACTGAAAAGATTGTTGAGATTATTAGGAATCGTAAAAAAAGAATTAATCTTAGAATCGGTAAAATTACTCA